>SUTT01000024.1 GCA_015152565.1 Cyanobacteria bacterium SIG27
GGTTAGTGAATTAAAATCACTATTAGCTAATGAATTACAAGGAGTTAGTAATGAATAGTAGAAGAGTTAGAAACATTATTGAAGCACTAGGCAAACACAAAGACGAAGAATCAATTCAAGTTTTAAACGAACTTGGCACAAACTGCCCAATTGATGAAATCAGAGAATTAACAAGCAAAGCCTTAATTCGCAAAAATACTCATAGTGCACTTGAACTTATGATAGTTAACAAAGGCAAAGGTATCAATGACCTTTCTGCACGTGTTGCAATGTGTGCAATCAATGAACTTTTAGCTCTTAAAGACAAACAAGAAGCAATTAAAATTCTTGATGATACAATCAATATGCACTCAGAAAAAGAAGTGCAAGATACAGCTCGTTCTGTAAAAGCTTTAATGTCTTTTAGTTCTTAAAACTTTTCAAATACATTTATCCATAAAAGGTTTCAAGTTAATACTTGAAACCTTTTAACGTAAAAATAAAGGCTCAAATTACTTTGAGCCTTTTTGTCCAGTCTAGTAGCTTTTGCCTTTTTTATTAATCTCATCCATTGAATGCTGAAATTGCGGTAGGTATACGTGTATCATTAGCTGATGAAACATAATTCAATGTCCAAACAAACATCGTACAAGAAATCAAAATCAGAGCACTCAACAAGAAATTCATTAGTTTAATCTCTGTCATCTCTTATTTCCTCTATACTTTTCTAATTTTTTAAAAACAACTTGCACTTGATGAACTTGATGTCGAAGGGGTAGATGAACTAAAACCCATTGAACCTGCTGTTTCATTTGAAGTTGAAAATAATGAAACTGGAGTTGTTTGAACAGTTCTACCAATTGAACCTGCTGTTTCTACTCCGCCATAAGATGTTCTTGCACCTGTAACTAAATTTACGCTCATTTTATCTCCTTTAATATTGTTCTCGTGTTTACATTTATATAAAAACGATATAAAAGTTATGATTTCAAGTGTTGCTTTTTTTGTTACATTACTTAATAATTAATTATTTTTGCAACACGCAAAAACGGCAACAAGCGCCCCAAAAGGCAAGTTGCCATTATTTAAAACAAATATAATAATTAAAAAATTATAAATAACATTTAAATTCTTCGCCAACCACACCAGCATAAAGCTCAACATATTCTTTTGCTGGAGAAGAATTTACCTTGGTGAACAATACTTCCTCAATTTGGAAGAAACCAACATCACCAGACATTTCAATTGTAATTTTAATTGGCTTTCGCTCGCCTGGTTTAATCATTACACGCTCGATTGCACTTGCTGAGTATTTATGAATATCGCCAACTTTAGGAGTGTTATTAATTGCAAGAGGAATTCTTGCTCTTCCTTTTGTCATATCGCAACCATCTGCAATTAAGATAATTCCTGCTTCAATAGAATGAATTCGTTGAGTCGACATGTGCCCTACTACAGCTTCTAGCGCAAGAGAACGAATAATTGTTTTTCTATGAATATCATTTCCGAAAACATGAGTTAGTGCTCTATCCATTATAGGAATAGCTAAAATGACACTCATTTCCTCATGACATGCTCTTCCTATCATCATTCCAAGGTCATGCATTAAACCAGCTAATACAACGCCACACATCGAATCTTCAAAAGTTCCGATTTCTTCTTTTTCTAGGGAAGTTTGAATGCCATTAGTATGTAGAATATTCAACATTTTAATTGCATTATTTGCAACTTGACGCATGTGAACCGGTCCATGGTCATTAAAACCAAGTCTTTTAATTGAAACATTGTTTGCATAATCTTGCATGCATTGAAGTTCTTCATCTTCAAAAAGATATTGAACCAGCTTGATGCAATCTGGAAAATTTCTTAATTTATTTAAAATTTTTGATTCTAGATTTATTTCTTTGGGTGATTTCATAATTTTCTCTTTTAGGTTACATCCACATTATACTATATTTTTTGTAAAAATTACATTTATATAATTCCACAAAAATATAAAAATAAAGCCGTTAAAAGACTTTTAACGGCACTAAAATTAAACAATAGAGGAGAATAAGGAAAACTTCTCTTTTACTCACCAGCAAATATTCTTGCTGCGAGCGCATTTTTGGATGCTTCGTCAAATACTCCAGGGAATTCTGCTTCGATAGTATTTGAGATACCACTAACTCCGGAATCAAATTCTGCCATCATGGCTTCTATGTCACTAATTCTTTCTTCACTTAAATAATCACTCGGATTAACCGCTTGAGCCTCTGGGCGATTAATTTGAACCATGTTTTGTTGACTTACAAAACTTAGTGCATTAAAAAAGTCTTTTTCATTAAAATTTTGCACATTTTGTTGTTGTGCTTGAGTTTGTTGTTGTGTTTCACTTGCTTCCTTGTTGCCTTTTTTAGCCATTGCACTTGCTTGATTACCAATTGTTTGGCTGCCAAGTCCAATTCTGTTTGTAGGTTCTAACATTGTTGTCTCCTTATTGTTTAATCTTTATTGTCTATGTAATTAAGTACGACAACAATTCAACTAAACTTTAGAATTTAGCTTAATATTTTAACAAAAGTTAACAAACAAATTAAAAGGCTTATTATTAGAACATTTCGCCCATACCAAATGTGAAGAAGCCATTGCTTCTGTCAGCACCTTTGGAATTTGTTAATGGAATACCGTAATCTAGGTTGATTGGTCCAAGTCCTGGGATAAATACTCTTAAGCCAACACCGGCTGTAATTGCGTATCCTGGTTTGTCGTAAACGTATGTACCTGTAGTTTTGTTAAACAATGTACCTGCGTCAACAAACGCTGCAAGTCTTAAATTATTCAAGAATGTATTAGAAGTTAATCTATCAACAAATGGAACAGGAACTCTTACTTCTGCGCTTCCTAACATGTAGCCATTGCCCACACCAACTTCTGAAATGTTGAAGCCTCGAATTGTGTATGGTCCGCCAAGAGCAAATCCTGCAAAATCAGGCATATCGCCGTGGAGTTTTCCGCCAGCACGAGCAGTAAACACAAATGATGATTTTTTGCCTAAAGGAGCAAAACGCTTAATCATAGCGTGCAATTTACCAAATGTATTGCCTGAAATTGCTAAGTTTTCTTCAAGCGAAACTCTAGCTAATACACCACTTCTTGGGTTAACAATATTATCTCTTGTATCATATATTAAAGCAGGAGTAACTTTAATGAAGAAGCCATCATCAAGTTCGTTTTTCCTGTTTGCCCAATTTACGCCACGTTGCGCATATACTGCTTGCATTTTAGTAGCGTCGCCCTCGCTTAGGTTAACACTTTCAACACCAAAAGAAAGTGAACCTGAAAGATTTCTATATGTTGTAAATTTACGTGCAATTGTAGCTTCTGCACCAAAGCGTTTTTCAATTGCCAAAGGCACTTGATAACTACCATAATATCTAGCAAAAGCTCTTAGGGCTAAAGATTGATTTTCACGTTTAAACATTGGTTCTAAGAAGCTTAATTCACCTTGGAAATTTGCTTTATCAACAATTGAACTATCGTTCATAAGAACACCGGTACCAGCCAATAAGTTTAAGTTAAGCTTTTGACCAAGTCCACGGAAATTATTTTCCCCAAAGCCAACACTACCAAAGAAACCTGAAGCAGAGTCAATACCAACACCAAGAGAAACTCTTCCCGTTCTTTGTTCTTCCAGTGCAACATAAACGTTATATAATCCTGTTTGTTCGTCTTGAACAAGTTCTCTTTGAACGTCTTTAAATGCTTGAGTTCCCATTAAGCGTAAAATATCAGAGCGCATTGTGTTTTCGTTGTAAACACTTCCAGGTTGCAAGAAAATATTTCTTTTTACAATAAAATCCTTTGTTTTATTGTTGCCCTCAACAATAATATCGCCAATTATACCCTCATCAATATCAAAATAAACAAAACCATCAGGATCATCTGAAACTTTAGCAACACGAGCAAGGATATATCCTCTTGTTGAATATAGCTCTTGAATTTCATTAATTGCTTCATTTATGCTTAAAATATTTTGAGGTTTACCTTTTAATTTGTTTAAAATGCCAAGGATTTCACGATTGGAAATGCTTTTATTTCCGCTAACGCTAAAGCCCTCAATTGGCGGATTTTCTTCTAAAATAATTCTTAATTTAACATTGTTGTTATCAATTTTGATTGGCAGAGCTCTAAGGTTTTGACTAAAGTAACCTGTGTTATATAAAGTTCTTAAATCATTAGAAACATCAGAGCGGATATATTGATAACCCTCTTTTGATTTAATTTGTTCTTTAATATAGTTTGTTGATAGCAAATTATTTCCAAAAATTTCAACTTCTTTAATATAAACTACTTCTGAATCGTTGAAATATGTTTCATCTGCAAGTTCTTCGTTTGGGGCTAAATCGCCCTCTTGAATTGCTTCGTCATTGATGTCTTCGTTTTGAATTTCTTCATTTAGATTTTCATTTTGAAGCTCGTTTTCATTTTTGTTTTTTTTCTTTTTTAGAAAATTAAAAAATGTTTTTTTTGGTTTTTTGGTGGTTTTTTGCGTTGTTTCAAGACTTGGTGTTTCATTAAATAGAGTTGTTTCTTCATCTTCAAAAATTGAAAAAGTCGAAGTATCAAGCTCTGTTTTTTCAAGTTTTATTTCTTTTGGAGCAGATTTTTGTTTATTATTTTTTTTAAAAATTGACTTGAAGTTTCTAACGTCAATTCCCTCTTGAACAGTTGTTGGAGCATCGTCTGAAATTGTTAACTCATCACAAAACGCACCCTGTCCGATATATAAAGACAAGAATGCTAATATAGTGAAAAGTTTTATGTATGCTTTTTTCATCTGTTCCAAGTCTAAAAAATAAGATGATAATTACCAAACAATATTATATATCTAAAAATTCTGAAATCCAAATAAAATAAGAAAATCGATAATTTGGACTAGTTTTTGAAATGAATTGTTACAAAAAATGTTAACAAAGTGTCATTATGTTGTTATTTATAATACTATTTTATTGTAAGTGGTGTGAAAATGAAAAAATTGCAAATTAATAGCGAACATAGAGCACTTATTGAGTCTGTCATCAGAGAAAGCGCCAAATTTAGAGGTAATGAAGAACTTATCGAGCTGTTTTGCGAAGCAGTTTATAGAAAATCTTACCTTTTAATCGATGCTATTCGAGATATTGCACGCTTAAGGCGCCATTTAATGATGATTTGCGATAGTTGTATGGAACAAATTATCAAAGAAAAAAAACGCTTCGAAGAAACAAAAATCTATCGTCAAATTGAGCACAATTCAAGACTTCAGGAAGAAATAGTGAGCGTTAAAAAAAGTCCTCTATCAGAAAGCGAAGAGCTTGAACAAGAATTTAAAATGCAGCAAGCAAGAAATAGTGTTGTTAATTTAAAAGAAGAAATTCAAAGAAGCGAAAAATATGATTCTGTGGATATGTTAATTGACCCATTGGATTTTTGCCCACAAAAAAGAGTATCGCAACACACTTTAGATAAACTTATTCAAATTGTAAAAGCAATTGATACGAAATTCCCTAAAAAAAGATATTATGAAATTTTTACTTTTAGATACATGAAAAAATTCAACCAAACAGATATAGCAAGAGAAATGAAGATATCACAAGTTGAATTATCTAAAAGATTTGTTGAGTTAATTAAACTAACTAGAGAGAATTTATAACATTAAAAAAGAGGTCTTTGACCTCTTTTTTAATAAGCTTAAACTTTTCTTTTTCTAGCAGCTTCAGATTTTCTTTTTCTTTTTACAGATGGTTTTTCATATCTTTCTCTACGTTTGATTTCAGATAGAATACCTGCTTTTTGGATTTTCTTTTTAAATCTTTTTAAAGCTGATTCGATATTTTCGTTTTCACGAACTCTTACTTCTGGCATTGTTTTCACCTCCTTCGGAGTTATTTGTATTTGGCAATAATGATACTATCATGGTAAAAAAGGCTCGTCAAGGGCTTTTTAAGAAATAAAAACAAAGTTTAATTATAAATTGCCCATTTTTAGATTAAATTAACTGTTGTATAGGATTAGTTGCTTTTTAATGTGTATTTTTGAAAGCATCTTACCATACGTCATTTTGAGGGAAGCGACGCCTTATTTTTTTGTTGAGTGATAGCAAAACTTATAAAATGAAACCACCCATAGGGTAAGAAATTATTATAGCAAGGTTTAATAGTTTAAAAAGTTTCTTTGCATGTTTTACTCCCTTAAAACTCTTGCGTCGCTAATCGATAGTTGTGCCTAAAAACGTTAATATTCAACGCATTAACTTTTTACACGGCTTCGCTTCGGTATCTGCTTTTTTGCGCAAATTTTAGCTAAGGGTAGTGCCTCTCGTTTTTTTATTTAGAAAATTTTGCTATAATGAATTTATGGCAAAAGTTGTTTTAGTTGGTTATGGACAAATGCTTTATTCCTTAATTGAGGGAATAGAAAATTCAGACCATGAAATTCTTGGAGTTTTTAGAAACGACAGAATTAAATATTCTCCAATGGAACTTTTTTTCAAAGATATTTTTAATAAAAGCGACGATTATACAATAATTAAATCAAAAAAATTACACGATATTAAAGCTAATAGCGTAAATAGTGCTAAATTTTATAATGAAATTCAAAAATTAAACCCTGATATGATAATTTGTGGTTCTTGGGCTGAAAAATTTAAATATGATATTTTAAATTTAGTGCCTTGTGTTAATTTTCATCCTGCGCTTTTGCCAAAAAATAGAGGCGCAAACCCATATTTTTGGTCAATTTATTTAAATCAAAAAGTGAGTGGCTTAACTATTCATTTTATGAATGAAAAGTTTGATAAAGGAGATATTATTCTTCAAGAAGCAATAACAATTGATGAAAACGAAACAGGAAAAAGCTTAAAAAACAAAACAACTCGCCTTGCTCGGGCTATGATTAAAGATTTTCTTGATTTATACGATAAAAAGCAAATTCAGCCAATAAAGCAAGATGAAACATTTGCAAGTTATGAACCGCAATTAAGCGAAAAAGAAGTTGTAATTGATTTAAATCAAAGTAAAATTGACGTTGATAGGCACCTAAGAGCGCTTCATCCTTGGGCAGTGCCTTATGTAAAAATAGCTCGAAGATATGTTGAAATTCCAAATTATGAATTTTTAGAAGTTGATGAAAAGAATAAAGATAAAAAACCTTATACGATAATTGAAAATAATAGAAATTATTTTATTTTAAAAGGAAATGATTTTTTAATTAAAGTTAAAAAATAAAAAAGAGGCTTTTTGAGCCTCTTTTTTGAATATTTTAGTTGATTAAATTAAACTTCTTCAGTTTCTTCAACAACATCTACTGCTTCTTCAACAGTATCATCTTCATCTACGCCCATTTGAGAAGTTTCTTCTAAAGCTTCTTGTGCGATTTCATCAATCATTTCTTCTTCTTCAATGTAGTCTTCTTGAATAGCTTCTTCTTCATATTGCATTTCGCTCATTTGACGATTTTCGATTTCTCTTGCTTGAGATTCAGATTTAATATCGATTTTCCAGTTTGTTAATCTGTGAGCTAAACGAACGTTTTGACCCTCACGACCGATAGCAAGAGATAGTTGGTCATCAGGAACGATAACAAATGCTTCTTTTCTATCTTCTTCATCAGCTAAAATATCAACAGAAATGATACGAGCAGGAGATAGAGCGTTTACAATATATTCAACAGGGTCGTTTGAATATCTAACGATATCAATTTTTTCATTTTTCAATTCGCTAACGATTGTTTGTATTCTATTACCTCTTGGGCCGATACAAGCGCCAACAGAGTCTACTGATGGGTCATTTGACCAAACAGCAAGTTTTGTTCTGAAGCCTGCTTCACGAGAAATTGATTTAATTTCAACAATTCCATCTTCAATTTCAGGAACTTCAAGTTCAAATAATTCTCTAACGATTTCAGGGTGTGCTTGCGAAACGATAACTTGAGGAAGTTTTGAAGTTTCTTTAACATCTAAAACAAATACTCTGATACGGTTTCCAGGTTTGTAATATTCCCCTGGGATTTGTTCTCTTTGAGGCATAATAGCGTCAGTTTTACCAATATTAACGATAACTGCTCTATCAGTTCTTCTTTGGATGATACCAGTGATTAAAGTGCCTTTTTTAGACATAAATTCGTCTAAAACCATTTTTCTTTCAGCTTCTCTAATTCTTTGAGTAATCACTTGTTTTGCTGATTGTGCTGCAACTCTGCCAAAGTTTTCAGGAGTTACTTCGATTTTAACTTCGTCATCTAGTTCAACGTCTTCGTCGATTTCTTTTGCATCGGTTAAAGAAATTTCAGTGTTTTCGTCCATAACCTCTTCAACAACAACTTTTGTTCTGAAAACGCCGATTTCGCCAGCTTGTTCATCTAAAATTGCTTCAACATTTGTTGCGTCCTTATCTTTAATATGTTTTTTATAAGCTGCAGCTAATGCATCGCAAAGTGAAGAAATAAGAACTTCTTTTGAAATTCCTTTTTCACGTTCAAACTGTTCTGCTGCTTCAAATAGGGCAGTTCCGATTTTAATCATCTTTCTCTCCTTTATTTTTATTTATTTCAATTTTGTCGTTTAATCTTGTAGAGTGAATTTTTTCCATTGGAATAATAAATTCTTGATTTCCAATTTCAATTTTTATTCCAAAAGCTTCGTTATAGTCTAATAATTTTGCTTCAAAAGTTTTTTCGCTAATTCCATCAACACTGTTTTTAAGTTTAATTATTACATCATGACCTTTAAAAACAATGTATTCTTTTTCAGATTTAAATTTTCTATCCAACCCGGGGGAAGAAACTTCTAGGAAATATTTAAAAGGAATTAATTCATCAAGCATATCGCCAAGTCCACGACTCATGTTTTCACAATCTAAATGTGAAACATTATGGTCAGGAGAATAAATGAAAATTCTTAAAAAATGACGGTTATTTTCACGCTCAAACAAAATTTCAAGTGGAATTAAACCATATCTCATTGCAGTATTTTCAACAACAGGGGTAATAGTTTCGATTAATTCTCTTTTGTTTGTAAATTCTTTCATTAACTTTATTGACCCTTAATAAAAAAGAAGAACGCAACTATTGTTAGTGCGTCCTAGTTTGCCTATTAAACTAGTTGTGAATTTTTTCACAAAACTATTATAACATTGTTTTTCAAAAAAATAAATCAATTGTTTAAAATATGAAACATTTTTAAATTTTTTTCGTCTAAAAAATAAATAGCGTTAGGAGGTGTTTATGGATGTTGAGCGCA
Source organism: Cyanobacteria bacterium SIG27 (assembly GCA_015152565.1). GTDB lineage: Bacteria > Cyanobacteriota > Vampirovibrionia > Gastranaerophilales > Gastranaerophilaceae > RUG14156. Next base: position 9,239 of record SUTT01000024.1, read on the forward strand.
ATTATAGCTATATCAATGATATTGATGAACAAACAAGAGAAGAGGAAATAAAAACTTTTAATGTAATAACGAATAAAGATGAAGTTTTGCAGATGTATTTAAAAGATGTAAGCAAAATTAAACTTTTGAAAAAAGAGGAGGAAATAGCAGTTGGAAAAACAATAAAAGAGGGGAGTAAAAAAGAAGCCCTAATGGCAAGGAAAAAGTTAATTCAGGCAAATTTAAGACTTGTAATTTCTATTGCTAAAAAATATACAGGTCAAGGAATTTTGTTTATGGATTTAGTTCAAGAGGGCTCATTAGGGCTTATTAAAGCAGCTAATCGGTTTGATTATAAAAAAGGTTTTAAGTTTTCAACTTATGCAACTTGGTGGATTAAACAAACAATAATTAGAGCTATCGCAAATAACTCTAGAGCAATCAGAATTCCGGTGCACATGGGGGATAAAATCAGAAACCTTAAAAAAGCAATTGCAAGACTATCTATCGATTTAGGGCGAGAGCCAACAGATATTGAACTTGCACTTTGCCTTAAAACAACAGTTAAAAAAATAAAAATGACAAAAGAAGCAATTATAAAAGAGCCGATTAGCTTTGATACTCCAGTTGCTCAGGATTTATCATTAGAAGATTATATCTCTGATACGGTTGAAAATGCACCAAACCAAAGAATAGAACAGATTGATTTTAAAAAGGACATGTTTTTAGCGCTTGATTTATTAAATGAAAGAGAAAGGTTTATTATCTTAAATCGTTTTGGTTTGCAAAACCGAAAATCAAAAACACTGGAAGAGTTGGGAAATATTTTGGGCTTTTCAAAAGAAAGAATAAGACAAATAGAAATGGAGGGATTAAGAAAGCTGAGAAAATCTGATAAAACGCAATATTTAAAAGAATATTTAGCGTAAAATTAAGGATAGGAATTAACCTTGTTTATTCCTATCCTCTAAACAATTGGTTTGCTTCAACAATATTTTTCAATATCGGATAATCGTTAATATCTTTATTTTCAACAAATTCAAGAGCGCAGGCTCTCGCTTCTTCCAATATTTTTGTATCTTCAACTAAATTTGCAAGTTTAAAATCAGGTAAACCGGACTGCCTTGTGCCCAAAAATTCCCCAGGACCACGAAGTTCTAAATCTTTTTCAGAGATGACAAAACCGTTATTTGTTTTTGTCATAATCTCAAGGCGTTTTTTAACTTCATTATTGCTGCTTTGAGTAATTAGAGCGCAATATGATTGATTATCGCTTCTGCCTACCCTGCCCCTTAATTGATGAAGCTGGGAAAGTCCAAAGCGCTCAGCGTTTTCAATAACAATTACGGTTGCGTTAGGGTTATCTACCCCTACTTCAACAACTGTTGTTGAAACTAAAATATCAAAAAGCCCGTTTTTAAAGTCATTCATGACTTTATCTTTTTCTTCACCTGTCATTTTGCCATGCAAAAGCCCGATTTTATATTGGCTAAATTCTTCCTTTTGCAGTTTTTGAGCTTCTAAAGTTGCAGCCTTAGCAGAAACTGCTTCTGATTCATCAATTAAAGGATAAACAATATAGGCTTGATGTTTAAAGAAAATTTCTTTTTTAATTAAATCGTAGATTTTTTTTCTTTCGTTTACTTCGCCAAGCGTTGTGATTATTGGTTTTCTTCCTTGTGGCAGTTCATCAATTATGCTTACATCTAAATCACCATGCAAAGTTAAAGCTAGAGTCCTTGGGATTGGTGTTGCTGTCATATTAAGCATTTGAGGCATTTTACCTTTGTTTAATAGAGCATTTCTTTGTTTAACTCCAAACCTGTGTTGCTCATCAACCACCACAACGCCAAGATTATTAAATTCTACTCCCTCTTGAATGAGCGCATGGGTTCCTATAGCAATATGAATTTGACCGTTTTTAAGGTTAGTTAGCGCTTCTTTTTTAGCTTTTGCAGTGTTTTTTCCAACAAAAAGCCCAACACTTAACCCAAGCGGAATTAGCCAAGAAGAAAAGTTTTTAAAGTGTTGCGTAGCTAAAATTTCCGTTGGAGCCATAATTGCCCCTTGATAGCCATTTTCAATCGCACATAAAAGCGCAATGCAAGCAACAACGGTTTTACCTGAACCAACGTCACCTTGCAAAAGCCTTTGCATTGGATTGGTCGAATTTAAGTCGTTAATTATCTCGTTTAGTGCTTTTTGCTGACCATTGGTTAATTTAAAGGGCAGATTTTCAATGAATTTTTCAACAAGACCACCTTTTTTAATTTGTAGTTTTATTGATTCATTTTTATTGTTTTCTTTTCTAATTAGTGCAAGATTTAATTGCATTGAAAATAGTTCTTCAAAAACAAGCCTTTGACGTGCGATTTCAACTTCCTCAAGGTTTTTTGGCTTGTGCATATCAATAATTGCTTGTTTTTTATCTATGAAATTAAATTTTTCAATAATATCATTAGGAAGCGGTTCATAAATTTTATCTTGAAATTTAACAAGTGCATTTTGAATAGCATTAGTTAAAGTTCTTGGGTTTAAACCTTCGCAAAGTGTATAAATTGGAACGATATTATTTTTGTTTATATCAATTTCTGCCCCTGTTCCAAGTATTTGAATTGTTGGCTTATCAAGAGTAATTCTTGAATTATATTCGTCAAATTTTACTTTTCCAAGCGCAAGAACAACGCAATTAACAGGATAAGCTTGTTTGTAGTGCTCTATTATTTTTCTATTATTAGTTTTAATAAAGAAATTAATAGGTAACATTCCTGTTGAATCTTTAATATAAACAGAGAAAATAGTTAATTTTTTAGCTGTTGTGTAATGCTGAACTCGAACAATTGTTCCATAGACCGATACGGATTCTCCGATTTTTAAATCTCTAATTTTATTTTGCCCAAGGTAATCGATATATTTTCTTGGATAATATTCAATTAAATCTTTGACTTTGAAAATGCCGATTTTATTAAAAAGTTTAGCTATTTGCGGACCTACGCCTTTGATAAAGCTTACATCAACATCTTCAATTTCTTCAACAAATTCTCTTTTTTCTTTTTCTTCTTCTTTTTTAACTTTTGGTTTGATTAGTTTTCTTAGTCTAGCAAAAGTTTCAAGAGTCTTGTCGATTGTATATCTTCTATTGTGAACAGAATCGATATGATAGCTTTCAAAAAGATTAATTAAATGGGCGATATTTGGCTTTTCGACTTTATTTATCTTTTTTAAAACTTCATATAAAGTTGAAATCATGAATTTAGAAAAATTAGATTTTTTGCCGTCAAAATCTATATATTGGTATTTGACTTCCAACGTGACAGCTCGTTTTATTTTTTCGTATATTTCATCAAAACTCAACCAAAAATCCTTTTTTAGCTTTTTTGTTTTTAATCAACCAGCCTGATTACTTCATAAATTGTCATTCTGCTGGCTTTTCCTCTTATCATAACATTATTTATAGTTATAACATCAACATGATTTTTTACTCTTTTATATGTTTCTTCGCTAATTAAAAAGTTTGTTTTATAAACTTTATTGTAGTTTTCAATTCTAGAGGCAGTGTTTACAGTATCACCGATAACGGTGTATTCAAGTCTATCATTAGAGCCGATGTTTCCAATGAATGCTTCGCCTGATGAAATACCTATTCCTATTTCGATTTTTGGTTTGCCCTCATCCATCCATTTGTCTTGCAAGTGCTTTACTTTTTTAAGCATTTTAAAACCGCATTGGACAGCTTCTAGCGCATGGTTGTTTGATTTTTTAGGTTCACCAAAAATAGCTAAAACGGCATCTCCCATAAATTTATTTAAAACACCGTTATATTCTTCAATAATTGGAACTAAAGCAGAAAAATATTCATTCAAAATCATTGTAACTGAACTTGGGTCCATATTTTCTGATATTGTTGTAAAGTTTCTGATATCTGCAAATAAAACAGTAATATCTTCTCTTTTTCCGCCAAGTTCAATGTTGTCGATATTATTTACAACTTTTTGCATAACTTCAAGGGATAGATATTTTCCCATAGCCTTTTGAATTTTTTCTTTTTTATTGCCCTCGATTAAGTATCTATAAGAATAAGCGCAGGCAATTCCAACAAGAACAAATAACTCAGGCAAAATCAAACTTAGAGCAATTTTGTTGTAATACATAAAAATTGCAAAAAATAAATAAAGAAACATTATGCAAACACTTGATAAAAGCGCAATTGTGATTGGAGTTGTGTTTACTAGAATGAAAATCAAAATAAAAATCAAAACACAAATTAAAAAGTTATATATTGGACTTGCGGTTTTATAGTAGTGATTGTTAATTAAGTTATCAAAGTTTGTTGCTTGAATGTCTAAACCAGAAAAATTTTCTGAAATTGGCGTTCTTCCAATGTCATTTAGGGCTTGAGCGTTAGCGTTTGCACCAATGAAAATTACTTTATTTTCAAAATCTTTAGAATTTAAAATTGGTTTTTGATTATTTTTTATTGCTCTATAAGATTTTATAATATCTGAAGCTGAATATTTTTTGTGTGAATAAATTCCATCTGGTGAACTGTAGTATAAAATATAATTTGAAATTACCCCATTATCAACTTGCGAGGGGATTTTAAGAGTATATTTATCAGAAAAACCGTAAGTATATTTATCGGTTAAGATAAATTTATCTATACCTGTATATTTTGAATACATCATAAAGCCCATAGATGGGAAAAAGGCATTATCATAAGTATAAAACTGATCTGCTTTTCTTATATAGCCATCTAAATCTTTATCCATATTTACAAAACCAAGTGATTTGATATTTTCAAAATATTGTTTTTGCAAAACTGTGAAGCTTTTAAATTCGCTTTGGGTTTTATATTTTTTAGAGCGTTTATCTAATATTTTTATGTTTGTTTTTGATTTTAATAAATTATTATAATATTTTTCATCAATTCCTTTTTCAAAATTATCAGTTGAAAAAGCAACGCCTGCTGTTAATTTTTTAAATTTTCCAATTGAGTTAAAAAACTTTTCATCGCTTTTTGGATGTTCTAAATCCGGAGCCATCACAAGCCCGTCATAGCCCATTATTTTTGCATTGGTATAATTTTCAAAATAATCAAAAATTTCTAAATAATATTCTCTTTTCCAAGGCCATCTGCCAATTTCATGGAGTGATTTATCGTCAATGACAACAAGCAAAATTTCATCTGATGGCGTTCTTTTATCAACAGTTAGCTTGTTCATAATATTATAAGATTTTAATTGTAGAAAATCAGCAGTTAAGCTATAAACCACAATAAAAATTAATATAAAAACAAAGAATAAATATTTAGTATTTTTTTGTTTAAACTCCATAGTGTTATTGTATAATATTTCACTTGAAATAAAAAGCAAAAACAAAAAAATAAAATAATTTTTACCTTAAAACCCATGGGGGACTTGCAAAAAAATCTTTTTATTATATTATTAAATTTGTCAGAAATATCCCTCAATAACCCAACAAATAACTTAGAAAAAAGTTGTTTTTGTTGTGTTTTTTAGTTTTTAAGGGAAAACCCCAAAAGATATAGAAATTACATTACATTAAGAAAGGTAATAAACGTGGAAGAAAACAAAGAAATCCAAGCTGAAGTTCAAGAAGTTGAAACAGTAGAAACTGTTGAAGCAGTTGAAGCTCCAGTTAATGAAGAAAAAAAACCTGCTAAAAAAAGCAGAAGAAGAAAAATCGAAACAGTTGAACCAACTGAATCTGAATGGAAAGAACAAGTTGTTCAAATCCGCAGAGTAACAAAAGTTGTTAAAGGTGGTAAAAAACTATCTTTCAGAGCCATTGTTATTGTTGGTAATAAAAAAGGTCAAGTTGGTATGGGCGTTGCAAAAGCTGCTGAAGTTATCATTGCAATTCAAAAAGCTGTAGCTGATGCTAGAAAAAATCTTGTAACTGTTCCTCTATTCAATACAACAATTCCTCACATGATTACAGGCAGATCTGGTGCAGGTTCAGTTGTATTAAGACCTGCTTCAAAAGGTACCGGTGTTATTGCTGGTGGTGCAGTTCGTGCAGTATTAGAACTTTCAGGAGTTGAAAACATCTTAGCTAAATCACTTGGTTCTAAATCTCCTCTTAATGCTGCTAACGCTACATTAAACGCTCTTAAATCTTTAAGAACATTCAAAGAAGTTGCTGCTGTTCGTGGTTTAGATGTTAAAACTATGTTAAATGCATAATAATCAAAAAGGATAAATAAAATGTCAGATAAAAAAATAAAAATTAAACAAGTTAAAAGCACAATCGGTGCTAGCGAATCACAAATTAAAGTTGTTCGTGCTCTTGGCTTAAAGAAAAAAGACCAAGTTGTTGAACATTTAGCTAGTGCAACAATTATGGGTATGGTTAATAAAGTATCTCATCTTGTACAAATCGTAGATTAATTATTTTTAGGAAGGTTAATATAATGTTAAAATTAGAAGATATTAGACCAGCTGAAGGTGCTACTCACGCTAAAAAACGTAAAGGCAGAGGTATTGCATCTGGTCATGGTAAAACATCTTGCCGTGGTAACAACGGTGAAGGTCAAAGAAGTGGTAACAGCCACAAAAGAGGCTTCGAAGGTGGACAAATGCCATCTTACAGACAAATGCCTAAATTAAAAGGTTTCAAAAACAGATTTAGAGAAGAATCTTTTGCAATTAACGTTGCAAGATTAGCTGAACTTGATGTTGAAGTTGTTGATTTAGCAAGCTTACAACAAGCTGGTAAAGCTCACTCTTCCGCTGTCGCTTTAAGAATTTTAGGAAATGGCGAAATAGCTAAAGCTATTACAGTTAAAGCAAGCTATATTAGCCCATCAGCTAAAGAAAAAATTGAAGCAGCAGGCGGAAAGGTTGAATTAGTATAATGCAACAAAATATCGACTCAACACGTGTTGCGCAAAATTTAATGGCAAGTTGGCAAGCAAGTGGATTAAAGCAAAAGCTTATATTCACTTTTGCCATAATTGCTTTATTTAGATTTGGCGCACAATTACCAATTTATGGTATTAATAATGAAGTTTTCCAAGCCTTGGCAAGTGGGAATAACTTAATCGGCTTTCTTGATATGTTTTCAGGTGGCGCATTGGGTAAAGTTTCCATTTTTGCTCTTGGAATTGGACCATACATTACTTCGTCAATTATTATGCAATTGATGGCAGTAATTATTCCACATCTTGAAAAATTGCAAAAAGAAGATGGTGAAGCAGGACGCCGTAAAATTCAACAATATACCAGATATTTTGCTTGTTTTCTTGCGCTTTTCCAATCTTTCATTTTTGCGTTAGCGCTGTTTAAGCTTCCTGGTGCAATTATGCCTGGAGTTAATCATTTTATGTTTATTGCAGGTTGTATGGTTTCACTTAGCGCTGGAGCTATGATAGTTATGTGGTTAGCTGAATTAATCACAGAAAAAGGTGTTGGAAACGGTGCATCATTATTGATTTTTGTTGGTATTATTGCTGGTATTCCATTGTATTGTAATAGAACGGCAACTTTAGTTGCTCAAGATACTATGCTTCAACTTGGTTTATTAGTTTTAATTGGAATTTTCTTAGCCACAATTATTTTCATTATTGTGCTTCACGAAGCAGCAAGAAAAGTGCCGATTGTTTCTGCTAGACGCCAAGTTGGAAACAAAGTATATGGTGGGCAAAACACAAACATTCCATTCAAATTAAATCCAAGTGGTGTTATGCCTATCATTTTCGCTATTGCAATATTATTATTCCCTGCAACTGTTCTTGGTTTCGTACAACACATGCATATTGATAATGTTGTTGTAGCGGGAATTTTTGAAAAGTTGAATATGATATTTAGCGCAAATTCAATAAGCTATTATGTAATTTATTTTGCATTAATTGTGGTGTTAACTTTCTTTTACGCTTCAATTATTCCATCAATGCAACCAAAAGAAATTGCTAATAACTTAAAGAAATACGGTTCAGCAATTCCTGGGGTTAAACCGGGTAAACCTACTGCTGATAAGTTAAATGAAATTCTATCTAGAATTACGTTTATCGGCGCATTATCATTGGGTATAATTGCTCTTATTCCAACAGTAGCAACAAAAATCACGAACATTACAACATTCCAAGGTATTGGCGCAACAAGCCTTATCATCTTGGTTGGTGTTGCTCTTGATTTCATTAACCAAATCAAGACACACATGTTAGCAAAAAACTATGAAAGTTTCTTGCAACAATAAGGATAAATAAATGAAAAAAATATTTATATTTTTAGGACCTCCGGGCTCAGGAAAAGGAACTCAAACTTCAAGATTGGCAGATAAATTGTCTTTGCCACACATTGATACCGGTTCTTTATTAAGAAAAAATATCCAAGACGAAACTGAACTTGGTATAATTGCTAAAGGTTTTATTGACAAGGGAAATCTCGTACCTTTAAAAGTTGTATCTGAAGTTATTAAAGATAGATTATCTAAAGACGATTGTCTTGATGGTTTTATTTTGGATGGTTTTCCTCGCTCGATTGAACAAGCAGAAGCTTTAAGCCAAATTTTATCTGAATTAGGTAAATTTGACCTAAAAGAAGACGCTATGGCTGTATATTTTGACATTGATAATGAATTATTAATTCAAAGATTAATCAACCGCCGTTCTTGTCCTAAATGCGGAACTATTTACAATTTGATTTCAAATCCTCCAAAAATTATGGACTATTGCGATATTTGCGATTCTAAATTGACAATCAGAAAAGATGACAATGAAGAAACCGCAAGAGCAAGGTTTGTGACTTACGAAAACGAAACTGCTCCTTTGTACGAATTTTTCAAACAATTGGGAATTTTAAAAGAATTAAAAGCAGACGGTTCAATAAGTGAAATTTGGGAAGAATTGAAAAAAATTGTATTCGATGAATAGAATATTTTATATATAATAAATAAAAAGCAGGATGAAAGTCCTGCTTTTTTGTATAAAATGTATTATTTTATACAATTTCTTTTTTAAAATAGATAAATCTATTTGTTCACTTTCTTTTCTTTGTTCATGCGCCAAGCAAAGAAAAGAAAGTGAACCGAAAGAAAAGAAATATGGCTTGATTGAATGTTAGTTTCCTCTTTTTTAAATTTTTATCTACTCAAAAAACAGTCGAGAGCTTGTAATTAAGTTAATCCCATACAAAATAAGCATCAAACCAAAACTCAACAAAAAGTCACAAGCTCTCTCCAGATTTTTGATGTGATGATAAAAATTTAAAAAAGGATTATTGAAAAAGATTCTCAACTCGTCATTGCGAGGAGCGTAAGTGACGAAGCAATCCAAGTAACTACTCATAATCAATGCATAGATTGCCACGCCCTTTGGGCTCACAATGATGGATTGTAGCATTTAATTTCAACAAGCGAAAAATTTAATTCCATACGAAAGTAAAACTGGAGGGTATTTTATTGCGCAAATGAAATATTTTTTTAAAACTTAGAAATTATTGTTTAAGGTGTATAAAATATCCCGACTGTTTTACTTAGGAAATAAATTTTGAAGCGCTGTGATACACCAAAAAACCAACTAAGCCCATATTTTCTTCTTTTTTGGTTGCGTTTTTTCTTTGCGTGAGCCGGTGCTAAATCGGCGAGGCGTTGAGCCTTGACGATAGCACTACGCTTTTCGTTCCGGCGTTTGAGCGCAAAAGAAGAAAAAATGAACAAGAAACTTTAGTTTCTTTAAAAATAATTTTGTATAAAATAATACATTCCATTCAATAAAACTTTCCCAAACATCTAAATAAAAAGCAGGATGAAAGTCCTGCTTTTTTGCGTTTATAATTATTCTATGAGTGTTTTAATTTCTATTAAAAATCTTGAAAAAACTTACGATGAAGTGCATTCTTTTTTAACTCCCAAAAAAGAAGCAAACCACGTTTTAAAAAATATCAATCTTGAAATTAAAAAAGGGGAAATTGTTTCTCTTGTTGGCGAATCAGGTTGTGGCAAATCGACTTTAGCTAATTGTATTTTAAAATTAATTACACCAGAAAGTGGCGAAATTCTTTTTAATAATCAAAATATCTTGAAATTTAATAAAAAAGAAACTTTTGAATATAGAAAAAAAATTCAAATGATTTTTCAAAACCCATATTCGAGTCTAAATCCTAAAATGAAAATCCTAGAAACGCTTGAAGAACCCTTGATTATTCATAAGGAAAAAAATAGATACGAAAAAATTGAAGAGATAATTTCCCTCGTTGGTTTATCTAGCGATGATTTAAAAAAATATCCTCATGAATTTTCAGGCGGTCAAAGGCAAAGAATAGCAATCGCAAGAGCTTTGATTTTAAAACCAGAGTTTATTGTGGCAGATGAGCCTGTTAGTGCACTTGATGTTAGCATTAGCGCTAATATAATCAATTTATTGTTAGATTTAAGAGAAAAACTAAATTTAACCATTCTTTTTATTTCACATGATTTAAATTTAGTTCGATATTTATCAGATAAAATCGCTGTTATGAATAAAGGTAGCATTGTTGAATTTGGTGATGTTCAAGATATTTTCGAAAATCCTAAAGATGAATATACAAAATATCTCTTATCTTCAATTAGAACCATAAAAATATAGCTGTCAGGGTTGATAAATTTGTGCTATTATTATGTAAGCTGTTACATAAAGCCAAGCAATATGAAAAAGATTATACTTTTAATATCTTTAATAATTTTATCAATATCTCCTCTTCAAGCAGTTGAAGAGGATAATATTTTTGAGCAAGACGAAAATTTTAAACCAATCATTTTAGAGCCAGAGGAACGTATTGAAGAAAAAATCAGTCCATACACTAAAGAAGCTCTAAAAGGAATAATTGAAAAAGAATATGATTTAAATTCATCTGCCGGTATGTTTAGGGAGCAATTGACTCTAAAATATAAAAAAGGCTTTTTAAAAGACACTACTCTTCATGGACACATGATTCACACGTTTAGTGAAACATTTGACAGTGACGATAGCGATTTTCAATATGATACATCTTTAATTAACGTTGGTTTATCAGGTAAATTTAAATCTGAAAAAGAAAAATATACTCTGCTTTTCGATTTAACACCAGATATTTTTGAAGACTTTTCACACAGATTTTTATTGGATGCCCATATTGAATCAATGAGATTTAAAAATAATACCATTCTTTTGGGCTCATCTCGCCCGCAAGTTGGATATGAGGGCGGAAATAGCGCTAAAACAATTCCTTTTTTAACTCGTTCTCAAGCGGCTAGAAGCTTTTCAAACGCTAGAAAAACAGGGCTTAAAATTGACGGGCGCTATAAATGGGTTGATTATGAAATAGGTGGTTTTAGTTCTGATGTTCGTTATCATGAATTTTTCCCTGGGGTTGAGGGGAATTTATGGGTTGATTTTAAACCATTTGCAAATGTTGAAGATAAACTAGGAAAACTATACGTTGGTGGCGGGATTTCCCATGGAGAAAGAAATTCAACTGATTTTAGTGTAGCATCAAGTGCTATTAGATATGATAAAGATAAATTTTGGCTTAGAGCAGAATATCAACACGCTGATGGTTCAAATGGCGGTAGTGGCTTAACAAATAGAAAGGGTTATGGTTATAATTTAACCTTAGCTTATAGAATAACTAAAAAATTAGAATTTTTATTGCGTTTTGATGATTTTGATAAAGATAAATCAATTAAAAACAATAATTCAAGAGAATATACAGCAGGTATAAATTGGTATATCCTAGGTCAAACTGCCCGTATGATGTTGAATTATGTTTTTTGTGAAAATGAAGCAAAATCTGATTCTCATAGATTGATGTTAGGTACGCAATTTATTCTATAGAATTTTTTAAAATTTCTAAAATTTCATTCAATCTTGCTTTATTATTTAAATACCAATATCCAATTAAAACTTCAAAAGATGTTGCAAGAGCGTGGATTTTGGGGTTTGATTTTTTATTTATTGTAATTTTTAAGTTTCTTCCTCGTTTTTGAATTTCAAGTTCTTCAAGGGTTAATTTTTCAATAATTTTTTCTAAAAAATCAGCTTGAGCTTGAGCATTAACATATTTTGTAGATATTTTGTGCATCATATCTTGTTTTTGAGTTTTATTTATTACAATTTCTCGAATAAATAATTCAAAAACGCAATCGCCAATATAAGCGTAGTGTTTTAAATTGTAGTTCATAACTTTATATTATCAAAAAGTTTATAAATTAGCAGGCAATTTTTTTAACTAAAAATACTTTATTTACATATAGGGGTTTTATAGTTTTATTATGTCTAGCGAAGTTACACAACAAAGTACAAGTTTAATAGGTTCTGCGGCAACAAGCGTTGCTATGTCTGGCGTTATGACAGGTGGTTTTGGAAGTTTATCTTCTGCAAGAAGATTTGGTATAAATGGCGCAATTAAAACTGCAAAATTAAACAATGAAACCCTTAGGGCTTTTGCAGATAAACACAAAGATGTTGATTTTTTTACAAGAGGTTATGCAACTGCAAGAAATTATGAAGAACTTGCAAGAGCAAAGAAAAACTTTGCAAAATTAAAAAAATTACAAAATGCTGATGGTAGTTATAAATTAACTTTTTTTCAAAAAATCAAAAAAGTATTTACAAAAAAAGACTATACAAAGATAAATGAAGCTAACTTTAAAGAAGCAGATGTTCTTTTAAATGGCGCCAAAGATAAAACGGGTAAAATTCTTAGCGAAGGTTTAGAAACAAAGCTTAAAAGAGGCGTTGATATAGCTGAAGTTACATCAAAAAGCCTTGGAAAAAATCTTGGTTCATTGTTTAAATCAGAATTAAAAGACCCGTTTGGTATATTTTTTGCAGGTACTGAAGTGGTGACAAGATTTGCAAGCCAAGCAATTCCTGCTTTTAAAAATGATGGTTTCATAGCCGGCATGAAAGAAACAGGTAAAGCGCTCGCAGCAGGCGCTGCCACATTTGTAACTGATGCAGGTTTCAGTGTTGCTTTTAGAACAGTAGGAGCAGCAGTCGGTTCAATTATTGGACCATTAGGAGCAGCTGTTGGAAGCGTTGTTGGAAACGCAATTGGGGGTATGCTATCTTGTAATTTAATTAATAAAATTTTCCCAATGAAAGAAGAACAAGTTAACGGGCAAGAAGTTGCGCAAAGTACAAATGAAATTGTACAAGCGCAAGGTTTCACCCAATCTTCTCCAACGCAAGCGCAAGTAGCCGCTGCGATGCCTAAAAATCAAAATGGAAATCAATTAAATTTCTCATCAGATAATTTGACACCTGAACAAGTTCAAAAACTTGCATATAGCCAAGCTTTCCCTAAAAATGCTGCTAAAATTAACGGTTTTTATGCTTAATTAATTGCACTTCCAAGGGCTTTGAGGTTTTCGTAGGCAACTCCCGCTTCCGAGAGTTCTTCTGCTGATAAACCAAATAAGCTAATTGTATCCATCGCTAGTTTTAAATCAACTTTTTTCTTGTTCTCGTTAAACATCCTAAATACATTGTTAACTGCTGTTTCTCTAGTCATAAAATATGGAGAAGCACTTCTTCTGCCATTTAGAGTTCTTTTTTTACATTTTCCCATAGCTTTTATTGTGCAATATTTTTTTAAACTTGTAAATAACATGTATCTTATTGTAAAACTTTTTTTAAATTATTGACAACTTTTAAAATTCAGGAGTTTTATAGAGTTCGGAGAAAAATATGATAAATAACATTAGTTTTTTAAATTTTAAATCGAATTTACGTCCTTCACTTCGTGTACTTGGTGGAAACAATCAAGCAAATGTCATTAGCTTTAATGGAGCAAATTTAAAACCTTTAGCACATGACACTGTGTCATTTACATCTAAAGCCAAAGAAGGTAATTATATTGATGATGAAGCTCTTATGAGTGCAGTTCATAATGACGAAATTTGTGAACAATTGCATAACGATGCACAAGAAGCAAAGCAATATTTGCACGATACAATAGAAAAATATTTTAAAGGTTATATTTACGATAAAGTAACTAATCCTGATGGGCTTATTGAACCACTTCAAAGCAGAGTTAAAACAGCAGGAAGTATAAAGGAAAAAGTTGTTAAAAAGCTTGCAAAGACGCTTTTACCTCAAAAAGACCCAAATAAAAGATTAAGACCATATTTGACCACATTTAATCCTTTCAGTAAAGAAGGTATTAAAGAAAATATTAGAGATGTTGCTGGTTGCAGAATTGTTGTAAAAGACGCATTTGATAGTACTATGGATACAATTGTTGACGAATTATGCACATTAATTCGTGAAGAAGAAATGATTATAGAAGAAATTGAAAATCATGTTCCAAAAGAAGAGCCACAAGAGCAAAGCTCAGCAGAAGAAAATGGAGATAATAAACCAAAACAAGAAAAGGTAGTGCCATATTTTACTGAAGCACAGTTGAGAAAAATTAGACAAGTAATCAATGAAGTAAGATTGGCTAATAATTTACCTACGATTGATATTAAAGTAGCATATTCTGATGCTGGTTATATGGCTTTACATTTAGATGTTGATACTACGAACATTGGAAGAAGAAAAGACAATCGTGGTTTTTATACAGAATTACAAATATTGGGTTCTGACGTTGCAATGTTAAAAGACATTGAAGATTTATGCTATAAATTAAAAGATAATAAGTCTATTAAGCAAAACCATCCTTCTTTTACTCCGTTTGAAAAATTCTTCCAAGAAGCATATACAAATACAGAGGATTATCCTTTTATTGTAGAAAAATATCAAGAATATACTAAAAAAGCATATCAAGCTCAAAGGATGAGAAGACCTCAAGGAAATAACGCAAGTGATGATACAAAAGATTGGTCATATACTTATCCAACAATTGAAGAATGCGGACTAAAGGACGATATTCCACCTATTCTTGATTTCAACAATCTTGCAAGATTAAAAAGAGATTGCGAAGATTTATTATATGTTTATAATAATCCGCAAAAAGTGTTAGACGACGCAAAAAAGCCAAAAGAACAGCAATAATTTCTTGAATTTTTCTCATATTTGTTACATCATGAAAATTGATGTAATAGATTTTGGAGAAACAAAATGACAAGTACAGTTGAAGTTGTAAAAAAATGCTGTTGCGGTAATTTTAAAGAATTAGCTAGTAAAGCTGTAGCTGACATTAAAAACCGTGCAGGCAAAGACGGTATGTTTTTAAATTGGATTGAAAAATTACCAAATATCCAATTAGCAAACCTTGATAAAATGGAAGATATGGTTAAAACTGCTAAAGCTAACAAATACACAGATTTAGCTATTTTAGGTATTGGTGGCTCTCGTCATACTACAGAAAATATCACTAAACTTTTAGGAATTGATAGCCACGTTCACTTTTTCTCATCAGTTGTTCCAATGAGCTTCGATAGATGGATTTCAAAATTAGATTTAGATAAAACTCTATTTTTAGTTGTTTCAAAATCTGGTGGAACATTAGAAACTACTGTAGGTTATGAAAAAGCTCGAGCTGCTGTTCAAAAACACACAGGAAACACTGATACATCAAACCAATTTGTTGCTATGACTGATGCAAATAGCGAAAAATCAGCTCTAAGAAGAATTGTCGATAGCGGCGAAATTAAATTATCTGGTTTTGTTCATGATGATGTTGGCGGAAGATTTTCTATTTTTGACGACGCTACAATTTTCACTTTATTATTCTTAGGTGTTGAAAAATCTGAAGTTAAAGCTTTAATGGAAGCTTCTTTAGATGCACAAGCTGAATTTTTAAATGAAGATATTGAAAAAAATGAAGCCCTACAATTAGCTAAATTTAACGTTAAAGCTAAAAACATGGGTAAAGATAAACATTTTGTTGAATACTTTGGAGATGAATTCTTCGGAACAACTCTATGGGAAAAACAACTTAAAAATGAATCACTAAAAGCTGCTGTTTTAACAGATACAAACGTTGGTCCAGGATATCTTCACTATAATGCTGAAGCTGATTTAGATGTAAATAACATGGATTCATTCTTCACTTTTGTATATGTTAAATCAGATGACAAAGTGATGAATGCAGTTATGGAAGGTGTAATTAGTGCATATAGCGCTCAACATCCTGTTTCAAAAATTGTTCTTGAAGATTTATCAATGAAATCAATTGCAAGATTTATTGAACTTAAACATTTTGAAACTTTATATACAGGTTGGATTTTAAGAGCGCAAAGAGGTAATATTACACCTGATAACATCGCTCTTGATGAAGTTCTTCAACCAAATGTTGAAAAATATAAAAAAGAAGTTAAAAAAGCGATGAACAAGTAAGCTTAGCCAGACTTGGCTTAGCGAACGCAGTTCAGCGCAGAGGTGTGTGAAGTGCGACGACGGCTGCGTTGAGCAGGCGGCGAGCACGGACACCGTACCATGGCGACGTGGGACGAAGTCCCTCAGGAGCAGCGATGGGCAGGGTGTAGCCGTAAAGAAAACGACAAAATGTTGAATTTTGGCGTTTTTAGGCGGAACCGTTGCTAAGCGACGTGGGACGAAGTCCCTCAGGAGCAGCAATGAACAAGTAAGCTTAGCCAGACTTGGCTTAGCGAACGCAGTTCAGCGCAGAAGGATGTGCCGAAAAAGCTGGAAGCGATGAGCTTCCGGCTTTTGAGTAACTGGACTAAGGCGATGAACAAGCAAGCTTAGTCAAATTGAAAGCATAAGAAAAGCCGCTGCTTTATGTAGCGGCTTTTTAATTTTGTTGTGTTCATAATAACGAAGTGCACAAGGGTTTTACATCCGTCATTCTGAGGAAGCGTAGCGACCGAAGAATCTATTTGTCTTTTGCTTTTCAGATGTACATGGCACAGATTTCGCTCGGTTGGGGTTTATCCGCCTGTGCAATCAAAGATTGCTACGGCGGTCATCTAAGGTCTACGCACTCGGCGCCGGCTCAACGCAGCCGCCGTCGTGCTTCGCACAGCATGCCGCTCGCCCGCGTTCGCTAAGTGCTAACGCACTAAGCTCACTTGGCTCGGGTTTATTCGCCTGTGCAATCAAAGATTGCTACGGCGGTCATCTAAGGTCTACGCACTCGGCGCCGGCTCAACGCAGCCGCCGTCGTGCTTCACAAGGCTTTAGCCGTGCGTAAGCTTACGGATAAAGTCATCCTGTGGACAGCTTTGCCGCTCAAAGCGTTCGCTCGACTGGCGTCGGCTCCTTGCTTTTCGGGTATGCTCCTGGGGAACTTCGTTCCACGTCGCCATGGTACGGTTTTCGCTCTGTCCGCCAGACCTCATCGGTCTGCCGTCACGAGCTTCACACACCTCTGCCCTCAAAGCGTTCGCTCGACTGGCGTCGGCTCCTTGCTTTTCGGGTATAAAAAAAGGAGAGGTTTCCCTCTCCAATACGATTTAAAAATAACATGAAATCTAAAATTCACCTTTAATAACTACAATTCCTGTTCCGCCAGCTCCACCACCAGAGCCTCCGTTGCCAGTGTTTAAATCACCATTAGATTTTCCTGAAGCCCAACCACTACAACCGCCATAGGAATATAGCCAACCTGAGCTTTCGCCAAACTCCCTAGTGGTCGAACCTTGCCCCGCACCCCCTCGTTGCGAAGAATTAAAATCTTGTCCGTTGGCGCCATTGCTTGCTCTTTTGCAAGCACCCCAACCATCACCGCCAGAGCCGCCAGCTCCACCACTACTACTATTCCCATTACCTCCTCCAGAAGCCGAAACACCAAACCCAGAGCTAGCTTGTGCTTGTCCGCCAATGGTTATTCCATATCCAGTACCTTTAAATAATGTTGAGCCACTCGTAATAGTGTAACCGCCACCACCGCCACATTGTTGACCACCGCCACCTCCGCCAACAACAAACACTTTAATAGCGCCAGTTCCAGGGACTTTTGATGGTGTAAAAGTGCCTGAGTTTGTAAATTTCATTTTCCAAGTGTTACCTGTTATTGATAAAACAGAATTAGCATTTTTATTTGTATAAGTATAAACAACGGGTGGATTAGGAATGCAATTACTACCATCAACCTTATATCCTTTAGCGCAAGTCTTGCAAGAGTAATCATTTCCAGCTACGCATTCTTGACAGTTTCTAATTTTACAAGTTTGATTACCATCAATTGGTCCATAACCTCGAACGATAACAATTCCAGAACCACCACTAGAACCTGTTCCGCCATTTCCAGTATTAGCACCACCTGCCGCCGCTGCTGCACACCAAGTGGTTTTGCCACCAGTTGAATATAATTTGCCCCTAGCTTCACCTGCAAAAGTTCCACTTGCGGCTTCTCCAAATTCTCTTGTAGTTGTTACCTGCCCTCTGCCACCCGATTGTCCATTTTCAGCAAATGATGCACCATTTGCTCCGTCTCTTGCTCCAGTGCATTCACCCCAGCCATCACCACCAGAGCCACCGCCACCGCCATTATTGCTATTGTTAGAATTACCTCCCCTAGCCCAAATGCCAAAACCGCTTGAAGTTCCGCCATTAGGTTGACCTACAGTGATAGGATAATCTTCACCAATATTAAGTACAACGTTTAGTTCGGTTTTAGTAAATCCTCCACCGCCACCTCCGCCAGAGCTTCCACCACCAGCGCCAACAACAAATACATCGACTACGGAATATAACTTAGTAAAGTTAATTGTACCTGATTTAATGATTTTGATTTTCCATTCATTTCCGCTTTGAGCTAGTGCTGTTCCTGTTGCTTTAATGTCATTACCTGAAGAATCCTTAAATGTATAATCAACAAGTCTTGCTGTAACGCATTCGCCGTCTTCTGCGTCATATCCACCATTACAAACATCACATTTATTAGCGTCAGTTAAACATGTTGCACAATTTGGATCAACACAATCAATTTTATCTGGAATGCATAATTTTTTATCATCTGCTAAATTATAGCCTGAACGGCATTGTTCGCATTCAGCTACATTGCATTGAATACAATAATCACCAAAGATACTACAAGCGGTTGATGATGTACAAACTCCTCCTTTAGTACAACTTGTGCAACCACTCATAATATCGCTACAGGGTTTGCAGCTACATGATGGTTCGTCTAAAAAATTACCTGTTTCACAAGTTTCTTTATCTTTAATGCAAGTATAGCAAATGCTATCTTTGCACAATATACAATCAGGAATATCTCCACAAGCTAAAGTAGCACCACCGCCACCTCCGCCACCAGAGCCACCACCACCTATTACAATTCCACTTGAACTTAGTTTTTTAGTTATCATTGGCGCCATTGCTGCGGTGATTAGAGAAACTATTATTAGTGCTACTAGTATTTCTACTAGAGAAAAACCCTTATTTGTTTTCATGTTTTACCTCGTGTTTAATGTTGCATATTATATTTTTAAAAATTTTATAATATGCACTAGTAATTTTATACTATACTACATTAAATATCAAGTTATTTTATAATGCTACATACTATTATTTTTTAAACATCTTCATTGGAAAATTAAATTAAACAATGAGGGTGTGCAATGCAAGATATTAAAAAACAATTGGGTCAAAAAATAAAAGAAATTAGAAAGCAACGAAATCTTACCCAAGAAAAATTAGCTGAACTTGTTGGCATTGGAACTCCAAATATTAGTTATATTGAAAATGGGAAATTTGCACCTGCTTTTGATACTTTACAAAAAATTGCACAAGCATTAAAGGTTGAACCTTGGGAATTATATAAATTTGATAATAAAAGTAATTTAGAAATTAAAAACGAGCTTTTTTGTGCACTTGAAAATGATGAAAAGCTTTTAAAATTAGTTTATGAGTTCTTTTTATCAGTAAAATTTTTGTTTAAAAATTAAAATGCTACAGTATTATCAAGCATAAATCTGTAAAGGCGAATTTCGTCTTGCTCTTCTTTTGGTTTATTTTTTTCTCTCTCTAATCGTTCTTGTTCTTCCTTGGTTTCGCTTTTAAGCTGCACTATAGGCTTATTTTCACCTCGATTAAAGAAATTCCATTTAAAGCCGTCTATTAAACCATATTCTGTTTCAGTTTTATATGTTCCAAAACCTGTAGCAGATGATGGCAATTGAAAAGAGAGTAATAACAAAATTATGAAGAAAATATTTTTCATACTTAAATAATAACACAATTTAGGGTATTATAGAAATATGTTTGAATATGATTACGAAAATGAAGATAAGGCATTAAAGCTCGTTGGTTTAGAGCTTATGTTTTTGACGCCTGAAAAATATTCAAACCCACAAGGAATAACAGCGGTTGAATTATCAAAAAGAGTTGGTTTAAGCCTTGATATTGTTAAAAAGAAATTAAAAGTTTTATATGAACACGATATTATTCGTTGTAGCGGAATTAACCCAAAATTTTGGAAGTTTGATGAATATAAATATCAAAGGCTTGATGAAGAAGACGAAATTTATCAACTGCTTTGTTCTTTTGATGATGTAGATTTTGATAGGTATTTTATTTATTAATGAAGTTAGGTGATGTTGTTGAGGTTAATATTGAAAAAACCGTCTTTGGAGGAGATGGTTTAGCTAGATATGGTGAAGATAATTTCGTTATTTTTGTTGAGAATGCACTTGCTCAAGATAAATTAAAAGTTGAAATCACTTCTTTAAATAAAAAATTTGCAAGAGGAAAAATTCTTGAAATATTAGACTCTCCAAATCGTATTAAGCCTTTTTGTGCGCTTTATAATGCTTGCGGAAGTTGCGATTGTCAAAATTGCTCTTATGATTTTTTAATTGAGCAAAAAAGTGAAATTTTAAAAGATATTTTTAAAAATATTATTGATGAAAAAAATATTTATCCGGTTATAAAAAGCCCAATTGATAAAGAATATCGCCATAAAATTCAATTTCCAGCGCAACAAACAAAAAATTCTAAAAGAATTTTATTGGGTTATTATAAGAAAAATTCGCACACTTTAACAAACATTAAATTTTGTCCTTTGCAACCAACAATAATAAACGATATTGCTCAATTTATTAGAGATAATTTTGAACTTGATTGTTATGATGAAAAAAGCCATAAGGGGTTATTAAAAAACGTTTTAATAAGGGTTTCATCTGATAATGGTGCAATTTTATTAACATTGGTTTTAAATTGCAATGAAGATGAATTTATTAATTATGAGAGTAAAATTTTTAAATTTTTTAAAAAAATTATGGCACAATTCACTGAAATTAAAGGCGGATTTGTCAATTTTAACCCTAAAAAAACAAATAAAATTTTATCGGATATAACTTTAAAAATCGCAGGCGATGATTATATTTTAGAAAAATTAGAAAATAAAACCTATAAAATTGGTGCAACGAGCTTTTTTCAAGTTAATCCAGCGTCTGCTGTTAATCTTTTTAATGTTGTAAAAGAAAATATTAAGCCAAATTCTACAATTTTAGACGCTTATGGCGGAGTTGGTGCAATTGGGATATATGTATCTGAAAAAGCTTCTAAAATTACGCTTGTTGAGGAAAATGAAAACGCTATTAAAATGGCGTATGAAAATTTTGAATTGAATAACGTTTCAAACTATGAAATTTTTGAGGGTGACGCTAAAAAACATTTTCTTGATTTTGAAAAGCAAAATCGCTCTTTTGATTATGTCATTTTAGACCCTCCTCGCTCGGGTTGTGATAGTAGTGGGCTAAAGGCGATTTCAAAATTAGCTAAAAATATAATTTATGTTTCATGTAACCCGCAAACTTTAAGAAGAGATATGTCATATTTAATCGAAGATGGTTTTAAACCAAAGTTTGTCCAAGGAGTAGATTTATTCCCTTATACTCATCATATCGAGGCTGTTTGTTTGTTTGAAAGAGAAAAAGATGTTTAAAAACGAAATTGAAAATTTTAAAAAATTAAATGAAATGCAAGATGTTATTTTAAAAGCAAGCGATATTATAAATAAAGCTTTCGAGTCTGGCAACAAGCTTCTTTTATGCGGAAACGGGGGTTCTGCTGCCGATTGTAATCATATTGCAGCAGAATTTATATCTCGTTTTCAAAAAGAAAGAGTTTCCCTGCCTGCAATTTCGCTGAGCGCAAATAATTCAATTATAACCGCTATTGCAAATGATTATTCATTTGATGATGTTTTTTCTCGCCAAATCGAGGGTTTAGGAAAAAAGAATGATGTTTTAATTGCAATTTCAACAAGCGGAAAGAGTAAAAATGTTTTGGCTGCAATTAAGCAAGCTAAAAAGCAAGGTTTAAAAGTTATTTTTTTAACAGGTGAAAATAAAACAGATTTAGATGTTGAATTAGAAATTAATGCGCCAAGTGCTGTTACGGCTCAAGTGCAGCAAATGCATATTGCGATTTATCATAAAATTTGTGAAATTATAGAAGAAAAATATTAAAAACTTGTCCACGAGAGGATTCGAACCTCCGACATCCGCCTTAGGAGGGCGACGTTCTATCCATCTGAACTACGTGGACAAGGTAAGTTTATTTTAGCATAAATAAAA
>SUTT01000025.1 GCA_015152565.1 Cyanobacteria bacterium SIG27
ATGTGCTTCATTTAAATCAGATTTGATTTTCATTTCAAAAGTATTGAGTGCTATATTTTTAATTGATTGAATTATTCCAACGTAATCTTTTTTTATCATTTTTAACTCTCATTTTCCATAAAAAAAAGAAAGCAAAACGCTTTCTCTTTCATACTTCATTTATTAATATTTAATTTTGTTTTATTTGCTCTCATAACTGTTCCGATTTTTCATAATTATAAAACAAGAATGGAATTTTATAAAGCATTTTTTAAAAAAAATATTTCAAAAAAATTTGTAAACAAATGTAACAAATAAAACAATTTTCCTAAAGTTAATACTAAAGCTGTCGAATATAAAAATATAAGGAACAACTAGACAATAAAGTGGAGCAATAAGGGCAATGTTAAATGTAAATTCAGCTATATATTCTGCTAATGGTGTTGATGTTAACAACGTTGCAAAAGTTGCAAGTCAAATTTTAGAAACATCATCAAAATCTGAACCAAAAGTTCAAGCGATTGATTATTCTAAATTTAACAGAGCTACTTTAGGAATTGATTTATATTCTTCAAGAACAAACTCAGACTTGCAAAGACAAATTGCTCTAACTCAAGCTGGCTTATACGCTAAAGCTGTTGATATTGCTCAATTAAACTCAGCAGCAGCAGCAAGCTTATACTCAGCAAATCAAGTTGCAAAAAATGTTGAAATGGCTCAATCAGTTCAAGCGCAAGAAATAATTGCACCAAAACAATTAAGCCAAGAAATTTCAAACATCCAAGTTTTCGAATCATCAGACAAAAACTCAAATTCATCAAACAGCTTTAATCCATTTAACGCTAACGATGAAAATGGACATCAAGAAGAAAGCGAAAAGGATCTTTTTAACCTTTTTGCCTAAATCCAGTTTAATTTTCTATACTTTTCCTTTCAATAACATCGGAGCTCTGAGAAAGAAGATTTTTCAGAGCATTTTTTTGTTCGAGCTGCACTCGAACAGTGGCGAGACTTCGCCCTGTGAGAGAAAACGAGCAGAAGGATGTGGAGCACATGCACGGCAAGCGATGAGCTTGGCGGGCTTGTGCGGATACTGGACTACCCAAGTCAAGTGAGCTTAGAGCTTTGCTCTTAGCGAACGCAGACGAGTGGCTGTGCTGTGCGAAGCACGACGACGGCTATCAAATACACCAACTCGCTTTTTGAACGAAAGCTCGTTTGTGCGCTGGCTTACGCATTAAAAAAAGGAGAGGGACACCCTCTCCAACACGATTTAAAAAAATAATATGAAACTTAATAAGGTATTTTCCTAATCAAACAGCGGACAGATTTACCACCCTCTATTTTTGCAATATTTGAAGAAACACTTGCGCTTCCAGAATCCAAATTAAATCTGTATGCATTTGTGCTTGTTAATGATACATCTGCTGCTGCTCCCCAAACTTGATACGGGAAGCAGTATTGACCATAATCGCTTACACCATTTGTTTTGCAACTTTGAATATGCGCACAAACGCCAGAACCATAGTGAGATGTTCCATATTGTGAACCATCGCACAAATCTAGACCATTTAATCCTAAAAATTTGCTAAATTTTGCATTTGCAGCAGTATCATTTCCGATAGCAGTTTTCCAAATATTTAAATCTGCAAGAGTTGGAAGTTCCCACAATCCTTTTGAATTATTAATACTATAATTATCACAAATTGTTTTTGCTGCATACCAATTGCACACAGTTCTGTTGCAACCATCATAAGACCCTGTTATTGAATAAGCTCCGCAAGTGCCGGCGGTTTTTCCACCTGTCCAGCAACAATGTCTTGAAGTGCATAAACCGCCAGGAGATAAAATATAAATATTATAATCTGTTAAATTTCCTGCAACAACGGTATTGTTGCTATCTAGTTGTGCTCCTCCTCTATCAACATCTCCACCGTTAGCTTTTGTTATACAAGTTCCATTCCAATAAAATGCATTAAATGGAGTGCAATCAGCTTGTGAACTCGGGGTTTTTAATCTTCTTGTATCCGCAGCAGGAGCTGCAGCTTCATTTCCTTTTTTAACTTTTCTTAAAACGCATCGAGCTGACTTACCTGCAAAAGATTTATCTACTCCGGAAGAAACACTTGAACTTCCTTCGTTAATTCTAAATATGAAAGCAGTTGTCGTATTTGATGCAGCATCGGATGCTTCACCCCAAACATCGTATGGTCTGCAATATCCATCCTCTTTTCCTGTAGCTATACATTTTTGTACATGCGCACAAACGCCAGAACCATAGTGAGATGTTCCATATTGTGAACCATCACACAAATCTAAACCGTTGCTTCCTAAATATTTTGAAAATGTTGCAATTGATGCTGATAAATCATTGGTGTATGCATTTTTCCAAGCGGCTAAATCATCTTGGCTTGGCAGCTCCCACAATCCTTTTGAGTCGTTAATAGAATAGTTTTTGCAAGCAATATCAGCAGCCCACCAATCACACACGGTTCTGTTGCAACCATCATAAGCTTTTTTAGTTGGAGTAAAAGTTCCGCAAGTTCCAGCAGTTTTAGAACCTGTCCAACAACATGTTCTTGTTGTGCAATCGCTGCTTGGAGCAAGAACTTGTATTCCGTAATCTGAAAATAAACCTGTTGTTACTGTACTGCTACCAAGAGGAGGTCCACCATTGGCTGTATCTCCGACATTAGCTTTTGTAATGCAGGTATTATTAAAATAATAAGCATTATATGGGTCGCATTCCGATTGTGATTCAGGAATTTTATAATCAGACATATCTTTTTCTTCTTCAGGCATAATTTCTGGTGCATAAACTTCTTCTAAAACACATCTTGAAGAATAACCATAGCCTTGCTTTGCGCTTGTTCCTGTTGACATGCTTTGCTCATTTAATTGTAAGTAAAATGCATTAGCAGCAGTATCTTCTTCTCCCCAAACACGATATGGCCTACAATATCCATCACCACCTGAAACGGCTGTGCATTTTTGGGTATGAGCGCATACAGCAGAGCCGTAGTGCGAGGTTCCGTATTGTGAAGAGTCGCATAAATCTAGCCCTCTTTTGCCAAGACGTTTAGATAAGGTTGAAACTGCTCCTGCAACATCATTGTTATTACTTACGTTTTTCCAAACTTGTAATTCATCGTATGTTGGTAAGCGCCATTTTCCTTTAGTGTCATTAATATCGTAATTAGCGCAAGCAATTTTTGCTGCTCCCCAAGTGCAGACTGTTCTAGTACAGCCACTATAATTGCTATTTGAATATGTTGAACAAGTTCCTGCGGTAGTTCCTGTCCAACAACAAGATGCTGTTGTGCATTTTGAACCTGCTGTTTTGTTTTCTATGCCATCAACATTTACAATAGGCGCTCCGCCTTTTGAAGTGTCGCCTGTATTTCCTTTTGTAATACATGTACCTTGAAAATAATGAGCTTTATATGGATCGCAGTCTTCTTGCGAGGCTGGACGCCTTGTTACGTATTCAGGTTCTTTTGATTCGCATTTTCCTTCAGAATTTAATTCGTAATCTGAATCGCAAGTTAAACATTCTTCCCCTTTGCATACAAGGCAATTAGGGTCAACATCTGTGCATTCGATTGTAATTTCAGGTTCGTCCGGAGTATTGCCTCCGCCACCACCAGCAGCAATTGTTATCCCACTTGAGCTTAGTTTTTTAGTGATTACAGGTGCTAAGGCTGCTGTGATTAAACTAATAATAATCAGAGCAACAAGAATCTCAACTAATGAGAAGCCTCTCTTTTTCATATATTCTCCATGTTATTTTTAATTTTTCGTGTAAATTATTACCAGTAAGAATAATTTTTAATAAATATTGTAATACTAGTATGAATTTTTTGCAAATATTCTCCCCGATAATGCATTTTAAAACACTTAAATGCCCTTTAAAATTAAATAAAAGGGTAAAAAATGAAATTAACCGAACAATTTGGTAAAAGATTAAAAGAACTCAGAAAAAAGGCCGGTTTAAGCCAACAAGGACTTGCTGAGCTCGTT
Source organism: Cyanobacteria bacterium SIG27 (assembly GCA_015152565.1). Lineage (GTDB taxonomy): Bacteria > Cyanobacteriota > Vampirovibrionia > Gastranaerophilales > Gastranaerophilaceae > RUG14156. The sequence goes on from SUTT01000025.1 coordinate 4,000, forward strand.
GGAATGGAATCATCCAATAACATATCTAAACTTGAAGCAGGAGAACAGCTCCCCAAAAAAGAAAACTTGGAAAAGCTTTGTTGTGCACTGAATGTTGAAGCAAATGAGCTTTTTAATTTTGGACATTTAAAAACAAGAGAAGAGTTAATCAAAATTTTAAACGATAGATTTCAAAAGATGTCTTTAAAAGATTTGCAATATTTCAAAAAAATTTCAGACGCCTTTTTAGAATTATAATTTTGCTAAATTAATTAATTCATTTTTAGCTATTTCATAATCAGCGCTATCGTCGCTACCTTGAATTAAATAAGAATTAATTTTATCATGCATTAATATTGCTTTATCTGTTGTAGGGTCTGTTCCTTTGGTGTAAGCGCCAATGTTGATTAAATCTTCATTTTTTGCATAAGTTGCCATTAAATTTCTGATTTTTCCAGCAGCATTTTTATGCTCATCATCTACAATATTATTCATTACACGAGAAATACTTGCTAAAACATCCACAGCGGGATAATGGTTTTTATGTGCCAGTGCACGAGATAAGACAATATGACCATCTAAAATGCTTCTTGCAGCGTCTGCAATTGGTTCATTCATATCGTCACCCTCAACAAGAACGGTGTATAATCCTGTGATTGTGCCATATTTATTTGCGCCGGCTCTTTCTAAAAACTTAGGTAAAAGCGCAAAAACAGATGGAGTATATCCACGAGTCGCCGGAGGTTCGCCAACCGCAAGCCCGACTTCTCTTTGAGCTAGAGCTATACGAGTAACGCTATCTAGCATAAAAAGAACGTTTTTGCCTTTATCTCTAAAATATTCAGCAATAGCGCAAGCGACAAAACTTGCTTTAATTTTAACCAACGCAGGTTGTTCTGATGTTGCGCAAACCACAATTGAGCGCTTCATTCCTGATACACCCATGGTGTTTTCAATAAATTCTCGAACTTCTCTGCCACGCTCTCCAATTAGAGCGATAACATTTACATCAGCTTCTGTGTTTTTTGCTATCATTGCCAATGTTGTTGATTTTCCAACGCCAGAACCTGCAAAAATACCGACTCTTTGCCCTTTTCCTATGGTATTTAAGCCATCAATTGAGCGAAGCCCCAAAGAAAGTGGCTCATCAATCGGTTTTCTATCTAGAGGATTAATAATTGCAGCATTTGTTGGATAATATTCATCTGCAACGATTTCACCTTTGCCATCTAGTGGGTTTCCAAGTCCATCTAGGACTCTTCCAAGTAAAGTTTCAGACACTTTTACTTTCATACTTGTTCCGGTATTAATTACTTTAGCACCTGCGCAAAGCCCGTCGATTGAACCTAGAGGCATTAAAAGAACGCAATCTTTTCTAAAACCGACAACTTCGGCGTAAATCACATCATTTGCGCCATCTTGAACAATATGACACAAATCTCCAATAGAAGATGTTGGACCATCGGAGATAATTGTTAAACCAATGATTTCAACAATTTTACCAATTTTTGAAACAGGTTTTGAATTATTTATAATTTCATTTAAATCAGTCAGTTTCATCTTCGTATTGTTCTAAATCAAGTTTTCCGTTTTGAGAATTATCGTAAATATTTCTTATGATGACATCTAATTGCGAATTGATTGAGGCGTCATATCTTTCTTTTAGGTTTTCAATTATTATCGTATCATCATCAAAACTTGGATTGTAAACGATATCAAAATTATCGTATTGTTTAAAATCTTCAAAATTAAACTCAATTTCTTCGCTTAGGCTTCCTTTTTGGTGCTCATAAAGAATGCGTGCATATTTTTCAGACAAAATTATGTTTATATTTTCTTTTTTTTCTAATAATGAAATTGTGCTTTTAATAATTTTATCAAGCGCATTAAAATCAAGCTCTTTTAAAAGAATTTTTCTTGAAATATTTATAATTAAATCAAGAATATCTTTATTTGCAGATTTTATAAGTTTATCTCTTAAGATATATTGATTTTGCGCAAATTCATCAAATATTTTGATTTTTTCGCTTAGCTCTTCTTGAATATGCGCTAAACCGTCTTGATAACCATCTTCATAGCCTTTTTTGGTTATTTCAATTCGTTCTTGTTCAATTTTATCTTTTGAAGTTTGAATTAGTTCTTCGTTTTCTTTTTCGCTTGTTTCTTTTGCTGTTTGTATAATAGAATTTGCTTCATTGGTTGCGTTTTGAATTAGTTCATCCTTTGTTGAATTTGCTTCTTTTTGGGCATTTTCAATTATATCTTTTGCTTCTTTTTGGGCATTATCCACAAGAGCTTGAGCTTCATCTTTTGCACGATTTAAAATTAAAGTCGCTTCATTGATTTTGTTTTTAATCTCAAGTTCGATTTCTTCTAATTTTTCTTGTTTTTTTTCTTCGTCGTGCTGTTTTTTTTCTTTTTCTTTTTTTTCTTCTTTTTTTTCTTTTATTTCAACAAGAAAATCAGACTCTTCAAAATTAATTTTGTCTAATTTTAATCTACTCAATTAGTTCATCCTCTTGACCGCCACGATAAATTGTAACTTCGCCAACTGTTTCAAGCGCTTTAATAACACCAACAATTTTTGATTGAGCCTTTTGAACTTCTTTTGTTCTAACTGGACCCATGTATTCAATGTCTTCTAAAAGAACACTTTGGGCACGCTCTGACATATTTTTAAGAATTTTTTGTTTAACTTCTTCTCTAGAACCCTTAAGCGAAGTTGCCAAATCTCTTGAATCAACCTCTCTTAAAACCCTTTGAATTGAAGAATCATCAAGATGAACAATGTCTTCAAATACGAACATCAAGCTTCTAACATCTTCTGCCAGTTCTGGGGTTTCAACTTCCATCATTTCAATAACATTCTTTTCAGTTGCCCTATCGGTGCTATTTAAGATATTAGCAAGAGTTTTTGTTCCGCCTGCTTTAGAAAAGTCTGATGCAACAACGTTAGAAAATCTTGATTCGACGATTTTTTCAACCTCTGAAATAATTTCCGGATTTGTTGTTTCCATTTGTGCGATTTTTAATGCAACTCTGTGTTGAATATTTGGAGCTAAACAGTTTAAAACTTTTGCAGATTGCTCAGGTTTTAAATATGCTAAAATCAGCGCAATTAGCTGAGGGTTTTCATTTTGAAAAGATGTAGCCAATTGAACAGGATCTGCTTCGTTAAAAAATTGAAATGGATTAGAGTTTAATATTGTAACCAAACGATTTAAAATATCGTTTGCTTCCGTTGCACCGTAAGCTTTTTCTAATAATTCACGAGCATAAGCCATACCGCCTGCAGCAAGCATTGAAGAAGCTTGAAAAACAGTGTGAAATTCATCTACAACAGCTTCAATTACTTCTTGAGAAAGTTTAGATAAACCCGCAATTTCAATCGTAATTTGCTCTAGCGCATTATCATCTTCAATATTTTTCATGATTTCTGATGCTGCTGATGGTCCCAGCGTGATTAATAATGCTGCAACTTTTTGAATTGGTGTCATTTGTTCTATGCGGATATTAGCCATTTTATTTTATTGTCTTTCTTATTCTTTAATGTATGAAGTTAAAATTCTTGCTGCCTCTTCAGGATTTCCTAAAATTGAATTAATAATTTCACTTTTCTTTTTATCAACTGCTGAAGTGTATTGCATTTCTTGAGTGTAGAAATCGTCTGTGTTTGGAGTAGAACTTTGTAAGGCCAAATATGGGTCAAAACTTGGTAGGATTTCCTCTTCTTCCTCAACAAATGCTTCTTCTTCCTGTGGTTTTGGGGCTTTAAATACGTTTCCAAAGTTATGAAGAGCAACAAAACCAAGAAGAAGAACGATAATCATTGGAGAAACGTTTTTAACAATGAATGTTAACACTTCAAGAATAAATTCTCTTTGTTCTTGCTTGTCTTTTTCCAGTTCTTCAGATTTATCTATTCCTGTAAATTTTAAGCTGGAAACCGTAACAACATCTCCGCGTTTAATATCCATGCCGGCTGCTGCGATTACAAGATTTTTAATTTCTTCTTTTTCGAGCTCAGTCAAGATTTTATTTACAGCAACAGCAACGCTCATTCTGGTAACTGCACCTGGAGCATAAACTACTTGTTTTATTTCTTTTGTTACAGCGTAAGTTGTAGCTGATTTTTCTTTTTCGTAACTTAATTTTTTAGCTTCTTGTTTTCTTGTATAGTCTGTATCGTAGTAGTTTGTTGTTTTTGCAGGAGTTTCATTTAGTGGCAGCTCAACAACATTTTGAGCTTCGCTTGCAGCTTGAGCTTGGTTAAGAGCTGGATTTTGCGCTTGCTCATCAGCGATATTATCCATTTGATTTTGTGCTAGTTGCTGAGCTGTTGTTGGGTTAGCTTGATTTTGAATCTGATTTTGTTGATTGGAAGGTAAATCTTTTGGATTTGTGTAAACTTCTTTTTCTCCTTGACGTGAAACAACAACGCCGCTATCTGCGCCATTGTTTGGAGTATAGCTTTCAATTGTTGTTCTTGTTTGGTTAAAATCCATAACTGATGAAACTTGAACGGAAACATTGTCTTTACCCATTATGGTTTCAAGTGTATCTTGGATTTTTTTGGCTGCTTCTTTTTCAAAATTTGTCCTATATGTTTGCATATCGGAAGAATTTCTTGCAACATCTTCAGATAGTGCATTTCCATATTGGTCGGTTAAAAATACTCTATCGCTTGTTAACCTTGGAACAGAGTATGCTACAAGATTTTTAATTGCCATAATTTGACTTGCTTTTAATTTAACAGCAGGTTCTAAAATTAAAACAACGCTTGCTGATGGCGCTTCGTCATTATCGGAAAAAATTGAGCGTTCAGGTTCTGCTAGTTGAACTCTTGCTTTTTTAATTCCTGAAATTTTTTCAATTGAACGAGTTAATTCGCCTTGGAAAATTCTTTGTTTGGTTAATTTATTTTTAAAATCGGTTGAACCCAGTTGAAGTTCATCTAAAAGTTCAAAACCGCCTGTTGTATCTTTAATTAAATCGTTTTCTGCAACAAAAAGTCTTAAATCTTCTTTGTCTTGGTTTCTAACTAAAATTGCAGTTTTATCTTCTGAAACTTTATAAGCATAACCGCTTTTTTTGAGGCTTTCTGTGATAGCTTTAATATCATTTTTGGATAAATCAGAATACAATAGCGTCCAGTTTGGCTCTGTTGCTTTAGCAATGAAAAATATTCCAACAACAACCATAGCAACCAAAAGTGCACCAATAGAGAACTTTTGATTTACGTTTAATTTTTGCCAAAGTTTTTTAATATCATCAATTAATAATTTTATATGTTCGTTCACTGATTTAATCCAATACTAATCTTATCCAAGTCACAAATATCCTCAATAATATAATATATCATTGATAGGGTTTTTCAAGCTTGTTAAGATTTATGAACAGCGCATTATAGCTTTTTGGTTACAAGAGCAAAGATATCGTTATAACAAATTGCAACCATTAATAAAATTAAAAGCATAAAGAAAAAATTAGTTATTTTTTCACCTGCTTCTTTGCTTGGTTTTTTACCTGTAATTTTTTCAATTAATAAAAATGCAACATGTCCACCATCTAAAGCTGGAATTGGCAAAAAGTTCATAATTGCAAGATTCATTGAAATCATTGCAGTTAACAAAAGTCCATTTAATAAACCTTTTGAGGCGATTATATCTCCTCCAACTTTAACAACGGCAATTACTCCGTGCATATCAGACATACTAACTTTGCCACTAAACAATTGCCATAAGCCTTTTAGCATTGTTGCAGTTGTTTCATAAAGGTAGCTATAGGATTTTACAACAATATCTTTTATTGTTTTTGTTTCAGTAAAAATTTCTTCAATATGTAGCATTATTCCAAAAAGACCTTCTTTTTGAACAATAATATTTTCAAAAGAAACTTCTTTATTATCTCTCAAAACAGTGATTTTAACTGGTTTATATGTATCTGAAAGTGCAAGCGCTAAATCGTTTAATGAATAGTCAGAGTTTAGAGTTATTTTATTTTTGTTATAAATTTCATTTCTTAAAGCAATTTGAGCTTGGTTCAAGCTAATTCCATCTTTTTTATATTTTTCAAGACCAATTAGCATATCGGATGAAACTTTTAAAGAGTTTTCAGGGCTTGGCTTTGAAAGAATAATTGTTTCACCTTTATTTAGTTGTTCTTTTATATTTGGATTTAATTTTTTCAATTGATTTAAGTTTTTTTCAATTAAATCTTTTTGAGCATAATCATCAAAAAGCTTTGAATTTTTTGCAAAGAAAGTCAATTGATAAAGAGATTTTACTTCCATATCATTAACTTTTATAATCTTATCACCTTTAATTAAGCCAACATCTTTAGCGTTTGATGTGGCATTAGCAGAAAAACTATCAACAAATAAATTTTGAGTAGAAGTTGGAAGTTTGTGATATACGCTTGCTGCAAAAATTACAAGGAAAAATGCAAAAACGATGTTCATTAAAACGCCGGCGCTAACAACAAAAAGCTTTTGACCTATGGTTTTATTTTCATATAATTCATTTTCAGGAATTTCTTCTTGTTCTTCTTTATCTTGCTCTTGAGAAGTTTCATCTTCTTTTTTTTCTATCTCGTCATCAGGAAAACTTACATATCCGCCAAACAAAAAGGCATGAAGATAAAAAACAGTATGACCCCATTTAAATAATTTCCAGCTTGGTCCAATTGGCATACCTATTCCAAAGCGAGTAACTCTTATTCCGCACATTTTTGCGGCAAAAAAGTGACCTGCTTCGTGAACTAGCACAAGTAAGCTGATTAATAAAATCATTATAATTTGGTTCATAAAATCCTCATTTAATTATTGTGTGGGTGGAACTTTTTTATACAACCCAAAAAAGCTTGGCTTATACGAATTTAAATTTTTGTTTGATTCGGCAAGCAAAAGTCTTAGTTTTTTATTTTGGTCTTCTAATTCTTTTGTTCTTGTTTCTAATTTTTTATTTTTTTCTTGTATTTCATCAAATTTAGCGCTATTTTTTACTTCGCCGGAATAAATTTTATTAACATGGCTTGCAATTTTTTTTGCCATTGTTTTTGCAATCATGTTCAAAGTGCGCTCAGAAATATCAAGCTTAAATTCATTGTTTTTAGGAGTTAAATCAACATTTTTGCGAGATAACTCTGATACAACATATTCTCTAAATTTTTCTTGCGCTTCAAGAGATTCGGATAATAAGCTAATATCATCAAAATCCGGGTTTTCTTCGTTTTGCGCTGCAGCTTCTTCCGAAGTTGTTTCTTCTGGAACATATTCTTGACCTGTTGCAAGCATAGCGCCTTCTAAAATACCCATTTTCTTCTCTTTTTTTACTCCAAAATCAAAATCATCAGCGGGTTGAATATCAGCTATTGCTTCTTGTTCGATAGCATTATAGTCGATATAGTCCATATTGTTATCTTGAACTTTGTTAATTAGCGGAGTTCCATCTGATAATGAAATATTGCTTAAAATTTTATTTGTTTGAGCGTCATTTGTGATTGGTTGTTGATATAGCGCTTGTTGCATTTGAGGCTGTTGCATTTGCGGTTGTATATATGGCTGCTGCATTTGAGGTTGAATGTATGGCTGTTGATACATTGGTTGGGGCGGTTGGTTGTAGATAATTTGCGGTTGCACAAACGGTTGTTGTACTTCGACTTGTGGTTGTGTTTGTACTTGAGGTTGAGCGTATGTTTGCGCTTGCACTGGTTTTACTTCGGGAGCTTTTGGTTCTGGCGCTTTTAAAACCCTTGGCTCTTCAAGTTCTTCTTCTTGTTGATCTGAAGAAGCATTAAAAAGATTTTCTAAAACTAAATCAAGAGCATTTGTATCGTAAAATTCGCAACCTTGCTCATCTTCAAAAATTGCCTCAACTTTCCATTTTTCAAAAAATGTATCAAGAGTATATGCATCAATAAAATAGCCTTTAGAGGCTAGATTTTGAAGTATTTCATTTTTTGTATAAACATTTGAAGCCATAATAGTAACCCTAAAAACATTATACGAAAAAACTATTGTGTAGTCTAGCAAAAAAAGAAGCCTCTTAATTCAAAGAGGCATTATTGGTTGAGTATTATATTAAATTGTTTGTTTTGCTTTTGTAATTGAATTTTTAAGACCATCTGCAAGGTCAACCCTGCCTGAGCGTTCATAAATCTTGGTAACTGACTCTAAAAATCTCATATTTTGTTTTGGTTGTTCTTTTATGTAATTTGAATTTACCAAGTTAGTTTTTCTTTGGATATATGGACTTGAAAAAGCTTGTTTTTCTTGCATTCTTGGTCTTGGTGGAATTTTAAATGTTTCATTTGGTGTATTTCTGATTTCGTCAATTTTAATCACTTCCTGATTTTTATATGGATTTTGTGTTGATTTTTGATATTGATTTAGGGCTATGCTTTTTCTTAAAGCATCAACATCCACTGTTTTTGGCTGTTTTATGCCTTGATATTTATTTTGAATGTATTGTTGATATTTTTCATGAGCACGGGTAAGTTCAATTTGAGCTTGTTTAAGTGCTTCATTTCTTTTTGAAATTCCAACTAAATCATCATTTCTTTTTTGAGCTTTAAGCATTGGCTGTTGTAATTGTTGCTTTTTAACACTTATTCCTAAGCTGCCCATTTGATGATTGATGTTTTGATTTAAGCCGATTAAAGGTTCTTTATCTTGTGATAATTTTGCTGCAAGGTTTCTTGCTAAAATTAATAAAAATGCGAATAAAGATAATACAATTAAGATTTTACCGATTGGTCCTTCTTTTAATTCCGTCATCATTGTTGCGCTTAGATATGAGAAATTAAAAGAATTATCATCCCATTCTTGTGTATTATCTTGATATTCTAGGTCATTATTTAAAATTGTTGATTTATATTCTTTGATTGGACGATTAATTGTCACTTTTTTAGATGGGACTGATGTTTCAAACAATGAATTAACAAAAACTAAATCAGTGTTTCTTGCGTCTTTTCCGCTAACGTAAATTCTAACTCTATTTTTATCTAATTGTTTAACAGTAACGTTATCAATATTTATAACATCGTCATAAATTGTTCCCATATCAGGAGCTAGGGTTGAATTTTTTAAATCGAAATAAACATTTCCATCTTCATCAATTCTGCTTTTATATTGAACAATTTCGCTTGAATCAATAGTTAATTCATAAGAATTTGCTCTGTCTTTAGATTTTGAAATAACAACTTGCGAAATAACATTTTCTTCTGCTAAAGATGGCAAAACGGTTGCTAACACTAATGCGAATGCAATAAAAAATTTAACTTTTAAGGAATTAAAAAACATTCCTAAATACTCTCCCATAAAACTAATAAGTCTATCTACATTTTGATAATATTAGTTTTATGACCTTAGGGCATTAGTCAAAAGATTGCTTTTAAAAATTATTTTCTAAATCTAAAGATTGATTTTTTTGATTAAATTTGCCATTTCAATTGCACTTTGTGCACATTGAGCACCTTTATTACCTGCTTTTGTGCCTGCACGCTCAACCGCTTGTTCTATTGTATCTGTTGTTAAAACACCGAATAATACAGGAACACCTGATGACATTGAAACAGAAGCTATTCCTTTTGATAATTCAGCGCAAACATAGTCATAATGGCTTGTTGAACCACGAATAATAGCACCAAGGGTAACAATTGCAGCATATTTTTTAGTTTCTGCAGCAAATTTAGCGCTTAGTGGAATTTCAAAAGCGCCTGGAACCCAAATGACGTCGATATTTTCTTCTTTAACGTTTAATCTTTTAAAGGTGTCGATTGCGCCTTCTAAAAGTTTAGAACCAATAAAATCATTGAATCTTGAAATAACGATACAAAATCTATCGTTTTCTTGAGCGTATAATTTACCTTCAAAAGTGTTAACCATATTATCTTATCTCCTTATGAAGATAAGATATCATGAACATTTTTTTAAATAAAGCTATCTCTTATAATCTAGCAAACGAAACTTGTTCCGCCTGAAGATGAACTGCTTGAAGATGAAGAAGAGCTTGAAGCGATTGAACCGCCTGTTTCAACGCTTGGTACAGCATTAAATAATGGGCTTGGAGTGTTAGAAGCTAATACACCACTTGTTTCAATTGGAGTTTCTTTCTTTTCAAGTTCCAATTGAGGTTGTTTTCCTACGTTTGTTTGGTTTAATGATAAATCTGACATGTATCTCTTTCCTAAAAATGTATTCCTAAGTTATCTATTCCACATTTTTGAAAAAAATAAACAAACAAAAAATAAATTTACAAAACTATATATCTTTACACGTCAATATTGGCAACTAAATTATCAATCAATTGTTTAGCTATTCTTGGGCTTCTTGAACCCTTGATTAGCGCCATACGTTGTGCTTTTTTAATTAATGTATTTTCATCAATATTAATAGAATTATCTTTTGCTAATTCAATTACAATATTATTAAATTCATCATTTGTAGGTTTTGGGAAGAATAAATTAATTCCAAAGCGCTCTGACAATGAGCTAATTTCATTAATTGTATCGTTTAGATGGATTTCATCACCTGTGCGTGAGCTAAATGATTCTTTAATTAAATGACGTCTGTTTGATGTTGCATAAAGAACAACATTTTTAGGGCATTGCACCAAAGACCCCTCAATTATCGCTTTCATTGTTGATAAAACAGTATCGTTTTCATCGAAAGAAATATCATCAGCAAAAATTATGAATTTATAAGGTAAATCTTTAAGCTTTAAATATAATTTATCTAAATTTGCTAAATTGTTTTTAAATATTTGAATAATTTTTATTTCTTCAAATTCGTTTAACAATGCTCTAACACTTGAAGATTTTCCGCAACCTGCATCACCATAAAGAAGAATATTATTAACTTTAGCGCCTTTAATGAGCGCTGTAGTATTTTCTATTAGAACCCTTTTTTGTTCCTCATAGCCTTTTAGGTTTTTAAAATTAATATTTTCACTAAATTCAATTGGTATAATTTCATAGTCATCAAAAATGAAAGCACGATTTTTTTCAAAAATATCATCAATGCTTGTTGTAATATTAACATTTTCAATAGTGAAAATAGTTTCGCTATTTGAAAAATAAGCCAAATTTTCAAAAATTTCAGCTTGTTTTGGATATTTTTGAATTAAAGTATTTTTAATAAATTCAAAATTAATTTTAGTAAATGATGAGATAATTTTTAATTCTTTTTCAATTTGATTTTCGCTAAAATCATTATTTTTTTTAATATAACTATTTAAATAACAGCTAAAATCTTGGTTTTTTAAATTAAAAACAAAATTAGAATAACCCTCAAGCGTATTCGCTAAATTATCTTCTTTTAATAAATTTTCAAGTAATATTATAAAATTTTTAAAAATACTATCATTTTTTAAACTTTTAAAAGCACAAATTAAAAAAGAATTTAAATACGTTTTTTCTAAATTATCCATCATAAACTTCCATAAAAATAGCTAAACTTTGAGAATTAAGAATGTAATTTTTTTCAATATAATCTTTAATTCCAAAATTAATATTATCAAAATTTGAGCTATCAAGGCAAATATGCCAAGAAGAATTTGGTTTATTTATAGGAAGAATAATATTCAATCTTTCTTTTGAAGCGCTTGTTGCAATATAAATTCTATTTTTGTTTGAATTAATTAAAACGCCAAAGAATTTTTCATTTTGATTATTCCAATAGCCATTGTTGCTAAATTCTGCAATTTGACCGTTGTCATAATGATATGTTAAGGCTTTGGTGAAATCTTTGCTTCTAAAAATTGGGTTTTCATTTCTAAATTTAATAAGATTTCTTGTATATTCCATTATTCTATTTTCAAAAGAGTCTTTTCTTAAAGCACGCTCCCAATTTAAATAGTTAGTATTATCGTCTTTATTGTAGCTATTATTGTTGCCATTTTTAGTATGCATAATAATATCACCAACTTGAATCATTGGAATGCCGTAAGATAACATTAAAAAGACCAATTGTTTTCTTATTGCATTTTCTTTTGCTTGGTAATTATTATCATAATCACCACAAATTTCCCAATCGGAACCGCCTTGGGTTGATGAGCTTTTGTGGTTGAAGCTGTTGAAATCATACAAAGTAAAGCCATCATGAGAAGCAATATAATTGATTGATTTATTAACCCCTTTAAACCTTGATGGAGTTCCCTCGATGATATCTCTCATTTGGTTTGGAGTAATTTCATTTGGTCTTAGGGTGATTTTTCTTATCACATCACGACTAACATCGTTCCACTCTGCCCAAAATTCAGGGAAATTACCAAGTTGATAACATTCTTTTCCGCCACATGTCCAAGGTTCAGCAATTAAAACAATCCCCTCTTGAGCTGATGTAAAATCATCAACAACTTTAACGCCTTTTTCGTTTAATTTTTGCTTTAGGGTTGCTGCCAGAGAATTAATATTGTCATAAATTTCATTACAATCACAGCTGTTTTCTAATAATGCTGCAGCAAGGTCGAACCTAAAAGCATCAACTCCTTGGTTAGCCCAAAAAACTAAAGAATCAACAACAAGGTTCAAAACGCCCTCGTTATTAATATTGAAATCATTTCCGCAACCAGAATTAGAGCGGTAATATCCGTTTTTATAAACTTTATAATAAGATGAATTATCAATTAATGCATAAGATAATAAAGTAGCATCATCAACGTTATGATTAACTAAACCAGCTTCTCCTGTGTGGTTATAAACCATATCAAGGCAAACTTTAATATCGTTTTTGTGAAATTCAGATATCATTAATCTAAATTCGTCTAATAAATTTCCTAATTCTTTATCGTAAGCGTATCTTCTGGCGATTGAAAAATAGCCTAGGGGCATATAACCCCAATAGTTTCCGCCATTTTGTTTTGAATCAAATTCATTAATCGGTAAAAATTCAACCATTGTTATGCCAAGGTTTTTAAGGCTTTTTGCAAATTTTGCAGCGCCTTTATAAGTGCCTGATTCTGGCATGTTGATTTTTTGGGTTAAATCTTTAATGTGAACTTCTCCAATAATTTCGCAATTAAATGGACGAGGAGAAACACTTGTCATTTCCACATCTTTTTTAGGATAAAATACTGATTTAATCGCCCATTTAGCGTTATCAATTAAATGGAAATTTCCTCCTGAGCGAAACATATTGAACCCGGGATTAACATCAGATGGCGTATGAGAAAGTTCGACCGAATATGGGTCATAAGCAATTTTATTAGGGTTGAAGCGGTTATTGTTTTTATCAAATTTTGAAATAAAACCGTTATTTGTCCCTGGTTCATAGTTTTCTCTGTATTCAAAATTTTCGCCAAATACTCTAAAGCCATAATAAACAGGGCGTTTGTCGCAATTTAAAATGTAATTTTTTACAGAAGTGAAAAAGATATCGTTATCGATTTTTTCCATATTTAAAGACATTATGGCATCTTCTCCTTGGGGTTTATCAAAAATGCACAATAATACCTTTTTAGCGTTTTTTGAATATAATCGAAATTCAACACATTTGGTTTCTTCGTTATATCTTGCGCCAAGTGGAGTTTTGTCACTAACTATAAAATTTTCCATTTTTTCCCTCTAACTAAGTGGATTTATAACAATACCTGATAACAATTTTGGATAGAAATATGTTGATTTTTGAGGCATTCTAAGCCCAGCAGATGAAATATCAAGAATATCTTTCATTTTAGGATATGCCATAATAAAACAAGCACTTGCGCAGCCTTCTTTTACAGAATTAAAAGAAACATTTTCTTTCTTTTCATATTTTACACCATTTTGCGCCATTAACTCTTCTTGTGAAAAACCAAGTTCACCTTTTAAGATAACTTCATGTAATACTGTTAAATCAAGGTTTTGAAGTTCTTTTGGTGTATCAATTTTTTCTTTAACACCTTCTTTTAATTTTAAAACATAATATTTTTCATCATTTCTTAAAATTAAGCCTGTTGTAATTTGGTTTTTATTTTCCTCTTCGATTTTATCTAAAAACTCTTCTTTATCAGCCATTTCAACAACATCATAATGTTTTTTAGCTGCTTCAAGAACGGCTTTTGGTTCAATTTCTTTTTCGATAATTCTATGAGTTGGATAAATTATCAAATTTTCATCAGCGGCATTTGTAAAATAGCTCATAACATATTGAGCATATTCATTTTCTGGGTGCTCTTTAGCGTAGCGCATAGATGTTTCATATCTATGATGACCGTCTGCAATTAAAAGAGTTTTGTCGGCTAAAACTTCAGATATAATTTTAATATCTTGAGGTTCATCAATTAAATAAACAAGATTTTGTATTCCAAGGTCATCTGTTATATCCATATATGGAGCTTTTGAAAGATATTTTGAAGCAACTTCAGATTCAATTCTTTGTGTTTTATCTTCATACACCATAAAAATTTGAGAATAAAAAGCTCCTGTTGCAGATACTAGCTTAAATCTATCTTCTTTTGGTCCACCCATGGTAAATTCGTGTGGTAAAACTTTTTTAGAAGAAAAATCTTCAATTTTGTTTCTTGCGATAAAGCCTTTTCTTTCAATCATTTTACCCTTTTCATTTTTATATTTTTGAACAATATAAAAAATAGCAGGTTTATCGGTATGAATTAAAATTTCTTTTTCTTTTAATTCATTAAAAACTTTAGCAGATTCGGCGTATCTATCTTCGCTTTTATTTAAAATCAAACGAATACAGTTATATTCGCTTCTAGCATATAATTCATCTTGATATTTTTCATCAATAACATCATAAGGAGGAGCTACAACGTCAGCCATGTTAACTTTTTCTTGATTATAAACTATTGCATTTAATGGTAAAACTTCCATATTATCTCCTCTTGTTTGTCTATTTACGCTAATTATATCTTATAAAACTACTTCATTAAAACAAATTTTAACATTTGTTACATAAAATTATTATTAGGCAATTTTTAATTTAAAAAATACTTTATTTAAATATAGTGTGTAGTGTATTAGTTTAAGGTTAGTTTTTAGTATGAATGCAATGAGCATTAAAAGTAAATATGGATATTGTTCCGATGTTGCTTTTCTTGAAAAGAAACTCACAAGTATTCAAGATGAACAAGGGGTTTTGGGAAACATTTGGAATGGTATTAAAGAATTTACATCGCTTGGTGTTAGTGAAAGCGATTGTATTAATATGCTGGAAAAATATAAAAATGGAGAAATAAGTTTTGAACAAGCTGTTGACTATTTGGATGAATATGATTCTAAGCAAGAAAATGCAAGTGGTTTATTGTCGAATATCTTAACTGGTATTGGTGGTATTGCGGTGGCTACTGCCGCAGCTACGACTGGACCAATTGGCTGGGGTCTTGCATTTTTAAAAGGCGCTCCAATCGGTGCAGCACTTAAAACGGGAATTAATTTTATAGATAGAGCAACAAATGATGTAGAAGGTGATGCATTTGATGCTAAACAAATGACAAAAGATGCTGTGTCTGGTGCCTTAACAGGTGCAGCAAGTGCGGTATCAGGTGCAAGCAGCCTTGGTTATAAAGCATTGAGCTCAAAAGGAATAGTTGAAGCTGGAACAATTGCTGCTGATGTTGTAAAAGGCGCATGCTGTGGTATGGAATGTGGTGCAATGTCTGGAGCTGGAACATATATGACAGATGTTGTATTGGATGATAAAGATTTTGAATTTGATGAATTATTGGCTAATACAGTAACTTCAGCATTAGTTTCTGGAACTGTGGGTTCTGTTGTGGGTGTGGGTTTGAATGGTTTAAATAAAACTGGTTTTGCAAACTTTGGAACTGTTACAAGAGATTCTATTTCATCATCAACAAGAAAAGTTTTAGGTGCTGAAACAAGGGATATGTTAGGAATTTCTTAAAAAATTCATTCCTTGATAACTATTTCTTTGAATTAAAATTTTATCAATCATATTTAAAATTTCAAAACGGCGATTGACCCACTTGGGCTCAATCGTTGTTTCACTATATCCAGTTCCAGCAATTCTTTCAAGCACTGTTGTTGGAGGTAAAATTTCTAAAATATCACAAACAAGTTCGCAATATTGTTCCATATTCATCAAATAAAAAGGGTTTTCGCTGTAATATTTTAAAAGCGGAGAGTCTTTTAATATGGTTAACATGTGGATTTTTATACCATCAATTTCAAGTTCTGCTAATTTTTTGGCAGTTTCTAGCATCATTTCTTTAGTTTCATTAGGAAAGCCAAGAATTATATGCGCACAAACTTTAATCCCTCTTTTTTTGGTTTCAATTACAGCTTGTTTAAAGCATTCAAAGTTATGACCTCTGTTCATCCACTTTAGAGTTTCATTATGCGCACTTTGAAGCCCATATTCTATCCATGGAACTTTATAAGTTGAAATCAAATCCAGTTTTTCACTATCCACACAATCAGGTCTTGTCCCAATTGAAATAGAAACTATTTTTTCGTTAAAAAATACACTATCATAAATTTCTTTTAATTTTTCAACTGGTGCATAAGTATTTGAATATGATTGAAAATAAGCAATGAAAGCTTGGGCTTTAAATTGACGCTCTAGATGAGCCATTGAATCGATAATTTGTTCTTTAATAGACGCACTGCTATCGCCACAGCGAGAAAAGCTTCCAACTTCATCGCAGAAAATACATCCGCCAGATGATATTGTTCCATCTCGATTAGGGCAATAAAAACCGCTATCAAGAGTGATTTTGTAGACTTTTTTTCCAAATGTTTCTTTTAAATATTTTGAATAAGGGTAATATCTTTTTTCCATAAAGATATTATATTATTTAATGTATGAAATTAAAGAATTTTTAGAAAAAATATCATTTGCGATTTTGTTTAGCGCTCTTTTTTCAATTTGTCTTATGCATTCTTTTGTAACGCCATAAGATTGACCGATTTCTTCTAGAGTTTTCTTTTCTTTTTCTTCTAAACCAAAGCGAAGAGTGATTACATTTTTTTCTTTTTCTTTTAAAAGTTCTAGCGCTTTTTTAATATCTTTTTTAAGTTCAATATCTATAACGCTACGCTCAACATTTTGTTTTTCGTCTTCGATAATTTCAGCTAAAGTTAGCTCTTTGTTATCTGTCAAACTTGCACCTTGTTCAATTGATAAAGCTCTATTAAAACAATTTAAAAATGTATCAATTTTATCTTCAGTTAGGTTCATTTTTTTAGCTACATCTTTTTTAGATACTTCTTTGTTTTCATTTTGTTCCATTTCTTGTTTGGTTTTATTGTAGCGTGACATTGTTTCTTGAATATAAACGGGAATATTTAATGCGTAAGATTGTTCTGAAATTGCTTTAAACATTGCTTGTTTTACCCACCAAGTAGCATAAGTTGCAAATTTATAACCTAATGTTGTATCAAATTTTTCAATAGCTGTAACCAAACCAAAAATACCTTCTTGAATTAAGTCATTATCTGACAATGAACTTTTTTGAATTGATTTTGCTGCAATTTTTCTAACTAAAACCATATTTGCTTCAATAACTTGGTTTCTTGCCCAAATATCGCCCTTTTGAGCTCTTTGGATTAATTCATTTTCATTGTAATTTTCAACAATTTTTAAATTTTTCATATTAATGCCCTTCTGAAACACAATTAATTAACACTCTAGTATTTGAATTTAATGGAGATGATATATTATTGATATACTTAATATATCACTTTGAATTTTCCTTTTCAAGATGTTTGTTAAGAAATATTAAAATCAATTTCATTTTTTACATGATAACTTAACAATGCTTAATAAAGCTATACGTTTGAATTACAAGGTTTTTAGCTGTTTTAGTTAAGAAATATTAAGTAAATAATCATTATTTAGCAATTTTATAACCTCGATATACTTTATATATACAAGAGAGAAAGTAAAACCAACCAAAACACGAGAGATGATTATTCCCCCTTTCAGCATATCTGAAAGGGTTTTTTATTGTTTTTGTAAAAATTTTAGCTAAAAGGCAATAATTTTAAGGAAAATACGTTATAATATATAGACCGATGAAAAGAAGTATTTTAACGTTTTTAGCATTAACAACATTTGCTCAAACTGCTTGGGCTATTGTTGATGAGCAAAAAATCGGTTTAATGGAAGCTATTCAAAAGGTTTTAGAAACCAATCCGCAAATTCAAATGTTGGATATGGATGTTGAAATTTCAAAAAATAATACCAAAAAAGCAAATAGGCTTCAAAACCCATCAATTGATACTTTTAAAAGTATGGGAAATTCAATTGAATCAGAACCTCAATTAATTGGTGCAAGTTATAAATTTGAAATTTTAAAAAGAGGAAAAAGAAAACAACACGCTAAAAGTCAGGAATTTACAGCGCAAAATACAAGACAATTTTCTCAATATGACTTGATTTTAGATGTTAGAAAAGCGTACATCGATTTATTGCTTAAAAAATCAAATTTAAATATTTTAAAAGAACAGCAAAAACTGGCTTCTGAGCTTTATGAATCAATTCAAAAAGATGTTAAAGCTAAAAAAATGCCTGAAACTGAGGCTCTTCAAGCTAAAATTGCACTAAATCGCTCCATCATGGCGGTAAAAACTGCAAAATCGAACGTGATTTTTTCTCAAAACCGCTTTAATACGGTAATGAACACTTCTGATATCAATTATGATACTAAAGAAGACAAACTAAACGGCAATTACCATGAGCTTTTAACAATTGAACCTACAGATAACCTACTAGATTATGAAAATATTAAAAATTTTGCACTCAAAAGAAGATTTGACCTTCAAAAAGCTCGCCAAGAAGTAATTACTGCTCAAAAAAATCTTGAAGTAATTAAAAGTAAATTAATTCCTGATGTTGAATTTTCTGCTGGTTATGGCTATAGAACTGCTTCAAAAGGTGATACTGGAAAATTTGAATCAGGGGCGTATATTGGCGCAAGCTTAACAAATATTCCTTTGTTTTATCAATATCAACCAGAAATTAAAAATGCCAAATTAGAAATCGAAAAAGCCCAACTAAAATATAAAGACGTCGAAATTGACGCTTTAAGAAACATAACTGACGCATGGGAAAAATTTGTTATAACAAGAGAAACCCTAAATTTCTACAATGATGAACTTCTAGCTAATTCAAAAGAATTTTTAGACGCTTCATATAAAGGTTTAGTTAAAAAAGAAATTGATTTAACAGCATACTTGGTTTCAAAGAAAACATATTTTGATACAATGCTCGAATACCAAAAAGCTCTGGCAGATTATTATGTTTCATACGCAGAGCTTGTTTGTGAAATGAATATTATTGAAGTGGAAAAAGAATATCTTTAAAATCTTTTTTCCTTGGTTGAAATTCTAGCAATTGCTTTAGCTAAAGCCATTTGTGCTCTTGTTATATCAAGAGTTTCATCATGTGCTTTCATGCGAGCTTCAGCTCTTTCTTTGGCATGTTTTGCACGTGCTACATCGATATCGCACTCCAATTCAGCAATATCTGTTAAAATTGTTGCTTGATTATTTGCAAATTGCAATATACCACCCATGGTTGCAATACATTCGCAAGTTTTATCCACGACAACTTTAGTTACGCCAATTCCAAGAGTAGCAATAATTGGAACGTGATTTTTTAATATACCCATTGAACCATCTGTTGTTTTAACATAAAGTTCATCTATATCATTTTCATAAATGATTTTTTCGTGGGTTATTACTTTTAAATGAATTTTATCACTCGCCATATTATCTACCCAGTTATACTCCTACAGCTTCTTGGACGCGCGCTTTCTCTAGTACATCTTCAATTGTTCCTACCATATAGAAAGCTTGTTCAGGAATATCATCATATTCGCCCTCAATAATTCCTTTAAAACCTTTAATAGAGTCTTCAAGTTTAACGTATTTACCTTTAACGCCAGAGAATTGCTCTGCAACGAAGAATGGTTGAGATAAGAATTTTTGAATTTTTCTTGCTCTATTTACTGTTAATTTATCTTCTTCAGATAATTCATCCATACCCAAAATTGCGATGATATCTTGTAAGTCTTTATATTTTTGAAGAATTTCAAGAACTTTTTTAGCAACGTTATAATGTTCATCTCCAATAATATGTGGATCAAGCGCTCTTGAAGAGCTTTCTAGTGGATCAGCAGCAGGATAAATACCTAAAGAAGCGATATTTCTTGATAATACTGTTGAAGCGTCTAAGTGAGTAAACGTTGTTGCTGGAGCAGGGTCAGTTAAGTCATCCGCTGGAACATAAATTGCTTGAACAGATGTAATTGAACCATCTTTTGTTGATGTAATACGTTCTTGTAATTCGCCAACTTCTTGAGCTAATGTTGGTTGGTAACCAACAGCTGATGGCATACGGCCAAGTAAAGCTGAAACTTCAGACCCTGCTTGAACAAAACGGAAGATGTTATCAATAAATAATAATACGTCTTGTTTTGTAACATCTCTAAAATATTCAGCGCAAGTTAAAGTAGAAAGACCTACTCTCATACGAGCTCCTGGTGGTTCATTCATTTGACCGTAGATAAGAGCTACTTTATCTAATACTCCAGATTCTTTCATTTCGTTATAAAGGTCATTTCCCTCACGAGTTCTTTCTCCAACACCGCCAAACACAGATACACCATCGTGTTCTGCTGCAATATTGTGAATTAATTCCATAATTAAAACGGTTTTACCAACCCCTGCACCACCAAAAAGACCAATTTTACCGCCCTTTTGATATGGCATAAGTAGGTCGATAACTTTAATACCAGTTTCAAGGATTTCAATTTTAGTATTTTGTTCTGTTAATTTAGGAGATGGTCTATGAATTGGGAATTTATCTTCACAATTAACTTCTCCTGCGTTATCAACAGGCTCTCCTAATACATTTAAAATTCTTCCCAATATGCCTTTTCCAACAGGAACCTTAATAGGATTACCAGTGTTAATTACTTTCATGCCACGTCTTAAACCATCAGTTGAAGACATTGCAACGGTTCTAACGGTGTTTTCGCCAAGTAATTGTTGAACTTCAACAGTTGTTTTTTGTCCTTCATCATTATAAATTTCAAGAGCATAATAAATTTCAGGTAATTCACCATCATCAAATTTAACGTCTATTACAGGACCAATAATTTGAACGATTTTTCCTTCGTTTAAAGACATACTTTCTCCCTTATAATACTTATTAAGTAAATTATATCTAAGATGATTTATCTTTTGTGAAGAAATGAATTAAATTCAATCGTTTGGGTGAGAAAATTATATATTTGGTGGTATGTATTTAAAATCCCATAAATTTAAACCTTGATAATTGTGTTTGGCTAATAATTTAAACTTTGATTTTGATGGAAAAATCATTTCTTTAGCTACGTCTTCAACTCCACCGTGTACCAATTTTGAACCTTTTGGAGTTAAAATTCTAAATATTGTATGTTCTTCAAGCGGCATATTTATTGTTACGTCAGTTAAAAAATTTGGGTCTCCTGCGGCATACATTGGAGACCAGTCTAATATTGTTTCATCTCCAATTTGCAAGTCAGATAAAAGTTTTTTAAATTTTTTAACTTTTTCATCGTCAAATGTTAAATCCAAATATCTATATAAAATACAATCTTTTGCTGATGGTTGCATTTCTTGCAAAGCTTTTTCTTGTTGTGTTAGGTTTTCATTAATTATCTGCAAAAGTTTATTTTTACTTATTCCTATTTCTTCCATAATTTCTATAGCTTCTTGGGAAAACTCACCATTATTATATTGCATATCTCGCAAAAATGGGGCTATTCGAATATTTTTGCCAGAGATATAAGCTTCTTGAATAGGATTTCCGCAAAAATGACCTTGCATAGGTAGTACATTGCTGTTATCTGAATCAAATAAAAATGGAAGAATGCGTTCCATTCCGGTTTTATCCGTAATATGAATATTTACTTTTGTTTTTTCTCCGTTAAGCAAAGATACATCTTTGATGTTTGGCATGAGGTTATTTTTAATTAAAATAGAATTGGTAGTTGCAAGGCAGTCTAAAGCGTTTGTTAATTCGCTTCCAGCTTTTAACGATATCGTTTCTTGGAGTGTGTTGGCTGCTTTTTGTGTAGCTTTTGGTATAGATTGCAAACCGTTTATTAATAATTTTTCAACTCCTGCCATATAATATAAAAAACAACTTACATTTGAGAAATGCTATTTTTTATTTTAATTATTAATTTTTTGTTAATATCTCAAACATTATTTGAATTTAACTGTATTATAATAAATATAATATGACGATAAATTCAGTATAGGAGGATATTATGATTAAACCTTTAGCAGACAGAGTTGTGATTAAAGTTATTGATGATGTTCAACAAACATCAGGCGGAATTTTTATTCCAGATAGCGCAAAAGAAAAACCACAAAAAGGTGAAGTTGTTGCTGTTGGTTCAGGAAAAACTATGGACAATGGCGAAAAAGAACCAATGGAAGTTAAAGTTGGCGATGTTGTTCTTTTCGCAAAATATTCAGGAACTGACGTTAAAGTTGACGATGTAGAATATAAAATCATTTCTTTAAAAGATTGTTTAGCAATCATTGAATAGTATTGTGTGTATTAGTTAGAAAGAAGGAAAATTATGGCTAAAAAAGTCGTATTTGATACAACTGCTCGTGAAGCTTTATTAAAAGGTGTTAACGCTGTAGCAGACGCAGTTAAAGTTACTCTTGGACCAAAAGGTCGTAACGTTATTATTGAAAAGAAATTTGGCGCACCTCAAATCGTTAATGATGGTGTTACTATTGCAAAAGAAATTGAGCTAAAAGACGGTTTAGAAAACGCTGGTGCTCAATTATTAAAAGAAGTTTCATCTAAAACAAATGATGTTGCAGGTGATGGTACTACAACAGCTTCAGTTTTAGCTCAAGCAATCTTTAAAGAAGGCATTAAAAACCTAACAGCTGGTGCTAACCCAATGGGTATTAAACGTGGTATAACAGCAGCTGTAAAAGTTGCTCAAGAAGAAATTAAAAAAATGTCTAAATCAGTTGATTCAAAAGAAATGAGAGCACAAGTAGCTGCTATTTCTGCTGGTAATGATAAATTTATCGGTAACTTAATTGCTGATTGTATGGAAGTTGTTGGAACTGATGGTGTTATCACTGTTGAAGAATCAAAAACTTTCGGAACAGATAAAAAAATCGTAGAAGGTATGCAATTTGATAAAGGTTACATTTCACCTTACTTCATTACTGACGCTGAACGCATGGAAGCAGTTTTAGATGACGCTTATGTTCTTTGTGTAAACAAAAAAATTAACTTGATTGCTGATTTAGTTCCAATCCTAGAACAAGTTGCAAGAGATGGTAAATCATTATTATTAATTGCAGAAGACGTTGAAGGCGAAGCACTAGCAACTTTAGTTGTTAATACTATGAGAAAAGTTTTAAGAGCAGTTGCAGTTAAAGCTCCTGGTTTTGGTGATAGAAGAAAAGCAATGCTTGAAGATATCGCTATTTTAACTGGCGGTCAAATGTTTACTGAAGAATTAGGTATTAAACTAGAAAACGTTACTGTTCAAATGCTAGGTAGAGCAAAACGTGTTACTGTTACAAAAGATGAAACAACAATCGTTGTTGGCGATGAAACAAAACAAATGGTAGCAGAACGTGTAGCTTTAATTAAAAAACAAATTGAAGCAAGTGACTCTGAATATGATAAAGAAAAATTAGCTGAACGAGTAGCAAAACTTTCTGGTGGCGTTGCTGTAATTGAAGTTGGTGCAGCTTCTGAAGTAGAACTAAAAGAATCAAAATTAAGAATTGAAGATGCGCTTAATGCAACAAGAGCTGCTCAAGAAGAAGGTATTGTTCCTGGCGGTGGCGTTGCGCTATTAAGAGTTCAACAAGTTCTAGAAAAAGAACTTCAAACAAGAACTTTTGATAATGATGATGAAAAAACTGGTTTCAAAATTTTAACTGCAGCTCTTGATATTCCAGTTATTGCAATTGCAAACAATGCAGGTGCTAAAGGTGAAGTTGTAGTTGACGCTGTAAGAAAAGAAGCAGGTGCTTTTGGATATGATGCTATGAATAATAAATTCGTTGATATGTTTGAAGCTGGCATCGTTGACCCTGCTAAAGTTACAAGAAGTGCATTAGAAAACGCAGCTTCAGTTGCTTCAATGTTATTAACAACAGAAGCAGCAGTTGTTGAAATTCCAGAAGAAAAAGCTCCAGAAATGCCAATGGGCGGCATGGGTGGCGGAATGCCAGGTATGGGAATGATGTAATTTTCGTACAACGCTTGTGCGTTGTAGAAAATTACGAATGACCCGATAGGATGTGAGCTCGTGATTGTCGGTGGCGTTGAGCCCCGACAAGACAGAGCGAAACTGGACTAAAGCCATCGTGGGCGGAACGCCCCCAGATGGCATGGGAATGATGTAGCGGATTTTGACTAGGGCGCCGTGCGAGCGTAAAGCGAGCCCAGCCCGTCTGTTCGAAAAAACCGACGTAGCGATTTTTGCGACAGCAAAATAAAGCGAAGTTCAAGGTTTTTGAGTTGTCAATAATCCAAGACAAAAACGAAGTGAAGCACAAAAACTAGGCGCCTTATGGCGCCTTTTTTATAACCGTTTTATGTCGACGTGGAAATCTTTGATTTTCTCAGGAGTCTTCACAAATGACTTATTTCAATATATCCCCAATAATTCTATAAATAATTTTTAAATCATCATCAGACGCTTCTTTTACCATTTTAATAATATTTTCTATCAAAATTTCTCTTGAATTGTTATGGTTAAAATTAAAAAGCTCAAAAATTTCAACATCTAGCGCTTTGGCAATTTTTTCTAAAGTTGGCATAGTTGTAAAATATGTGCCTGTTTCAATGTTTCCAATTTGCTTAAAATCTATCCCAACAAGTTCCCCAAGTTGTTCTTGGGTTAGTTTTTTATTTTTTCTTAGTTCTTTTATTCTTTTGCCAAATAACTTTAAATTGTTCATTAACCTCTCCTTGGCATATTATATTTTTTATTTTTCAATTATTTAACCCAATTTAACTTTCTATATTCTTGACAATGTAAAGTTATACAAGTAACATGTAAGTTAAATTAGGTATTTTAAAATAAATCGAAAGTTAAACTTATGATATTAGGAAAAAGAACAGGTTTTTCGCTGGTAGAAATACTAGTGGCATTAATTATAGTATCCTTAATCACAGCAGCTCTAGCTCCGGTGATTACTAAAAAACTATCAAGTGCAGGTATAACTATAGGTGCTGGTGGAACTTCTGAAATTGAATTTCAAATGGATTGTTCTGCTTTTAGCGAAGATTGCGCACTGTGTTTTGAAGAGAAATGTACTTTATGCACCAAAGATTGCGCTGATAATGAATTTACTTCAACTCCTGATTGTACTTGTAAATTGTGCAATAGTGAAGTCGGCTTTAAAGATTGTGATCAATGTACATCTAAAAAATGTAAAAAATGCTTAAGTGGATATGGATTAAATCCTGATAATACTTGTAAAGAATGCGAAATTGGATATTATTCCGATGGGACACATGCATGTAAGGCTTCTCCTGTTGGAACTTATGTTGATTTAAAAAAACAAAGTAATTATAAAAATTGTCCAATTGGAACTTATCAAGATAAAACAGCGCAAAGCTCTTGTATAACATGTCCTAGCGGAACTTATCAAAATGAAGAAGGGAAATCTAGTTGTAAAACTTGCGAAATTGATTATATGTGCACTGGTGGAAATAATCGAGTTCAGTGTGCAACAAATAAAGGGGCAAACGCAGGAAGTTCAAGTTGCTCTAATTGCCCTAATTATTGTGCTGATTGCCAAGTTCCTGGCACTTGTTTAAAATGTAACGCTGGATATTATTTATTAAATGGCGGATGTAATAGCTGTCCTAGTGGATATTCTTGCGATGGCACAACTACGCAGACAAAATGTTCTGCTGGATATTATGCAGCAGGAAGCGCAAGTAGCTGTACAAAGTGTGGTGCTGGAACATATAATTCATCCGCTGGTTCAAGTAGTTGCACTACTTGTCCTGCAGGATATAGTTGCTCTGGAGGCAGTAATATTACCCAATGTGCAGCAGGAACTTATTCTACAGGCAGTAGTTCAAGTTGTAGTAATTGTTTATCGTCAAATTGCGCTAGTTGTAATAGCACAACTGGTGCTTGCACAAGTTGCAATTCTGGCTATACTCTTAATGCTTCAAATGTTTGCGAAATAGACAATCCTTGTGGTGATTCGGCGGTATTAGTTACATTAAGCAACCGAAGAATGTGTATTACAAAATTTAATGCAGGCGATGCAGGTTTTAGTATACCTGCCGATGTAAAAACAACATATGTAAATGGAACTTCTATAGATGCTGAAGCTCACCCTGTATGTTTTATGGGTGCTACTTCGGGTACAGCATGTGATGCTGCTGATGCAAGATACTCGGGGTGCAATCGAACAGTGTGTAATTTTCATGGTGCAACTTTATTTTGTAATAAATTGACATATGCAAATAGGACTTGGCAAATTCCAAGTTATGCAGATTGGAACCAAATTATACAAGAAAATCCAAGTTATTTAGTTGGAAAAGCTACAAATTCACTGCTGCTATGCAATTATGGAGCAGAGGGTATAAATTCAAGATGTGATATAGGAACAAAATGCAAAAATGCTGCTTTAAACGATTTAAATGGTGGTAGATATGGTTGCGTTCCTCATTTAGTATGGGTTAGGGATACATACGAAGTTACTCATTCTAATGGCTTGCCATATGGTTACGCGTACGCTTTAAACATTACTGGGCAAGCTACTGGTATAGAAGGCAGAATTATGTCTAGTGCGCATTCTGTACGGTGTGTATCGTATATAAATTAATTTTTTCATGTTATTTTTTAAATCGTGTTGGAGAGGGTGTCCCTCTCCTTTTTTTATACCTGCGCAAAGCGAATTGTGGCGAGACTTCGCCCAATGAGCAAAGCGCAGGCATAAGGATGTTGAGCGCTTGCACGGCACGGATGACGTGGCGGGCTTGCGCGAATACTGGACTATGGCGACGTA
>SUTT01000026.1 GCA_015152565.1 Cyanobacteria bacterium SIG27
AAAGTAGACAAGAAACTTTAGTTTCTTTAAAACAAACTAGGGCGAAAGCCCTAAAAAGAAAACGAACTTTGTAAGACCCTGAAACAAGTTCAGGGTGACGTTTTGTATAAAATAATACATTTTTATTCAATTATCAAAGTACAAATTAAAAGAATAAACTCTTATTCTTCATTAACATCTCTTTCAAGCCATTCTTGAGCACGTTTACCAGCAACAATTTTGCCATCATATCTAACAGCGTATGCAAATGGACACTCGTTAATACAATTGTTGGAAGAGGCTGTATTTGGTATGTCATCTATGTCTATACATAAAATTTTATACAAAGGCACAAATCCGTTTTCGTCTTTGTAATCCTTAAAAATTCTTGTAGTATTTTCAGCAGAATAGCCATGTACCCAAACTTTTTGAATTCCAAAAGTGGCATACGGATTTTGTTCGTAAAAAATTACGCCATCATTAAGCTCTATTTTATAATCACGTTCCTGAGGATAGTAAGTGCACCAATTATCCATTGTTACATCAGCATGTAAATTGCCACTACTACTATATAATTTAGACATTGTATAATAAACTTCAGGAGTTTGATATGTTGAACATTTCACATTTTTTGCATTTAAAATATCTGCTATAGAATGACATAAATAAGTTCTATCTTCTTCTCGCAATTTACCATCAATCAAATCTCCATTAGGTTTTACTCCCAAATCCCCATCAAGATAATATTTATCACTTGTCACAAGTTCACGAATAACAGTCCCTAAAGTATTATGTGCTTTTTTAAATTTCATTAGGTTTTCATCTGGCATTGATTGCCTTGCGACGGGAAGCAAAATTGCAGTTAAAACGCCGATGACGGTTAAAACAATCATAACTTCTGCTAATGTGAAAGCTTTAAAATCGCAAATTTTCATAAAAAATATACTCCTTTGTGGAGTATTCTAATATATATATATATATTTCAAGTGGGATACTGAAATTAAATGAAAAAATAAGCCCGTCATTGACGGGCGATTTTTAGGTTTATAGTTTAATTAGGATTTGGATTTTAGTATAAAATTATTTAGTTTAGAAGTTACTCAGACTATAGTTGGATTGTTGAACTTTGAATGCTTTGAGAAATGTTTTCTTTTACGGTTTCTAACTCAGATTCTTTAGCTTGTAGTTCAACTTCTAATTCTGTTTGTTCATTTGCCATTTCTTTTTCTAATTCATTTAATTTTGGCATAATGTAAGTTTGAGTGAAATCTTCTAATGCTTTTTCATAAAATTCGTTATACATTGCTTGGGTGTTCAAGCTGCCAGTTTCATCAAAATATAAACTTGTTTCTGCGGCAATTGCAGGATTATTAAAATATTGTTGTTCGGTAATTTCAGAATATCTTTCAGAATAATAATCTGTTTGCATTTGCGCAGCTTCCATAGCAGCATCATTTGAATAACCCATAAAGTCAAGCGCTTCACCAAAAAGCTCAGTTCCAAATGAACCAATTTCAGCTGGTGTAATTTTTCCATCACCTACAGCGTTTGCAAAAGCACTTAAATTTTGTTTTTTTCTGTTTAATTGCAATAAATCATATTCAATATCTTGAATTGATGTTTGCAATTCATTCCTTCTTAAAGATAGTAAAACCCATCCCATAGCTAACACTCCTAACCTAATTAAATTTTAAACTAACCTACATTATAATAAAGTATTTTTTTATTCATTAATTGCCCATTTGTTTCTTTTTTCTTAACATAACTTAACAATTATTTGTGATTTAATTAAAATATGATAGATGATAAATTTTTAGACGAATACAGCAATGTTTTATATCAAACAGAACGCCCATCTCGATATATCGGAGATGAATTTGGTTGTTATAACAAAGACTTTAGCAAAGCACAGGGCAAATTTCTTTTTGCATTTCCTGATAAATATGAAATCGGCATAAGTAATTTTGGTCATAAAATTATCTACGATTTAATAAATAAAAAAGCAAATTTAATGTGCGATAGAATTTATGCACCCGATAAAGATTTTATTGATTTATTATCTAAAAATAATTTAAGCTTATACGCACTAGAATCAAAAAGAAAACCAATAGAATTTGATATTATAGGTTTTGCTCTACAATATGAAATGTGCTATTCAACAGTTTTAAAAATGCTTGAAATGTCAAATATTCCTGTTTTATCCAGCGATAGAACAGATGAACATCCAATCATTCTAGCAGGAGGACCTTGCACATCAAACCCTATTCCAATGAGCAAATTTATTGATATTTTCATTATTGGAGATGGTGAAGAAGTCAACATTGAAGTTTTAGAAAAATATATTTTCTTAAAAGGCAAAAAGCCACGAAATGAAATTATTAAAGAATTAGCTAAAATCGAAGGGGTTTATGCGCCACAAATTAACAACAAAGCAACAAAAAGAATTGCGCAATTAACCCTTGAAAATCACCCGATTAATTCTCCAATTCCTCATTTTACTTCTGTACATGATAGAGCAATTGTTGAATTAAGAAGAGGTTGCGGAAGACTTTGCCGTTTTTGCCAAGCTTCCCATATCAATCTTCCAATTAGAGAAAGAAAAAAAGAAGATATTGTTGAAATTACTAAAAAATATGTTAAAAACACAGGATATGACGAATACTCACTTTTGTCTTTATCTTCAAATGACCATACTCAAATAGAAGAGATTTTAAGCGAACTAAACTGCCATTATAAAGGGTCAGGGATTAATGTTTCCCTACCATCTCAAAGAGCAGACAAATTTTCGCTTAAAATAGCCAACCTTGCAGCAGGCGAGAAAAAAGCAACCGTAACAATTGCACCTGAAGCAGGTACACAAAGAATGAGGGATATAATTAACAAAAATCTTTCACAAGAACAAATTGTCAGCGCAACAATATCTTGCGTTAAAAACGGCTGGAATAAAATTAAATATTATTTTGTTATTGGTTTACCTTTTGAAACTTATGAAGATTTAAAAGGAATACCTGATTTAATTGAAAAAGTAAATGAAAATTGCAGAGAACAAGGACTAAAATATCCTCAAATTACTTGTTCGATTTCAATTTTTGTACCAAAACCACACACACCGTTTCAATGGGCAAGACAAAACACGCTTGAAGAAGTACAAGCTAAAATTAAATATTTAAGAGAATTAAAAGATAAAATCAAAAATGTTAAATTCAATTTTCACAACCCTAAAATGTCGCAATTAGAAGCCTTTTTCTCAAGAGGAAATGAAAAAGTGTCCGATTTTATTTATGAATTATACAAAAACGGCGCATATTTAGAATCTTGGGATGAAAATTTAAATTTAGATTTATATTCCGAAATTTCTAAAAAACTAAATATTGATATCGAAAAAGAAGCCTCAAAAGAATTTAAAGAAGATGAAGTTCTCCCTTGGGAAATAGTAAATTATGGCGTTAACAAAACTTGGCTTTTAGCAGAATACAAAAAATCAAAAGACGCAATAGCAACAATACCTTGCGAAGTTAAGTGCAACAACTGTGGCGTGTGTTCAAATTTAAAAACCAAAAAAATATTAGCCTAATTTTTCTTTTACAACTTTTACAAAATTATTTATATCAATTGGCTTTGTAATGTAGTCTTTAATGCCATATTCAAGAGCTTTTTTCTTGTCTTCATCCATAGCGCAAGCTGAAGCAATGATAACAGGCGGAAGCTCAAAATTATCCTCTTTTAATTTTTCCAAAATTTGAAAACCGGTCATTTTTGGAAGCTGAATATCAAGAATAATTAAATCAAACTTTTCATTTTTTATTTTTTCATATCCGCTAAGTCCATCCATTGCTTTAGTTGGTTCATAATTTTGATATTTTAAAATATCATAAAAAAGCTTCATATTTAGTTCATTATCTTCAACAATTAAAATCTTCTTCATAAAACAATCTTTTTAAACTCCATAATAAAAGTTGTTCCTTTGTTAATTTCACTTTCTAGTGTAATTTTGCCGCAATGAAGCTTAACAAGTTCTTTTGTAATCGGAAGCCCTAAGCCGGTTGAAGACTGCCCTTTAGCATAAATATTATCAATATGAACAAATTTTTTAAATATTTTATTATGGTATTTTTTTTCTATACCAATACCATTATCTTTAATTTTAAGAATATAATCTCTATTATTTTTTTCTTGAATGATTTCAATCAGACCATTTTTACCTGTAAATTTAATAGCATTAGATAAAAGATTGTATAAAATTTGTTGAAATTTTTGATAATCAGCACTAATCATGCAATCAAAATCAGCGCTAAATTCAACTTTTATATCTTTATTTTGATATAGCGGCTCTAAAATATTCACAACTTCTTGAATAACTTGCGTTGAATTTAATGGAGCAGGATTAAACTTCATTGCATTTGCTTCAAGCTTTGAAATATCAAGTATTTCATTAATCATTCCAAGCAAGTGCAAACTTGAAATTTGAATATCTTTAATATATTCAGCTTGTTTTTCATTTAATGAACCAAAAATTTGACTATCTAAAGCTTGTGAAAAACCAATTATAGCGTTTAATGGCGTTCTTAATTCATGAGAAATATTAGCCAAGAAAAGATTTTTTGTTTTATCTAGTTCTTGAAGTTTTTTATGTTGTTTTTTAATAACTTCATAAGCACTTTCTTTTTCAATTATCGCATCTTGCATTGCTTTCAATTGAATTTTAAAAACTTCATCAAGCTCGAAGTCTTTAATTTTATAGCTAATAACGTTAACCAAAGCCTCAAATGAGGTTTGAATTTCTCTTGGAATTTCATCATTTGAGCTTAAAACCATAAAACCAAAAACAGAGCTCCTAATTGCCAGTTTTACAAAAAGAGAATTTTTAAAAAACAATTCATCTTCATTTGTTTGAGCCAAAACTACCTTATTAGGATTTGAAATTATATTTTGAATATCATCATTAAAAGAATATTCCTTGATTTCTTCTTTTAATTTTTTAGCACACTTTAAGCTGTAACCAGTATTTTCACAAAAAACAATTGATATAGAAAATTTATTATCATACAAAGATGACACCATATCTAACACATTTTCATAAAAATCTAAACTTTGAATTTGTATGTTATTTATGATGTCATCTATTAATTTGAAAGTTTTATTTAAAATATCCATATTCTAATTATAAATTAGCATTTTATAAAAGCAAAAATGTTAAATTATTTTATAGATTGAATATATAACCGCCCTTAGTTGCATTTTCAAGCACATCTTGAGCAATTTTAGTTCTTAAATTTTTAATATATTTATAAACATAATCAGTAGGCAAATCAAGAATAGCAGCTAAATCTTTAGCGTAAACAATTTGTCCTTTATTTTGTGCAAAATGAGATAAAACAGCTTCTTCTCTTTGAGTTAATGGTTTTTTGCAAGTAATTCTTGATTTAACGTGACTAAGCGCAGATTCTTGAAATTCATCTACGATTTCTTTTTGAACATCAAGCGCTTTTTTTGCAACTTTCAAAACTGTTTGTTTTGCTGAATAGTTTTCTTTTGATGTATATAAACGTTTTTCGTTTTGCATAACGATATCAATAATATCGCTTGTTTGCTTATCTTCTTCTAAAATTTTTCCGAGTTTTCTAGCATATTCTTCTAGAGTAATTTTTTCTAGTGAGCTTCTCCATTGTTTGATTTCTTCTTTGCTAAGATACTGGCTCATTATTCCCCCGTATTAATATCTCGTTTGTTATTATTGTTATAACACAAGACAATTAAAAAATACGCAAATGTTTCATAACGTAAAACTTTTTTAAAAGAATTAATATTTAGTAATAATTGGGTTGACAGAACTTTACGCTCAAACAATATATTAAAAAGCCAACGCTCAACGCATTGGCTTTTTACGCTTTCACTCTGGCTTACGCTATTTGCTCCTGTGGGTGTTTCGGCTCTTTTTCGCTAGTCGCTCAATAGCCTCAACATCCTACGTCGCCTATCAATAGTTTCAGCTAAAAAGCCAACGCTCAACGCATTGGCTTTTTACGCTTTCACTCTGGCTTACGCTATTAATCTTGGGCGTGACCTGCTGTTCCAAGTACGTCAACCATTTTATGTTTAACCATTTCTTTAACAGCAGTTCTACCAGGTCCCATATATTCACGTGGGTCAAATTTTTCAGGAGATTCAACAAAGAATTCTCTAATTGTTGAAGTCATTGCTAATCTTAAATCTGTATCGATGTTAATTTTAGCTACGCCGTGTTTTGAAGCATAGTTTAACATATCTTCTGGAACACCTTGAGCATTTGGAAGTTTGCCACCGTATTTGTTACATTTAGCAACAAATTCAGCAGGAACAGAAGAAGAACCATGAAGAACTAGTGGGAAATCATATCCTACAGCTTCGTTAACTGCTTTTTTGATTTCTTCTAAACGTTTGAAATCTAATTTAGCTTCGCCAGAGAATTTGTAAGCACCGTGAGATGTACCAATAGCAACAGCTAATGAATCACAACCTGTTTCTTTAACAAATCTAGCAGCTTCAGCTGGATCAGTATAAGTTGAATCAGCTGTGCTAACTTTAACGTCATCTTCAACACCAGCTAATTTACCAAGTTCAGCTTCAACCGAAACTCCTCTTTCGTGAGCATATTCAACAACTTTTTTAGTTAAAGCAATATTTTCTTCAAGTGGGAATCTAGATCCATCAATCATAACAGATGAGAAACCACCATCAATACAAGCTTTACAAATTTCAAAATCAGCACCGTGGTCTAAGTGAAGAGCGATAGGAACAGTTGTTGTAGCTAGAGCAGCTTCAACTAATTTAATTAAATATGTTTGGTTAGCATATTTTCTAGCGCCAGCTGAAACTTGAAGAATAATTGGAGATTGAGTTTCTTCAGCAGCTTCTGCGATACCTTGTAAAATTTCCATGTTGTTAACATTGTATGCACCAATTGCATAACCGCCTTTTAAGGCTTTTTGGAACATTTCATTAGTTCCAACTAATTTTCTTTCTGCCATAAGTTTTTATTCCTTAAATAAAATACCTCTACATTGTTTAATTTACCTTAAAGATATTTTTTCTTCAAGAAAAATGTTATATAATCACTTATATTACAGGAGAAATTATTATGAAAATAGCGCTCGCATCTGACCATGGTGGCTTTGAATTAAAAGAAAAAATATACAAATATTTATTAGATAAAAATTATACCGTAGAAAATTTTGGCACAAATTCGACAGAATCTTGTGATTATCCTGTTTTTGCAAAAAAAGTTTGCGATGCTGTTTTAAAAAACAACTACGATAGAGGAATTTTAATTTGTGGCACAGGAATAGGAATGTCTATAATGGCAAACCGTTTCAAGGGTATTCGTGCCGCTTGTTTGTCTGATAAATTTAGCGCAGAAATGACAAGAAAACATAACAATTCAAATGTATTGTGTTTAGGCGCTCGTGTGCTTGAAGAAAATTTAGCAAAAGAACTAATCGATATTTGGTTAACCACAGAGTTTGAAGCAGGGCGTCATCAAAAAAGAATTGACATGCTAGATTTGTAAACAAATGTAACACTTTTTTCATTTTTTCTAAACTTTACTCTTTAAAAGCCGATTACAAGAAAGTGTGTACAGAAACATTTAAGGAGTAAAGTTATGTCAGACCCAAAAATACAAGTGCAATTAACCCCAACTAATGGCGGCGCAGCAAAAACTGTCCAAATTGATGCCGCAAAAACAATCCAATCGTCCGATGGAAATTCCGTATCATCATTTGATGAAGTTTTTGGAGCAGATTCTGAAGGAAAATACGAATACACAGAACAAGAACAAGCTGAATATGGCGCAGCTATTCAAAGTGCCATCCAAGAAGCCTATGGTGAAGAACAAATCGATTGGTCTGCATACGAAACAAGCTATACATATAGCACAAATCAGGAAACAACAGATGATGATGTAGCAGTTAAAACCACAGGAGCTACGTCTCAAGACAATATAGAAGCTCAATTTGATCAAGAAGTTGAAGAAGTATCAAGTGTTGCACAAGAAGAAGAAATTGCAGCAGCTCAAGAAGCTCTAGATGGACAACAGGTAACACAAGAAGAAGCTCAAGATCAACTTGAACAGGCAACTTCACATTTTGAAAACAAATATCCAGGATATCCTGATAATATGTCAGAAGAAGATGCAGCAGCTTGTAAAGAAGAGCAAAATAAAATATTACATGCGCTTTTTGATCCACCAAATTCGCAATTAACACCGGAAGAAATTGATGCAATGTCACCTACTAGTGATTTTTGGGATATTGCACAAATAGATCCTGAAACCGGCAAAGTTTCATTAGGAATTTACCCACATGATTCAGGAAAACCAACATCCAAGCTTGACTGCCCATGGGAATTTGTAAACTCACTATTCCCAGGACAACGTGGCTTCCAAAATGAAGATTTCTACGCAAGATTAACAACTAATTCGCAAGGCGAAAGACAAGAATTTAAATGGCATGGCGGAGACACCCCTGGCATACAATATGGCGGTAACACAAATAATGTTGGAAAAACAGCTCTTGGAGCTGCCCCAGAAGCAGGTGATGAAACAAAGCCAGATTCACCTCAAGACCCAGCTGCACCTCAAGATCCAAATGCACCTCAAGATCCAGCAACAGAAGAACCACCAGCAGCGCAACAAGATCCAGAATTACCAGCAGCTCCTCCAAAAGAAGAAGATATTAATGTATCTGAACCTGATGCTGATGGCAAGATCAAAGTTGGAAACGGAACAAATGATGAAGAAGTAGACTTTAAAGACCCTAATATCAAAGCAGACGATCAAGGTAATTATTCTGGCGAAACAGAAGACGGCAGATTTGCTGTTGTGTCAAGCGAAAACGGCGTAACAACAGTTACATATTATGATATGAATGACATTGAAAATGGCGCCCCAAAAGAAGGTGCTCAAGCAACAAGTTCAACAACTCATAATAGAGATGGTTCAACTGTTAATACAACAAAAGATGGCGATAACACTATAGAAACAAGAACTTCTGCTGATGGTCAATCTACATCAGTTACAACAGATAAAGATGGTAATCCAACCGAAGTAAGCGTAAACGGCGACAAATATAAAAATGATGGCGAAGGTAACTGGTACCAAGTAGATGACAATGGTCAAGTTGTAAATGGTCCTGATGGCTTCCCAATCAAACTAACAGAACCACCAACAATTGAAAACGGCAATATTACAATAAAAACAGGTGATAAAGATAACCCATGCATCAAAACTTTTGCCCCAGACGGTTCACTTTCTAAAATGACCATAGATGGTATCGAATATGACTTATCTGGCTGCAAAGCAACTAAAGATGGTGATAATTGGATATATGAAAAAATAGGTTCAGCTGACGGTAATTCCCGTGAAAAAATAACTATTGATGCTGATGGAAATGTAACGGTAGAACATAGCGAAAACGGCGAAAATGGTCCTTGGAACGGTCAAAAATACGATTCAGAAGGCAACCTAATAAGCATCAAAGTTGATAGCAATGGCGCTTGGTTAGATGTTAATCAAATGACAGATAATGGAGATGGCACTTATACTGATGCTAATGGTGTAACATATACCAAAGGTGCAGATGGTCGCTTCTCATCAGACGCTGGCGCAAAATTAAGCTGGGATAATGGCTCAAACGTGTTAACTTTACCTGATGGCACACAAGTTACACTAGCAGGTAATGATGCTAAAACTGACCCAGAAAATGGTAATTTCTCAGGCATGACACAAGTTGACACTGATGGAGATGGTATTCCTGATAAAGATTGCTATGTTGAAATTACAACCGACCCTGAAACAGGTGCCGTGACAACAAATTATTACGACGAAAAACCTGAAGAAGGAAGCGAAGCTCAACCAACAAAAACATCTATATATAATAAAGACGGTTCATCTCAAACAACCGAAACTATTGATGATGGCAATGGCAATAAAACAACAACCACTACAACAGTTGACGCTAAAGGAAATAAAAGCTCAGTAGAAGTTAAAGAAACAAAAGACCCAAATACAGGCGAAGTAACAACAACTACTACAAGAACAAATGGCAATAGCTCAACAACAGTCGTAAGCGATTCACAAGGTAATCCGACAGAAATAACCGTTGATGGCAAAACATACACACCAGCTCCAGGTGGAACATGGTTATGCAAAGATACAGATGAATTTGCTGAATTTGAAATTGGTCCAAACGGCGAAATTAAACAATCCCCAGTTGATGCAAAGGGCAATCAAATAGGAGAAATTAAAACCTATGGTCCAGATGGCAAATTAGCTTCAATTGAAGTTGGTGGACAAACATACGATTTATCTGAATACAAAGATAATGGAGATGGCACATATACAAAATATTGTTCAAGTGACGGTAGCGTAACCCAAACAATAAGTCATGACGCTGATGGTAACATGGTTGTTACAACAAACGACGCAAATGGCGAAAGCAGTTCAATCACTTATGGCGAAGATGGAACAATTCAAAAGTTAACAATCGGCACAGAAGAATATGAAGTAAAAGTTGTTAACGGACAATATGTAGCTATAGTTGACGGCAAAGAAGTACCATTTGGTTTCGACCAATGGGGTCGCTACACATTACTAGAAGAATAAAGCCAAACAATATACACACACCTCATCAAAACGAGTCTAAAATTTAGGCTCGTTTTTATTGTATTTATTTATTTTTATAGTAAACTAGAATTGTGGATATAATTAACCTTTAAAGGAAGTTTAAATGTTTGAAAGATTTACGGAAAAGGCAATAAGAGTTATCATGCTCGCCCAAGAAGAATCTCGCAGATTGGGACACAATTTTGTGGGAACAGAGCAACTTTTGCTTGGCTTAATAGCAGAAGGCACCGGAATTGCCGCCAAAACACTTAAATCTATGGGTGTTAATATAAAAGATGCTCGAGAAGAAGTAGAAAAAATAATTGGCAGAGGCTGCGGCTTTGTTGCAGTTGAAATACCTTTTACTCCAAGAGCTAAAAAAGTTTTAGAGTTGTCTTGGGATGAAGCAAGACAACTTGGACACAACTATATTGGAACAGAACATCTTCTTCTTGGTTTAATCAGAGAAGGTGAAGGTGTTGCAGCTAAAGTTTTAGAAAACCTAGGAGTTGAGCTAAATAAATGTCGTTCTAATATTATTAAAATGTTAGGCGAAACAAAAACAAGCTCTTCTAGTTCTTCATCAGGAAGTGCTTCACTAGCAACTCCAGGAGCAAGCTCTAAAAACGCCAAAACTCCATCATTAGATGAATTTGGCACAGATTTAACACTTGCTGCTCAAGAACAAAGACTCGACCCTGTTGTAGGTAGAGAAAAAGAAGTTGAGCGTGTAATTCAAATCTTAGCAAGAAGAACCAAAAACAATCCTGTTTTAATTGGCGAACCAGGGGTTGGTAAAACTGCAATCGCTCATGGCTTAGCTCAAAAAATCGTAGATAGCGAAGTTCCAGACATTCTAGAAAATAAAAAAATCATTCAACTTGATATGGGTCTGTTAATTGCAGGTACAAAATATAGAGGTGAATTTGAAGAACGTCTTAAAAAGATTATGGATGAAATTCGCCATGCAGGAAATATTATCCTTGTAATTGATGAAATGCACACTTTAATTGGCGCAGGTGCTGCAGAAGGTGCAATTGACGCTGCAAACATCTTAAAACCTGCGCTATCTCGTGGTGAAATCCAAGTAATTGGTGCAACTACTTTGGATGAATATAGAAAATATATCGAAAAAGATTCAGCTCTTGAAAGACGTTTTCAAACAGTAATTGTTGATCAACCTTCAATTGAAGAAACAATTGAAATCATAAAAGGTTTAAAACAAAAATACGAAGAACACCATAAGTTAATAATTTCAGATGAAGCAATTGTTGCAGCTACTGAATTATCATCTAAATTCATTACAGAAAGATTTTTACCAGATAAGGCAATTGATATCATTGACGAAGCTGCTTCAAAAGTACGCTTAAATGTATCAGCATTGCCTCCTGAAGGTAAAGAACTTGATAAAGAATTAAAAGCAATCATCAAAGAAAAAGAAGATGCAATAAGAAATCAAGAATTTGAAAGAGCGTCTGACTTAAGAGATGATGAGGCAACTTTGAAAGAAAAAATCCATGAAATTTCAGAACAATGGAGAGCAACGCAAGACGAAAACAAGCCAACCGTTGGTGTTGAAGAAGTAGCACAGGTTATTGCAACAATCACAGGTATTCCTGTTACAAAAATCACAGAGGCAGAATCTGAAAAACTTCTTAAGCTTGAACAAACTCTTCACAATAGAGTTATTGGTCAATCAGACGCCGTTGTATCATTGGCAAAATCAATTAGACGTGCTCGTGTTGGCTTAAAAGCACCAAATAGACCAATTGGAAGCTTTATATTCTCTGGTCCAACCGGTGTTGGTAAAACCGAATTAGCAAAAGCATTAGCTGAAGCCGTGTTTGGTTCTGAAGACAACATGGTTAGAATTGATATGTCTGAATTTATGGAAAAACACGCTACTTCAAAGCTTATCGGTTCTCCTCCGGGTTACGTTGGCTATGATGATGGCGGAAATATGTGTGAAATCATCAGAAAAAAACCATATTCAGTTGTTCTTTTTGATGAAATCGAAAAAGCACACCCTGATACATTTAACATCATGCTACAAATCCTTGATGATGGTCGTTTAACTGACTCAAAAGGACGTCATATCAACTTTAAAAATACAATTATCATTATGACATCAAATGTTGGTGCTTCAATGATAACAAATACTCAAAAATTAGGCTTCTCTGTTTCAGGAGATGATAAAAAAGACAGATAT
The DNA here is from genome assembly GCA_015152565.1 of Cyanobacteria bacterium SIG27. Lineage (GTDB taxonomy): Bacteria > Cyanobacteriota > Vampirovibrionia > Gastranaerophilales > Gastranaerophilaceae > RUG14156. The sequence continues at coordinate 12,828 of SUTT01000026.1, forward strand.
GAAAAACTCAAAGACACTGTTCATGAAGAACTTAAAAAAGCATTCAGACCAGAGTTTTTAAACAGGGTTGACGATATCATCGTATTTGCTCACTTGAACCAAGAAGAAATCAGAGAAATTGTTGATTTAATGTTGAAAGATTTATTTAAACGTCTTTCAGAAAGAGATTTAACAATTGAAGTAACTGATGCAGCTAAAGATTATTTAGCAAAAGAAGGATACTCGGAAACCTATGGCGCTCGTCCGCTAAGAAGAGTAATTCAAAAGAAAGTTGAAGACGTTTTGGCTGAAGAAATCTTGTCGGGAAATTACAAAGCAAACGATAAGCTTTCAATGGATTATCGAGATGAAAAAATAATAATCGAAAAAATTGAAGAATAATAAAAGCCCTCGCTTGAGGGCTTTTTAATAAATATTATTTTTAGGCTTTAAAACAAAAAGCCTTTTTTATCATCATTCTGTTTATGAAACTCGCCGCCAGCACAAACAATTTCAATAACTTTTAAAAGAAATTCTCTTGGAGCGTCAAGCTGGCTTATAAAAATTTCTTGATTGTTTTTATGACGAATAGTCATTGTAGTACCTTGATTTTTTTCGGCAGGAACATACAAAGAAGCAATTTCATTGGCCAATAGAATATCCATTTGCTTTTCATAATCATCTTCTTCTTTGATTAATTTTGTAAAATCGCCATTAATAGCAAAAATTCTACCGCAAAAAATTGGTGAGCCATTTTTTTGAGGCAATGCCTTTGGCGAAATATTAAACCTGCAAGTAAAGCTTATTGTGTGCCACAGAACAGTAACAATTGCCAATGTTTTAGTTGAATCAATCACACAGTTAACATTTTGAACAGGCACGTTTCTGATATTAAGCGATTGCTTAAGATATTCCAAAACAACAGCTAAATTTTCAAGAATTTTACCAAACATATCGTTAGTGTTAACCGTAGCTTGATGAAATTCTATGAATTGTTTATACATGTAAACAGCAACAAGCCCTGCTCTTTGTTGAACAACAGACGACTTTTGCACTCTTAACTCTAAATTATCTAAACTTTCGAAATTGTTTTGCAATTTAAACTAATTCCTTATTATGGGGATATCCATCGTAATAATATAATAAAGGGGAAATATTTTATACAATAATATAACTTTTCGTTACATTTTTAAATACAAATTTGATTTTATTTTTATTTTTTAAGATTTAAACAAAAAGTATATTAATTTTTGTTATTTACTTTTTGCAAAAAAAATTAATTTATGTTAATATATCTTCAAAATAGTATATAAATTGTAATATTAACGAATAAGTAAGGAAGAGAAATGACCAAAGACATTCAAGGCGAACAAGGCGATTCAAAGCAAAAAATCCTTGTCGTGGACGATGAAGCAAGTATCAGAAGAATTCTTGAAACTCGTCTTAAAATGGCTGGCTACAACGTAGTTACAGCAGAAGACGGCGAAGAAGCTGTTGAATTGTTTAACAAAACTAACCCTGATATCGTAATTTTGGACGTTATGATGCCAAAAATGGATGGTTATGGAGTAACAAGAGAAATCAGAAGGGTTTCAGATATTCCTATCATCATTTTAACAGCACTAGGCGACGTTTCAGAAAGAATTACAGGACTTGAATTAGGTGCAGATGACTATGTTATCAAACCGTTCAGCCCTAAAGAACTTGAAGCTCGTGTTAAAGCGGTTTTAAGAAGAACAGTTTCTAAAGACGTTACAATTCCAACAGGTAAAACAACTAAAAACGTTATTACCACAGGAAATATTAAAATTGACACAGCAAGACGTCAAGTATACCGCAAAAACGAAAGAATTCGCTTAACTGGTATGGAATTTAGCTTATTAGAATTATTGGTTAACAATTCAGGAACAGCGTATTCAAGAAACGAAATTCTACAACACGTTTGGGCATATCCGCCAGACCATCGAATTGATACTCGTGTAGTTGATGTTCATATTTCAAGACTACGTTCTAAACTTGAAACAGACCCAGCTAACCCGGAATTAATTCTTACTGCTCGTGGCATTGGATATATGTTTCAAAGAATAGGTTAAAATTAAATAATATTTCAAAAAGGGCAGATAAAAAATCTGTCCTTTTTATTTGTAAATTAACAAGGAATAAAATGATGGAATTGATAAAACTAGAAAAAGAATTTTTTAATAAAAAGATTTTAATTATCGGGGCTTTCCACGGGGATGAACCACAAGGGGAATACTTCATAAATTCATATTTAGAAAAATCTCCAATTTCAGGAAAAAATTCTCTTTATTTTATTCCAAAACTAAACCCGTCAGGGGTGCGAAAAAACGCAAATGAGGTAGATTTAAACCGCAACTTCCCAACAAAAAATTGGGAATTGGGAGAAAAAAATAGCAACTATTTTGGTGGTGAAAAGCCGGCAAGCGAAAAAGAAACAAAATATCTTGTAGATTTAATTAATAGAAACGATTTTGGCGCAATTATAACCATCCACGCCCCGTATAAAACCGTAAATTATGACGGTCCAGCACAAGAATTGGCAGAAAAAATTTCAAATATAATTGGCTATCCTGTAAGCTCTGATATTGGTTACGCAACACCTGGAAGCTTTGGAACTTATTGTGGCAAAGAGCGTTCAATTCCAACAATAACTATTGAAATAGATGAAGAAGAAAAAATGGAACTTTTAAATGAAAAGTTCCATAATCTCTTTAACTATTTAAAAAATGATTTTTAAGTAGCCAACTCAATTCTTTTTTTCTCACGAATTAATTTATCATAAACCCATTCAGGAACGAAATTTTTACCCATTAAAATTGTTCCATGGTTTAACGATGGTGCGTGGAAATCAGATCCGCCAGTCACAATTAAACCATATCGCTCTGCCAGAGTCGAAAAATGTTCAACTGCAGCAGGGGAGTGTTTTCGGTGATATGCTTCAATGCCTCTTAAACCATAATTTACAAGTTCGCAAGTTAAGCTATCAGCTATATCAACATCGATTGGATGAGCAAAAACTGGAATTCCTCCAGCTTCTGAAATTATTTCTACAGCATCATGTGGAGAAACAGTTTTTCTTTCAACATAAACATCAGAATTATTGTTTATATATTTTGCGTAAGCTTCCATAATATTGGCGCTTCCACCACAAGAAGTGATGGCTCTTGCTATATGTGGTCTGCCAATAGAGCCCAATGGTGCAACAAGTTTTTGAACATCTTCAAACTTGATTTTAATCCCCTCTTTTTTAGCCAAAAGTTCGATAATTTGATGAGTTTGTTCAATTCTGGCTTTTTGTTGGAAATTAATTAAATCAATAAATTGTTGATTATTCTTATCCATAAAATAACCAAGAATATGAACTTCATAGCCTTTAAAAATAGTATTTATTTCAACCCCTGGGATAATTTCAAGGTTAAAACCATTTTTATCAACATAATCAGTCGCAATCTTATGCGAAAGCACATTATCATGATCAGTCAATGCAATGCAATCTAAGCCGCATTCAAGAGCAGTATCGACGATTGCAGTCGGACTTAACATTCCATCAGAATAAGTTGTATGGATATGTAAATCAATCTTCACTTTCCTTTTCCTCATCTACACTATATTCAAAACTTATTCTATTAATACTTGTAGCATAATTAGAGCAAAATTCAATTTCGCAGCCATTAAGTATATAAGGGTAAGACATTTCAACTTCAAACCTTTCAGGGATTGAAGTCATTAGTCTTTTTAAAGATGTAGAATATTCCATACCAATTACACCATTGACGCTACCACAATAACCAGCGTCAGTTTGATACGCTAATTTATTATCAATTATTCGACAATCGGCAGTTGGAATATGCGTATGAGTACCAATAACGGCACTTACGCCAAAATCAGCAGCGTATCTTGCAAAGCATATTTTTTCCGCAGTTGCTTCAGCATGGTAATCTACAAAAATAATTTTACTTTCTAAATTTGTTTCATTTTTTAATTTGTTGTTAATAATTTCATCCAGTGCAGCAAAAGGACAATCAATTGGTGGCATAAAAGTTTTACCCAAGAGGTTAATAACAACAATTTTATCATTGAATATTTTATAACCAACTCCACTAGTGCTTTTATGATAATTATAAGGACGAATTAGACAAGGACTTTCATCAATAAAATTAACAATATCACGTTTATCCCAAATATGGTTTCCAGATGTCATAGCGTTAATTCCATAAGACATCAACTCATCATGGTTTTTTTGAGTTAAACCAAAACCATGGCTAGCATTTTCAACATTTGCGATAATAAAATCGTAATCTTTTGCCTTGTTTTTATCAACGAGAAAATGTTGAACAGCATTTCTTCCTGCACGTCCAACAATATCTCCTATAAATAATACTTTAAAATTTTCTTGCATTAACCTAAATTGCTATTTCGCAATTTCGGTAACTCTCGCTTCACGAACAACAGTTACTCGAATTTGACCAGGGTACTCCAGTTCATCTTCAATGCGTTTTGCGATATCACGAGCAAGTTTAGCACTTGCAACATCATCAAATACATTTGGTTGAACAATAACCCTAACCTCTCGACCTGCTGACACAGCAAATGTCTGCTTAATGCCCTCATAGCTGTTGGCAATTTCTTCCAGCTTTTTAAGGCGTTTAATATAGATTTCAAGCGTATCACGGCGAGCACCAGGGCGACCAGCTGAAATTGTATCTGCAATTTTAACCAAAGCATCAGTTAATGTATTAACTGCAACATCATCATGATGGGCTTCAATTGCATGAACAATAACTTCTTTTTCGCCATATCTTCTAGCCAAGTCTGCGCCAAGTTGAACGTGAGTTCCTTCTTGTTCTTGGTCAATTGCTTTGCCGATATCATGTAATAAGCCGGCTCTTTTTGCTGCTTTAACATCGGAACCCAATTCAGCGGCAAGCATTCCAGCGATTTGTCCAACTTCAATTGAGTGTTTTAAAACATTTTGACCATAGCTTGTTCTATAATATAAGCGTCCAAGTGTTTTTGAAAGCTCTTTGTTAAGGTTCATAATTCCAAGGTCAACGGCTGCACGTTCACCCTCTTGTTTAATTTTATTTTCAATTTCTTTTAATGATTTTTCATATACTTCTTCAATTCTAACAGGGTGAATTCTGCCATCTTGAATAAGTTTTTCAATTGTTAATTTAGCAACCTCTCTTCTAACAGGATCAAATGAAGATAATACAACAGCTTCTGGTGTATCGTCAATGATTAAATCAACTCCTGTAAGGGTTTCAAGGGTTCTAATATTTCTACCCTCACGTCCGATAATTCTACCTTTCATTTCATCAGATGGTAAAGATACAACAGAAACACTTGTTTCAATAACTTGCTCGATAGCGCATTTTTGCATTGTTTGAGATAAAATTTCTCGAGCTTGTTCTTCTGCTGTTTCTTTAATTTTTAATTCATTTTCACGAATTAATTGAATTTGCTCTGTTGCTAATTCATCTTTTAATTGATTTAAAAGAGTAGTTTTAGCTTCATCTCTAGACATTTGAGCAACACGTTCAAGCTCTGTTATTTGTTTTGCTATTGTTTCAGCTAAATAATCTTCTTTTTTTTCCAATTCAAGATATTTTTTATCAAGATTTGCTTCTTTGTCTGCAACGGCTTGTCTAGATGAATCAAGTTCATCTTCTTTTTTTGATAATTCTGATTGAATTTTATCAAATTCAGATTTTTTAAAACGAGCAAGCTCATCTAGCTCCATTCTTTCTTTATGAAGCTGTTCTTTAGCAGAAATTAGCGCTTCTTTTTTAAGAAATTCTTCTTTCTCTTTGAAGTCTTTGATGTATTTTTGTTCGTTTTGTTCCAAAACTTCAACTTTTGCCTTTTGTCTTACAAGTAGCATTGTAATTGATGCACAAGCAACAACTAAAACTGCTATTATTATGTAGTAAAATAAAGTATTAATTGTCCTAATCCTCGTATAATCTACACCATGAGATAGACGAATAATATTTTTTATTTAATTTTATATATAAAAAATGATATAAGCCATCTTAATAATTTAATTCTATCATAAGAATTTAAATTTGAATACAAGTTAACAATTATTTAAATATTGCCCCTCATTTGTTTGATTTAAAAATTAAAAACAATGCTAAAATAAAATTGTTGACTTAAATGAAATTTTAATTAAAAAGAAGAAAAAGGATTAACTATGCTAACAAATTTAGTATCAATGATTACAAAATCACTAGCAAGTGCAAACACAACTTCAGTTGTTAAGGTTGCTCCAAAATCAAACAATCCTTTTGCTTCTGAACAAAATGAAAATCCATTTTTATCCACAACATTTGGCTCAAGCTCAATGTATGGCAAAAATCAGCCTGTAGCAGGCGGATATTTTGCCGGATATTACAATGGAAAACCAAATATCGTTGGAAGAAAATTATTTATTGAAGTTTAAGCTTTTAAAGCTTCTTTTTCTTGCTGAGCTATCGCAGGGTTTTCATTAGAGCCAAACAATTTCTTTCTTAACCAAATTGTCATTTTTGGTTGAATTATTCCCATAATTCCTGCCGCAATTAAGACGTTTGCAATAACAGCAAAAGTTTTAAATCCTTTTATTTTGGATAAATTTTTAATATTTTCCTCAGCGCTCATTTCTTTAAAATTAACCAATGCTTTTTTAATAGCACTCTCATCAATTGGCTTTAGCATACTAACATTACCGTTTTTAGTTAAAGAAATCAGCCCTTCATTGTTTAACAATTCCACTAAAGGTGATTTATTTTTAGCGAAATCAACCAAAGTATCAATCATATTAGAAGATTGTTCTAAGGTTTCAATTGAATCTTTAGAATCTGCGATTTTTTTAATTAAATCTTTATCGAATAAGTTTTTAGGGTCTAATTTAATAGGGCATTTTGCCATATCGCCGATTTTTTCAAAAGTCCATTGAATTGGCTTAGCTAGACCATAAATAAATACAACTTGGCAAATTTCCTTAAACGCCACTTCAAGTCTTTCTTCTTTTCTTGCTTCTTTTAGCCTAGTCGTTGCAATCACACCATCTAAAATCATAGTGTTTTTAATTGGATTATACATAAATTCAGCAAGATTTAGCCCCCCAGTAAAGGAGATATTATTATTCTTTTTGCTACTTGTAAAGCTTTCAAAATTTTTGTTTTTATTGACACTATTTTGTACTAAAGCAGAGCTTGAAGTAGAAGCAAAATTTTGATGTTTTCCTTTTTTGTCATTTTTAATCCTATCGGATGTTGTTTTTTGTTTAAATTTAATGATTTTTGTTAAACCCCAAGCGGCAATTAAAGTGGCTATTGCAAACTTTCCAACAGCAAACGCTTTATACATTTGCGAATTTTTAAGCCCTTTTATAACATCGTTTGATTGATTTAGTTTATCAAACAAAGTCTTTTCATCCCCTAGTGCATTTTTTGCCATTTTTTCAAGAGTTTCAGGCTTATCTAATAATCTTGGGTCAAAATCTGGGTTTAGCTTAAATACAGGATAAATAGTTTTTTCTATCACCTTTTTAATTGCAGGTATTGCAAAAAGCCAAATTGCACCCGTTCCAAATTCTTCTATTGCTTTTTCTCTGGCGTCATCTTTTCCGCCATTTTTCTTATAAGTGTAAACTGTTGCTCCGTCGCCAATCCAGTCTTTCACGACCATTGCCGCCAGAGAATCTTCGTTATTTGCTAGTCCTGATAATAATTTTACACCACTTGTTGCTATGCTTGATACTTTCATATTTTCCCTTTACAACTAAAACTACAGTCCCCAAATTAAGTTCATTAATCTTTGAACTCGTCGATTTACTTGTAAATTTAATTTCAAATTATTCATTTTCACTAACCTTTACTATATTAAAACTATTTTTTCTAAAAAATATTGCTTAAATTGGCTAAATTATAAATATATTTTTACAAAATAAAAGACCTCTTAAAGAGGTCTTTTGCATATATTTAAATTAAAATTTTAATCTTTTTCAACCGGTATGCAAACAAGCCCTCTTTCACAAGAAGAAAACATACGTCGGAATAAATCAGTTAAAAATTTAATCATTAATTTACCTCAAAATTACTGCAGTAAAAATTATACTACTTATTTATTTGTTTGTCTATCATATTTTAAAATTATCTTTTTTCAATTTTACCAAAGCTATTAATATAATCTTGATTTTCATCTAATAGACTTTGTTTTGCAATTAATATCTTTTGAGGCTTATTTTTAGCGACATAGTTAATTGCTCTATAAATATCTTCAACCGTAATAGAATCGATAATATCTCCGGCTTCATTTAAAGAATTTATCATATTTAAATCAAATGCAAACTCGTGCAGTAGTTCAAACAGCGAATTATTTTTGTCGTTAAAACAAGATTTTAAATAGCCTTTTAATTTATTTTTAGCAAACAAAAGCTCTTCTTCGCCAATTTGACCACTTAATGTTGAATTAAAATTCTCGTCGTATTGAGTAAATATTTTTTCTAAATCACCTTTATTATTACAACTTGCCTCAGTATTCAAAACTAGCATACCTTGATTACCTTTTTGTTCAAAAAAAGCACCAGAATAATATGCGAGTCCCATTTTTTCACGTATTGTATTATGATTTTTATTTGCAATTACTTTAGCTAAAAGACTGAAAATATAATAATCTTTAGGATTTTTTGAAATTGGAAAATTATAACCTAGTGCAATTTTATTTTGATTAACATTATCGACACTTACAACGCAAGCTGCATTATCAGTATTTGCTTTTAGCTGAGTATCTTGATTTTGGTTTTTAAAATGCAAATTAGGACAATTTAGCATATTTGCGATATCTTGAGCCAAAGCAGGATATTTTGCAATCGGCGCTTTAATAACATAGCTTGATTGAGCATTTAAAATCATATTATTTAAATCACTAACAATATCATTTAGTGTTAATTTTTCAACTTGTTGTTTTAAAAATTCCTTAGAAGTTGCATATTTTTCACCAAAAAGAGATTGGCAATATTGCTTAAATGCACTACTTGACATATCATCGATATCTTTTAGAGCATCTTTTTTTGCGTCTTCAAATTCTTTTTGATTTAATTGAAGATGAGAAAAAGACTTCATTCGTGCAATTTCATCATCTAACTCTTTCATTTCACATGTAAATGAATTAGAAATTTCATCTTGAGTTGAATAATTTGCAAAACACATCAACTTTTGAGTATAAAGATAATTTAAAATATATTTTGAAGCAGGATTTGGAGAATAGCTATTTTCGCACGATAATCTCCAGTCAATTTCACAATTATCATCAGGGGAATTTATAACATATACCCTAGAACCATCTTGAAGAGTTGTTGAATAAAACTTATCTCCAGTAAGCTGATTGCAACATTCGCTAAACTGATAATCAACCCTAAAGCCGTTGCCTGCAATATCAATAGGCATTTGAACATAAGGAAATTTTTGGTTTGTTTCTTGCATTTCCTCAATTGTAGAATTTTTAGGATGTGAAACCACAATTGCTGCTTTATTTAAATCTAAATATTTTATCATTTCATAGATATTACCAGGCGTTAAAGCTTCAATCATTTCCTTATACGCTTCATAAGTTATGTAATTTCCATTTTCATTCATAACATTTAAAATATTTTTCATAACGGCAATGTTACCAGAATTAAAAGATACCTCAAGATTTTTTAATAAATCTTTTTTAATATCTTCCACTTCTTTATTAGAAATTGGCTTGGTTTTGAAATCAATTATTTTTTGATATAAATCTTGAATTGCTTCATTTGGTTTCAAATCTTCATCAAGAGATTCGCTGCAACTTATGAGCCCAACAGACGAGCTTTGCATATCTAAACCCAAATTAGACATATATCGAGAACAAAATATGGAAGTCAAGGCTTCTAGTTTTAATTTTTCAAAATTACTTTTTAAATTTGGACAAACAAAACTCAAATAAACACTGCCATCAGAAGAATTATTTGTAATAATATCGTTTCTTGTTGTTCTATCAATCAAAGAAACAGGATGTCTAACAACGGGAGTGTAATCTTTTGGAGATTTTGGGACAAAATTATTAGCAACTAAATTAATTACTTCATCAGGATTATGTCTTGAAGTAATTATTGTTGTCATATTGGATGGTTTATAGAAATTTTGATGAAATCTATCCATATCGTCTTTAGTAATAGAACTAATTGTTTCATTGTTACCAGTGATAGAAGCTTCGTTTGTGTTTGAATATCTAAATAAAATTTTTAATAAATTTTCATACATTATATTAAAATCATCAAGCATATCTTCCTGATATTCCGCTTGAACAATTGGTTTTTCTTTTTCAATTGAAGAAAAAGTTGGATTTAACAACATATCAGATTGAATATCAAGCGCATAATTCAGTGCTTCAAGAGTATCGGATGATAAATCCATATAATATCTTGTTTCTTTGGAACTTGTTGAAGCGTTATTAAACGTTGTTATCTTATCCAGCTCTTCCATTAAGTTTAAATTATGAGATTTGGACCCGTGGAAAACGCTGTGCTCGATAAAATGTGCTATTCCTCGAGGATAGCCTTTTTCATCAAAAGCACCTGCATTAACTTGCGTTACAACAGAGGTTTCACCCTCTTTTTTAACAATTTGAACATTTTGCCCATTTAAAAGCCTATAGACATGCACTTCTTGTCCATTTGGAAGCTTATCTACTCCTAATTTTACGTAATTTCTTTGCGCTACCCCATAAGGAGGTGCCAAATATACAGGCATTGGTGCATAATTTGACGAGCAATTACTAGTAAAAGACTGTTTTTGTGACTTTATATTTTTAGAAGATTTAAAATTTATATTATTAACTGAAAAGTTTATTTTTTGCATATACTCTTCCTAATTAATAATATAAAGTAACTTTTCAAGTAAAAATTGCTATTATTCCTGCAAATTTTTCGCTTTATAAGTTGATGCTATTTTATCGGCAAAGCTTTTCTTTTGCTCATCGTTTAAAAATTTAATTCTATCAACATTTTTTTTAATTTGTTCTTGCAATGAATTATCAATAGAAACTGTTTGTAATTGCTCCTTGGTGATTTCAACAGGTTTATCTTCAACTTGGTTTGATAAAGTTTCAGGAGTTGTTGCACAATAATTTTTATAGTTAAAAATTATATCAGTAATTTCTATTCCTAAAGGCATTGAATATGAATTAACATTCCTTAGAATTTTTGCTTTGTACAAACTTAATTCTTGAACAATAATAGGGCTTTTGGCGCTAACATAAAGTTTATTATATTTAATTGAATATGGTTTTGTAAACTTTGAAAACTTGGCACCAACGATGTTATTCCAAAAAGAAAATATGGTGGAATGTTTGATAACTGCACCCATCTTATTTCCCTTCATCATATCACCAAAAGCAGTTTTAGATATTAGCTCCCCTATATGTGTTGTTGGATTATATTTTTTCATGCCTTAATTATACAACAGCTACCTTTAAAAAATAAAGGTAGCTGAGCGTATATTTTACAATTGTAATTATATATTAGCTTTTTTAGCTAATTCTTCTGCCATTTGAGTTTGCTCCCAAGGCACAAAGAAATCTTCACGACCAACATGCCCATAAGCAGCAAGTTTTTGATAGAATTTACCACCATTTTTAGCAGGTAAATTTCTTAAATCAAATTGTTTGATAATTGCGGCTGGTCTTAAATCAAATGTTTCAGAAACGATTTTTGATAACTCTTCATCGCTGATTTTACCAGTATCAAAAGTATCAACCAAAACTGAAACAGGTTGAGCTTGACCGATTGCATAAGCTAATTCAATTTCACATTTTGAAGCTAAACCAGCTTTGACGATATTTTTAGCAACCCATCTTGCAGCATAAGCAGCAGAACGATCAACTTTGGTTGGATCTTTTCCAGAAAATGCACCGCCACCATGACGAGAATAGCCACCGTAAGTATCAACGATGATTTTTCTTCCTGTTAGACCGGCATCACCTTGAGGTCCGCCAATTACAAATCTTCCAGATGGGTTGATTAAATATTTTGTAGTTTCATCTGGTTTAACATCATAATTTTCAAACACTGGTTTAATTACAAGTTCAATCATATCTTTTCTGATGATTTCTTGAATTTTTTGATTGTCTTCAACACCATTTACTATTGGGTCATGTTGAGTTGAAATAACAATTGTGTCAATTCTTTTTGGTTTTCCATCAACATATTCAACAGTAACTTGGCTTTTGCCGTCTGGACGAAGATAGTTAACTCTTCTTTGTTTTCTGATTTCAGCTAGTCTATATGCTAATTTATGAGCTAACGCAATTGGAAGAGGCATAAGTTCAGGTGTTTCATCGCAAGCATAACCAAACATAATACCTTGATCACCTGCACCGATATCAAGTGTTTCATCTTTTGATGTATCAGCATTATCTGTTCTTGTTTCTAATGCTTTATTAACACCGCCTGCAATATCTGTTGATTGTTCATCAATTGAAGTTAAAACCGCACAAGTTTTATAATCAAAACCGCCGCCTTCTTCACCGTTATAGCCAATTGATTTAATTGTATTTCTAACTACTGTTGGAATATCAACATAACAATTAGAAGTAATTTCACCACAAACTAAAGCCATACCAGTTGTAACTGTGGTTTCTGCAGCAACCCTTGATTTTGAATCTTTTGTTAAAAATTCATCTAAAATCGCATCTGAAATTTGATCGCAAACTTTATCAGGATGCCCTTCTGTAACAGATTCAGATGTGAATAAAAAATTCTTTAATGTCATCTTTTTCATTTTCTCCTTAATCTTTATTAATCGCTGGTAAGGTTTTTAATTCCGACCCAGCTTACGTATTAGATATTATATTGCATAAATTTTTCAATTCAATAAAATATATTATTTTGTAAACACACCACAAAGCCCTGAATACTCAGGGCTTTACAATTAATTTAATCTAAATTTTCTACACGTTTGTTGAATGAGCTATAACAATTTTTTGCATAAGTCTTTGAAAAAAGCTCATTGTTGGTACTTCAATTAATTTTGCCAATGTTCTTAATTCTTCTTCATAAGCCACACTAACTGGGTTATATTCACATAACTCTAAATCTTGTTCATAATTCATCTGTCATATCCTTATTTGTCTACTAACCTCAGTATAGATATCGACATGTTTAATGTTATTCTTTAAAATTTAAAAGAATTGTTTACATTAATTAACAATTTTTTAATGTAAAATCTACTTATGAAAATCAAAGTAACTTCACTAGAACAAACAAAAAACCTTGCGCAAAACTTTGCTTCAACATTAGATAAAAACGGTCTTTTTGTGACATTAACAGGAGATATTGGAGCAGGCAAAACTCAATTTGTGCGCTTTGTTTTAGAATATTTAAAAGTAGATGAAAAAATCACAAGCCCAAGTTTTGTTATCTTAAACGAATACAAATCAGCACTTTGCCCGATTTATCATTTTGATTTATATCGTCTTGAAGAAAAAGGACTAAAATCAATCGTCGAAGAATTGAGAGAATATTCTAAAAACGGGAAACTGACTTTTGTTGAATGGGCAGAATTTGGGCAAGACGAAATTCCGCCAAATGCTCTCAATATAAACGTTGAATATGATGAAGACGATTTAGATATAAGATATTTTACATTTAACTCAAACACTCAAATAAATGATGAATTTTTAAATAAATTATCTAAAAAGGTGAAATAATGAACATTTTAGCAATCTGCTCAGCACTAAATAACTCGTATTTAGCTATAAAATACGAAGATAAAATCATAAGCAAAATAATAAAAAGCGATGAAAACTATCATAGCTTATATTTAATTTCAAAAATAAAAGAAATTTGCTCTGAAAATTCAATTGAATTAAAAAAATTAGACGCAATAACAGTAAATTGTGGTCCTGGAAGTTTTACGGGAATTCGTGTTGCAATGAGCGTTGCAAAAGTCATGGCAGGAGAGTTGAATTTGCCTTTAATTGGTTTAAATACTGCTGAAATTTTATTAAACGCATTTAATAAAAATGTGCTTTTAATGGATGCTCGACGTGATATGTTTTTCTTTGGTACAAAAGAAAAAATTGAGCTAATTTATAAAGATAAAATTGAAGAAAAAATACAAAATAATTCACTTTTAGTCGACAAAAACTGTTCTAAAATCTTTGAAAATGCGCTTTGCTTTGAAGATATAGACAAAAACCTTGGTGAAATTATGATAAATATAGCAATTGACAAATATAACCAAACGCAAAACAAAGAGGAATTTAATTATTTAAAACTTGAAGCAAATTACATCCAAACGCCACCCATATTTTAAAAAAACTTGGCTAAAATAATATGTTTATTTTATAATTTAACTGCACAATACATAAAACGAGAGGGAAAAATGGAATTAACTTATAAAAAAATTGGTTGTACTGAACTTACGGAAGCTCATATTGGGCAAGAAACCACTCTTGCTGGCTGGGCAAGCACAATTCGTGATTTAGGCGGAATTATATTTGTTGAATTAAGGGATAAAACAGGTCTTTTTCAACTTGTAGCTGACCCGCAAGTTAACCCTGAAGTACACGAAGTTTTATCAAAAGTTAAATCAGAATATGTTATTCAAGTAACAGGTAAAGTTTCAAAAAGACCTGATGAAACAATTAATTCAAAACTAAAAACAGGCACAATTGAAATGTATCCAACTAATGTTACTATTTTATCAGCTGCTCAAACATTACCTTTCGTTTTGGAAGATGACAATGTTTCAGAAGATGTTCGTTTAAAATATCGTTATTTAGACTTACGTCGTGAAAAAATGATGAACAATTTCCAACTTCGTCACAACATCGTAAAAGCAATTAGAAATTACTTAAACGATTTAGATTTTATGGAAGTTGAAACTCCAATTTTAATTAAAGCAACCCCTGAGGGTGCTCGTGATTATCTTGTTCCATCAAGACTTCATGATGGCAAATTCTATGCTCTACCTCAATCACCTCAAATCTTTAAACAACTTTTAATGGTTTCAGGTTTTGAAAAATACTATCAAATCGCAAAATGTTTCAGGGATGAAGACCTAAGAGCAGATAGACAACCTGAATTTACTCAAGTTGATATGGAAATGTCTTTTGTTTCTCAAGATGATGTTATTAAAATGACAGAAGGCTTAATCGAACATGCTTTTAAAGCAGCAGGTGTTGAAGTAAAAGCTCCATTCAGAAGAATTACATATAAAGAAGCTATGGAAAAATATGGCTCAGATAAACCTGATACACGCTTTGGCTTAGAATTGTTTGATGTAACAGATATTATGGAACAATCAACTTTTGAAGCATTCAAGGCAGTTATCGCTAAAGGTGGAACAGTTAGAGCCATCAAAATCCCAGGTATTGCTGGATATTCTAGAAAAGAAATGGATGATGTTAGAAATCTAGCTATTTCATTTGGTGCTAAAGGCTTGGCTTGGATAACTTATATGGAAGATGGCGAAGTTAAGTCTCCAGTTCTAAAATTCTTAAATGAAGACCAAGTTAAAGCTATCCAAGAACGTGGCGAAGCGCAAAAAGGCGATATTATCTTCTTTGTTGCCGATCATCCAAAAATCGTTTTTGATGTTTTAGGAAGATTTAGATTATACTTCGGTCAAAAATTAAACATGATTGATGAATCATTACATGATCTATTATGGGTTGTGGATTTCCCATTATTTGAACAAGACTTAGAAGATGGTTCATTTAAATCAGTTCACCATCCATTCACTATGCCTGCGCTAGAAGATATTGATAAGCTAGAAAATGATAAAGGTAACGTAAAATCAATTGCTTATGATATTATCTACAACGGAAATGAACTTGGTGGCGGTTCAATAAGAATCCATGATGCGCAAATCCAAGAAAAAGTATTCCATGCATTAGGATTATCGCAAGAAGACATCCAAAATAAATTTGAATTTTTAGTTAACGCATTCAAATACGGCACACCTCCACATGGTGGTTTAGCTATTGGTCTTGATAGATTAGTAGCACTTTTATTAAGAGCTCAATCAATCAGAGAAGTTATCGCATTCCCTAAAAATTCAGCAGCTAAAGACTTAATGACAGATGCTCCAAGCTTAGCTTCTGAAGAACAATTAAGAGAACTTCACTTAAAATTAAGAAATTTACCTAAGGTATAGAATTTGATAAACAATAAAAAAATAGTTATAGTAATGCCTGCGTACAATGCGCAGGCTACTTTAAAAGAAACATTTGAAGCAATACCAAAAGATATTGTAGATGATATTCTTTTAGTTGACGATTGTTCAAAAGATAATACTGTTGAACTTGCAAAAACAATAGGAATTAAAACTATAACACACGAAAAAAATCTGGGTTATGGCGGAAATCAAAAAACTTGTTACAATGAAGCCCTAAAATTAGGAGCAGATATTGTTATTATGCTTCATCCTGATTTTCAATATGACCCAAATTTAATCCCAGCGCTAGCTTCGATGATTGCTTACGACAACTATGATTGCGCTATAGCATCACGTATGCTTGTTGGCAGCGCAAAAAATTCTAAAATGCCAAAATATAAATATTTTGCAAACAAATTTTTAACTGCTTTTCAAAACTTCTTTTTAAACAAAAACCTATCAGAATACCACACAGGTTATCGAGCTTTTAGCGCAGAAACATTAAGAAGTCTGCCATATCATAAAATGAGCGACGATTTTATTTTTGATAACGAAATGTTGGCTTTAATTTATTATAAAGGCTTTTCAATTGGCGAAATTTCTTGTCCAACCAAATATTTTGATGGTGCTAGTTCAATCAATTTTATTCGCTCTTGTAAATATGGGCTTGGAGTTTTAAAAGTAAGTTTACTATATAGACTAGCTAAACTTGGTTTAAAAACAAAATTATTTTAAATATTTGTAGCTAAACTTGGGGCAATAATAATAAATTGACGAATTAGTTCCCTGTCCCATTGAACACCTGCACCCATTTTTAAAATTTCGCAAGCCTTATGAACGGATAACCCTTTTCTATATGGTCTATCTGAAATTAGAGCATGGTAAGCATCTGCTACAGCAACAATTTTAGCCGACATAGGAATTTCATCACCTTTTAAACCAAAAGGATAACCTGAGCCATCAATGTGTTCATGGTGATATTTAACCATAGGAATTAAATCATGTAATGATTTGTTTGGTTTTAAAACTTTATCAGCACCAATTGCGGGATGTTGTTTCATGATAGCCCACTCATCATCCGATAACATTGTTGGTTTTCTTAATACATGCTCTGGAATGCCGATTTTACCAATATCATGCAATAGCGCACCAAGTTTAATTCGCTCTACTTCATTTTCAGGCAAATTTATTGTTCTAGCTAATGCCTCAGCGTATCTTGAAACCGCTGCAGAGTGACCTTTCGTATAAGTATCTTTAGCATCAATTGTACTTGCTAGAGATGATACAACATCTAATAAATGTTCATTTGATACGATATTTTCATTATGGAATTGATTAATTAATTCTTCTTCAATATCAATACCAATTGTTGCATGTTTTTTTGTTAAAACTTTTGCAAAACATTTTAGTGCTTCATCATCCCAGAAATTATAGTCTGACGTTGTTACAATTTCAGATTGACCAGATTGAGCACGTTTACTTTTTGAAATAAACAAAGCTTGTTCGGCTAAAATTGTAAGCTTTTCTTGTTTATTTGTTGATTTAGGATACATTGAAATTCCACAAGAGAATTTTAGCTGTCCCAAGTCATCAAACATAGTGCAAGCCAAGTTATACAATAAAAACTCACAAACATATTTTGCTTCATCTTCTGTAGTGTTTGGCATGATAATTGCGATTTTATCACCGCCATAACGCCCTAAAATATCGGTGTTTCTAACATTCTTTTTAATT
>SUTT01000027.1 GCA_015152565.1 Cyanobacteria bacterium SIG27
GAGTTTGCTATCGCAAACTCTTACGTCGCTCATCGACAGTTGCGCCTAAAAACGTCAATGCTCGACGCATTAACGTTTTCTATACGGCTCCACTCCGGTAAACGTTTTAAATTACGCAAATTTTTTAGTCGAGGGTGAAAACCCTCGTTTTTTTGCGTAAAATTATAAAATTGTCTCTGCGACAAATTTTCTAGGGATTTTCTTCGCTAAGATAAATACTTTTTGATGTTAGAAACGATAGCACTTTTTTGCATCATGCCAGCCATAAACTCTTTAACTTCGCCATCTTTAAAAATTAAAACGCTTGGCAGAGAAGAAATTCCAAATTCTTTAGCAGAATTAATATTTTTATCAGCATCAATTTTAAATATTTTTATTTCGTCTTTAAATTCGTTTTGAATTTGTTCGAGCAATGGAGTCAATTTTCTGCATGGTCCGCACCATTGTGCCCAAAAATCAACCACAATAACGCCGGATTGCTCTAAAACATTTTGGTTAAAATTATTATCCGTAATTTCTTCAATTGTTGCCATATTTTCTCTTTCTCCTTATCATTATTTTATCATGGATTTTGATAATATTGTTTTAAATTTAAAAAATGATTACCTTGAAGGTAAAGCGCTTCATAGTGAATTTGTTGATTTTATGGAAAATCTAGCTGACCCGTATTTGGTTTTAATTTGTTGTATTTTGTCTTTAAGAACAAATGACAAAATTACAATTGGCGCAGCTAAAAGAATGCTTGAGCTTGGAAAAACTCCTAATGATTTTGCCAAAATTGACCTTGAAACATTATCAAACGCAATTTATCCTGTAGGATTTTATCAAAATAAAGCAAGCCAAATTATCGAACTATCAAAAGAAATTGTCGAAAAATATCATTCTAAAACTCCTAAAACCATTGAAGAATTAACTAAATTTAAAGGTGTTGGAAGAAAAACAGCTAATTTAGTCCTTGCAAAAGGCTTTAGCGAACCTGCAATTTGTGTTGATGTTCATGTGCATAGAATTTGCAATCGGCTTGGTTGTTTAAAAACAAAAACTCCCGATGAAACAGAGATGAAGTTAAGAGAAATTTTACCCAAAAAGCATTGGATAGATTTTAATACGCTTTTAGTTACCCATGGGCAAAATTTCTGTAAACCTCAAAAACCAAATTGTGAAAAATGTTCTATTTCAAAATATTGTAAAAAAGTCTTTAATTAAGACTGTTTATAACGCTATCAAGATGTTCAATGTTTGCTGTTATGATGTTTGCATTTTTAATTCTAAAAATTAATTTTCTAAAACATCCAACACACCTTACTTGTTCATCTAATAGTTTTGAAACATATTCCATTGCGGCAATGTCGTTTACTTCGTTTGCGATTTCATAAAGTTCTTTAATTTGACTTAGCATAAATTCTTCATGTGATAGTGCAGAAGAAAAAACATCCGAAACATTTATCCAATCGGCAGATGGCTCTTCGATTTTAGAAAAAATGAGTTTTTCATCTCTTAAAATTAAATAATCATAAGTTTTTTGAGCGCTTTGGAGCTTCTCGCTTGTTTTATGTTTCATAAAGTCACAAAAACCTTGCATTGCAATTTCAGAAAAATAAGTCGACATTGCAAAATATAAATATGCGCTGTAAAATTCGTGGTTAATTTGTTTGTTGAAAGCGCTAAGCAGTTTTGTTTCCAATTACTTTACCTCGCTTTTAGTTACCCAACAACCGTGGATATTACAGTGCAATCTCACATAAAAGCCCTCTTTGCATTCGCATTTGAAGCTTAATTCAGGTGTTTCATCAATTTTTAAATGTTTTCTTTTAACGTATTTTTTGTCGTAAGAAATTACTTCAATAAATTCAAAATGATGTTCTTGCGTCATTGGGTGGTTAAAATGAATTTTATAAGTCATGTCATCCAATTTTTCAATATGAGCATAATGCGCATCTTCAATTGGCGCAATTTGTTCTTCTACTAATTTCATTATCTCATCACAGCAAACCAAATTCCCCGCTCCGCAGCGAGCAACTTCAACAATGTTTTCACAAATTTTGCATTTGTATAGTTCTAATATGTGCGTCATATAACCTCCTTTTATTAGATTTTTATTCAGGAGGTTGGGAAAATGAATTGGATGGGTGGGTAGAGTTTGTGAAGAAATGTAAAAAAATAATGATAAAAAGAAATTTATTTGTTCAGAGCACTTTATAAGAATGGCAACTAAGGATTTTTATGCAAGTTTCTTTTTTGAAAAATAATTTAAAACAATTTCATTTGGTTGATAATAAAACTGCAAATAATAAAAAATGTACCAACACTGCTTTAAGTATAAATTTATCAAATGATCCCTTGAGTATTTACAATAGATCCTTAATAAATTTTTCAAGCAGGCAAAAAGAAATTTTAATTCCAGAAAAACGTTTTGAGGGTTGTTTACTTGGTGGAGCAATTGGTGATGCTTTGGGTGCGCCAATAGAATTTTCTAAGTATATAGGAATTCAAAAAGAATTTGGAAAAAAGGGTGTCCAAGGATTTGAATCTTTTCAAGGATTTAAAACAGATATTACTGATGATACGCAAATGACAATGTTTACGGCTGATGGTCTTATATCTTCGTCAGATACCCAAAATGAAGAAATAATATTAAAACACATATTCGAATCTTATAAAAAATGGATTATAACTCAGGAAAGTAAAAATATACCCAAAAACACTAAAGGTTGGTTAGCTAATAACGATAAATTATATTCAAGAAGATCTCCAGGTGTAACTTGTATTAGTTCTATTAAAAGTGGAGCTTATGGAAGTATGGAATGCCCAATAAACGACAAAAAGGGAAGCGGTGGTTTAATGCGGGTTGCTCCTATAGGTTTAAAATATTATAAAGATCCAGAATTTGCTTTTAAAATTGCCTGTAAATGTGCAGCTATGACACATGGAAACCCTGATGGATTTCTACCTGCAGGTGTTTTTGCTGGAATAATAGCTTACTTAACTCAAGGAGAGGATTTAAATACGGCAATATTAAAAGCTAGCGAAATATTAATTAAATATAAAAATCATCAAAATACGTTAGAAAAGATAACATTTGCAAAACAACAGTTAGACATAGATAGCAAAGACCCTTTTGCTATTGCAAAAATTGGCAAAGGGTGGGTTGCGGATGAAGCTTTGGGGATTGCCATTTATTGTGCATTAAAATATGAGAATGATTTTACCAATGGTATTATAGCTTCAATTAATCATGGGGGAGATAGTGATACCACTGGAGCAATTACAGGCAATATATTGGGTGCAAAATTGGGTGCCGAAACTATACCGGAAAATTGGATTAAGAATATATGCTTATCAGATGAAATAAAGATGCTTTCATCTGATCTTTTTAAAAAATCAGATGAAATAGAAGAATTTGATTTAAAATATTAATCCGCTTGTTTTGGAATAACAAAAAATTTTCCTTGGCGTTTTAATTCAGTAGCAAATTCAATTTTTTCCGCTATTGACATTAATGACATTTTTTTTTCATCTTCTGGATAATATTTAATTGAAAACTCTTCAAAAGCAAGATTTTTGTTGGTGCTATATTTTGAATCAATATCACCTGCTGTAAATTTGTCTTCTTGTTGAGAGCAAAATTGATTTATATATTGTCTAGTTTCGTTATTTTTGCTAGATTGAAAATTCATTTTTTTAGTATTGTTCCAAATATCCATTTTTTTTCCTTTTTATTTTATATCTTCAATATTTTTAGGAGATAAAACTTGTGCTTTTATATCCCATCTTTTTGTAACATTGTTATATTTTATACCCATAATTCTTAAAAAAGAATTGCG
Organism: Cyanobacteria bacterium SIG27; assembly: GCA_015152565.1. GTDB lineage: Bacteria > Cyanobacteriota > Vampirovibrionia > Gastranaerophilales > Gastranaerophilaceae > RUG14156. Next base: position 3,825 of record SUTT01000027.1, read on the forward strand.
TTGTAATAAGAATTCGCATTCATCAATACATCTGCCAGTTTTGTTTAACCCTTCTATAAATATGCCTTCAGTTCCGGCAGGAACTTCTATATCCCATAATATTGGTTTTTTGTGAAAACTTGCATATTCGAAAAAGGCAGTAGACATAAAGCGTTCTTGGGTGGCAATATAGTCTTTAGATATTAAATCACTATTAACTTGCATTATAATATCGTCAATTTCTTCTTGTGTAATGGCACTTTTTAGCGCATCAGATAATTTTCTTCCATCTTGTAAATAAATAGAATTGAGTACACTATAACCTTCTCCTCTGTATACATGTGTTGTGGTTTTTGTTGGATTATTCTTCATATAATTTGACAAAGCATTTATTATATTTTTTAATTCTTTTTCAATTTCTGCATTTGGATTATTTTTTATTTCTGTAAGCGCTCCATTAATTTTTTTATCACCTTGATACTTGTAAAATCTAACTATATCATGCATTAATTGTTCTTGTTTACGCATTGTTTGCAATATAATTTCCCATTGTCCGTCCGATATTTGTTCTTTATAATCAAACAAATATTTTCTATCACAACCATTAATATTTAAACTATTTTCATCGGTTCTTTGTGAAAGTATGTTAAAAAAATCTGCAGTTTCTTGAATATTTTTATTTAAATATTCAAAATATTTTCCGTTTGCTATATTTAAAAAATGCGAAAAATCTTCAATATTTTCTTTAGTAATTTTAACTGTATTTATTTTTAAATCCCCAGTTTTTGTTTTTTGGATTATGATATTGTTATTTTTGCATTCTTCAACCAAACAAATAAATTGTTCGTTAGATAAGTTCAATTGTGCATCTAGACCTAATTCCATTTTATAATATGCAAATTCTGTTCGATTATTTTGCCAATATGATAATTGTTCGGGTGTCAATTGTCCTAAAGAAAATTCAGCATTTACTAAATTTTCTATATCAAATTTAGCGTTTTCGATTTTTTCAAGCAATATTTTTGTTTTTTCTTGACCATATAAAAGTGAAAGCCTATTTTTTTCATCATCAGAAACAGAAAATTTAAAACCGTTTTCCTCTGGAGTAAAAATTAATTCAGGATTTTTTTTAAATTGAATTTTACCATCAGACAATAAACTTAAATCTAATTCAGTTGTTTTTGCTCCATTTGTTTCAGTTTTTGTAATGGTACCTTTTTGATAATCGAACTCAAATTTGACATCATTTATCGATTGTTCAATTATCCTATGTGTTGTGCCATCAATTTTAGTTATTATGCCGCGTTGTAAATCATTTTCAACAATAAAATCATCGATATATGTTTTTGTTTTTACAATTGTATGACCATCTGGACCAAATTCTTCTATTAAATTAAATCTTTTCAAATTTTCATCATATTGACTGCAACGATTTACCCACATTCCGTTTTCATCATAGTTAATTCTATGTAAAAATTGGGTACCATCTAAACTATATGTATCCATATAGGATATATTCTTTCTTTCTCCATTTGCACTATATTCATAAACATTGTATGTCATACTCTGTTCTTTTTTCTTTGTATTAAATTTAAATTTTTCTTTAATGTACGCAATTTTGTTATTTTCATCAAGAATTAATTGCATATCCAAAACTTCTTTTTCGTGCCCAGGCTTTCCTTGTAATTTAAAAATAGATATTGCATTTTTTTCTTCATCATACATACAAATTTTTTCATCTACTACATATTTTTCTCCGTTTGTCCCAGTGGTATTTATATATTTTTTATATTTATCATATTTTAATGAGTTTTCTGAAGCAACCCCCCTCAATTCAGCTCCAACATTATCCCCGGCCCCAGGATAATCAAGCACAACTTTTTCAACTTTGGCATTTGTTTTTGGTTTTGCTGGAGTTAATTCATTAGTTTCAGGATTAAAAGTGTAAGCTCTTGTTGCACTTTCGCTTGCTTCGTCAGCCAAGTTTTGCGCTAAAGGAGCAGCTTTAAAGCTTTCTAGACCTTGTGATAGCCAAGAATAAATTTTAAGACTATCCCCTTTAATTTCATCAGGGATTTCATCGCTCGCAACGTTAATAACATAATCTCCAATAGTTACAGATAAGCTATCATCGGAGTTTTGAACAACTGCTTTATTAATTGCTGATATTGTAAGTTTATCATTAATTGTTGTGCCTAGATTATCTAAACTATTAGCTAAATTTGGGGTATATTGATGTGTTAAATCTGAAAAATAATCGCCAACTTTAGAAAGATTATCAAAAACTAATTCTTTAGCTGCTTCGCCTGCTTTAGTATTTGCAAGTTTAGTGCCGGCTTTTCCTGCCATATTAAAGCCTGTTGAAATAATAGGAGAAGCAAAAAATCCGCCAACTGCGTTATTGAAAGTGTCTTGCGGAATATCTTCCCATCTACCTTCAGCGGCAGCACGAGAAAAACCATCCGCAGCACCAGATAATGTACCATCTGTTGCCATATCAAACCCTTTAGCCAATATTGTTGCACCTTTTTGCAATAGTGTTTTTCCTGTGTTTTTAACAACCGCTTCAGCGCTTTCTTCAATAATTTCTTCAACAACTTCACCGCCTGCCACTTTAAGAGCAGTTTTTGCTGTTGTTTCAAGGGCTTCCATGCCTGCAAGCTTCATAATACCAGTACCAACAGCACCACCTGCGCCATTTGAAATTGGACCCATTGCGCCGTTAAAACTACCGGTCACAATATCATATAAAGCATCTTGCGCTGAATATTCTTTTTCGTTATTAATGCAGTCAGTTGCTTTAATTGTTGTTTTAACTGCTGCACCTGTTGTAGCTGCCAAGGCAACCCCTGCGCCGATTGAAGCTAAGGAAGCGCCGCCAGTAAAAGGTGCTGCGCAAACTCCAAGAGCTGTTCCAAAAGCAACAACCCCAACAGAGGCAATACCAGATACGATATCCGCCACAACGTCTGTGGACATTTTTTGCCCTTCTTGATAATTGTTAAGGCTTTCGCCAGCACTAGAAATTTCTTTTAAAGTAATTTCACCACTTAAAAGTTTATCAATTTCATCATCTGTTGGCTCATGTCCTATAATGTTTTTATATGCTTCTTTGATATCTATTTCTTTATTTTCAACCTTTTTAAGTTCTTTTTTAGCTTTTTCTATTTCATCTTGCGCCTTTTCGCTTGATGCACCAAAATTGAAAGTGTTTTTTACCCAATCCCAAGTGCCAGAAGCCCAGCCATTAGAATTTTTAGCGGTGTTGTATTCCTTATCTAATAAATCAATTTGATTTTGTAAGGCTTTAAAAAGGAGGTTTTGAGTTTCTTCGTTATTTAAATCGTATTTAACTTCAAAATTAGTGCTTTCGCTATTATTTGTCGCTGAAAAATGATTTTGTTCAAGCGAAGCTGCTTCAACAGGTTTTGCAGAAGTTGGGGTGTCGAGCTTTGGAGCTGGAATATTTAATCTTATCTCATTAAATTCCGACAAAATAACCTTCCTTTATTTTTTTATTCGACTTTAAGAAAGTTTTACTTTATATTTAAATCGCAAATTTTTACAAAACTATACAAAAATATGTTATAATCCAAAACAAAGGAGTTTATTTTATGGCTAGAATTTTAATTTCAATGAAAGATACATTTTTAAAATCTATTGATGAAATGGCGCAAAGAGAGCAAAGAACTCGCTCTGAACTAGTCAGAGAAGCTCTTAGAGCATATCTTAAAAAATCAAGAGCAGCTGCTCCAAAAGATGAAAAAAACGCTACTTTATTGGAAAACCTGCTAGACTAATTAAATATACTTGAATTTCCAATGGCTCCAGCTCAACTTCCATCATATCTTGGTTTAGTTGCGGATGTTTTTTAGTGTGAATTAAAGAAAACAAGCTTTCTTTTTGAAGATATTTTGATTTAACGCTTGTTTTTTGAATATTTTGTTCATCAAGAGAGCCGACAACAATTAGCTCTTTTTCTTTGTTTGTAATTGAATAAGCAAAAATATTGTTATTGTTGTGTTTCAAGAAGTTAAATTTGCCATTTTGAATTAAATCTTGTTGCGTTTTTCTAAAATTAATTGCTTTTAGATAATTATTTTTTAAATATGGATATTTTGCTCTAACTTGTGCGTTATAGTTAAAAATATCAAACATTCCGGAATGAACAAAGTAAAATTCATCATCTGTATAGCTTCTTGAAGCTATTTTACCCTCATAATCGTAAGTAAAATCATCACCAACACTAAAACCATCTAAGAAATACATATTTGATTTTAGAGTGGCATTAAGCCAAAGAACCATATTCCAGTAGTTTTTACCCCTTAAAATTGGTGCTTGTTGGTCGTGCGTTGCAAAAGCAGAAATCGTGGATTTATCTTTGTATCTTTTTAGAATTTTTAAGTTTTTATTAATCTTATTTTCAAATTCAGCTTTTGTTTTAACATTTTTAAAATCGCTCCAAGAAGCATAATAGCTATCAAAGCCAGCACTCAGAAGCTCAGGAACTGAGCTATAATAACTAACTCCATTAGGTGCTGGGTTATCCCATTCAACGTTAGCTTCTGCTAAGAAAAAGAAGTTTTTGTTTTTATTTCTTGCGTATTTGGTGATTTCTCTCCAAAAATTTGGTGGCTTAATTGCAGCCACATCTGCTCTAATTCCATCAAAACCAAGCTCAAGCGTCATATCAACAAAGCTTTTAAAGTTATTTAAAGTAGTTTTGTTTAAGCTTCTATCTTGATTGTAGATTTTAAAAAGGCGAACATCGGTCCAATCAGCAGGAATTATCGGCTCTTTTTTATTATTTAAAATAAACCAATCAGGCTTTCTTAACGCTAAATCATAAGAACCGCAGCTTGGTAAATCTAAAATTACATTCATATTTAATCTATGAGCTTCTTCAATAAATTCACGAGCTTCTTGATAAACTGTTTTGTCATTATTCTGTTCATCTAATTCTGGTGAAATTTTATCAAATTCATCCATAGCATACAAAGAACCTGCTGTGCCTAAGGCTTTTAATTTGCCTGCGGGGGTGATTGGAAGAAGATAGATTGTATTTATATTTTGCATGGCTAAATCTTTTAATTTTTCTTTAGCACCAACAAAAGTCCCGATTTTATCACCATTTTCAACTTCAATTATGCCATTATAATCTTTATCAACTGAAGCAAAGTTTCTGATATTTAAGGTGTAAATAATAGCTTCGTTATTTTTAAAAACTTCTCTTAAATTTTGCCTTGCGCTTGCATAAGAAGAAGTTAAAAATAATACTAATCCTAATAAAACAATAATTCTTTTCATAATATAAAAGTATATAAGAAAAATAAATTTATTGTATAATATTAAAGTATTACGCAAGTTTTGGACTAGATTACTTATGAAAAATTTTTTTAATATTGTAAAAGGGGATGATATTTTTCAATCTTCTAAGCCTGCCGCATTTAGTGCATTTTTACTAGTTGCAATTATAATCACATCGTTGTTGTCTGTTAGGTATTATTTATTACAAGATATTGTTCAAAACGGAATTGCGACTAAAACAATTCATGCTAAAAATACTTTTCAAGTTGTTGATAAGCAAAGAACAGAAATAATTAAACGTGAAGTAGCAAATAAAATTAAACCGATTATAGTTCCTGTTGAAGAAAGCTATATTAAAGGCGACCTAGATAGAGTTATCAATCAAATTGAACAAATTAAAAATGAAAAAACAAGCAGTGAAGCAAAAAGAAAAGAACTATATACTTTTTTAAATGTTACTGACTTAAATCGTAAAAATGAGGCAATAGCATATATTTTATCAAGCCCCGAAACTGTATTATCTTCTGCTTTTAGCAGCACTAGACTTGTTTTAGATGAATTATTGTCAACAGGCGTTTTTGATACTGATATTAGCTCTTTTTTAGATGAAACAAAAGTAAATAAAATCTTAGGCACTCACACCAAAAAAGCTCAATATCCTTTAATTATGAGTTTAATTGAGCACAGCATTATCCCTAATTTAATTATGGATGATTATGCAACAGATATTGCAAGAAAAAACGCCAAAAATGCCGTTAAACCTTACACGGTAACATATAAAAAAGGCGATACCATTTTGCAAGAGGGTGAAAAAGTAACTCAGTTAAAAAAAGATGCCCTAAAACAATCGGGCTATAATGCCTTTGAGCTTAACAAAAGCGGAGTGTTTGGCATTTTTGCACTTGTTTGCCTTACAATGTATTCTTTAATTTTATACATTAGACAATATGAAAAAAAATTCTACACACCAAGATATATGCTCTATATGGCTTTATCTTCAATACTTTTGACTTTTAGTTGCGTTTTAATTTCTCATAGTAATTTAACATCAAACTATTTAATGCCTTTTACTGCTTTTACGATACTTCTTGCGATATTTACTAATCCTGTTTTATCGTTTTTAGTTTCGATTTTATTGCTTGCGATTTTATCCGTAACATTGTTTTTTGATACACAACTTACGTTTACTTTTGTATGTGCAATTTTATCTTCAAGCTATTTAGTTTCAAAAATTTCATATTCAAAAAGGTTTGATATTATTTGGTCAGGATTTCAAGTTGGCTTAGTAATGTTTTTTACAATGTTTTTCATTGCATTTTTTGAAGTTCAAACACAAGCGTTTTCTAGAATTTTCCATCTCCATGTTCAAAATCCATTTATCGGCATAATCAATGGTTTAGTTTGTTCAATGCTTGTTGTTTTCTTTGTTCCGATTATTGAAAAACTTTGTAAAATCGTATCTCCTTATGCCTTAATCGAGCTTGCCGACCAAAACCAAGATTTATTATCAAAAATGAGAAGTTCTGCTCCAGGAACTTTTCATCATAGTTTAATGGTTGCAAACTTGTGTGAAGCAGCAGCGCAAGCAATCGGAGCGGATTCTATTTTGGCTCGTGTGGGAGCTTTCTATCATGATATTGGTAAACTTCAAAGACCACTGTTTTTTATTGAAAATCAATCATATTTTGGGGTTGAAAACCCTCATACAACTTTGACTCCTCGTCAAAGTAAAATGGTTATTACGCTTCATACTAAAGATGGGGTTGAAATTGCCAAAAAACACGGACTTCCTCAAGTTATAATTGATTTTATCATTCAACACCACGGTGAAAGTCTTGCAGGTCATTTTTACAATAAAGCAATAGAACAAGAAGGTGCTGAAAACGTTACAGAGGGGCAATTTAGATACCCAGGACCAAAACCACAAACAAAAGAAACAGCAATTTTGATGCTTGCTGACGCTCTTGAAAGCGCTGTTCGTTCATTAAAAAAACCAACTCAAGAGGAAATTGAAGCAATTGTTAACAAAATATTCACAGAAAGATTAAATGACGGTCAATTATCTGATAGTCCATTGACTTTAAAGGATATTAAAATCATCGCTATGACATTTAATAAAATTCTTCGTGGTATGCAACATGACAGAATTAAATATCAAGAGCGTGTTATGAATGAACTGCAAGATAAAAACAAATTTGCAATTCAAGGGCTACAAGACGACGAATTTGAGCGAAAAATTCAAGAGCTTCAAGAAAAGTCAAATAAAAAGGAAGAAAATGAATAGCATTATAAAAAGTTCTTTTACTTTAGAAAAACTTGATAGTGTAAAAATTGTTTTAAAAAATTATAAAGAAAAAATTAAGCAGATGCTTGATATTATGCTTGAAATGCCTGAGTTAAAATCGAGCAAAATATTTGATGAGAAAATTTCTAAAATACGCTTTGATATTTCTTTTTGCACCGATACTACTATTCATCAAATAAATAAAGAATACAGAAACAAAGACTGCCCAACAGATGTTATCACATTTTCGCTATTTGCTGATGATGAAAACGCAGTGATTTATCGAAAAACTGCTGATTTAGGGCAAATTATCGTGAGTGTTGAAACTGCTTTAAAACAAACAAAAACGACCCTTGAAGAAGAAATTTTGACTTTAATTTGTCATGGAATTTTGCATTTATTTGGATTTGACCATTTGGATAAAAAGGATTACGATTTTGTTGTAGGTGTACAAAATCGAGTAATAGAAAAATTATGAACAAATTTCAATCGAGAAGTTTTCAAAAAAGTTTAATGTATGCACTAAATGGCGTTCGTTTGGCTTTTCGTTCGCAAAGAAATTTTAGAAAACATCTTGTAATTATGGCTTTGACTTTAACAATTGCATACTTTTTAAAAGTAAATTTAGTTGAGTTTTGCATTATTCTTTTTGCTAATGCTTTCGTTTTGGTGTGTGAAATGTTTAATTCTGTTGTTGAATTTGTGATTGATGCATATTACAAAAATAAATGGGCGAAATTAGCAAAATTATCAAAAGACATTGGGGCTGGCGCTGTTTTAATTAGCGCAACGGTTAGTGCCATTATTTCACTTTTAATTTACGCAAGTAAAATTTACGATTTATATTTATAATTTAATTATTTTATTTTTTCTATCGCTTTTTCAATATTTTGTGCACTATAGATATAATTACCTGCAACAAGTGAATTTGCGCCATAATCCTTGCAAATTATTGCAGTTTCATCGTTAATTCCGCCATCAACCTGAACTAAAACATCGGGATTAATCTTTTTAATTTCAGCAATTTTTTTGGCACTTTCTTCCATAAACTTTTGCCCGCCAAACCCGGGTTCAACCGTCATTACTAAGATCATATCAACAAGGTTAATGTAGTTTTTAATTTCATCAACTGTTGTTTTGGGTTTGATTGATAAACCGACTTTTAAATTGCGAGATTTAATTTTTTCTATTGTTTCAATGGTTTTATCGAGCGTTGCTTCATAATGAAACGTGATTAAATCAGAACCGGCGTCAGCAAAAGCGTCAATATATTTAATTGGATTTTCAATCATTAAATGAGTGTCTAAAAAAAGATTGGTTATTTTTCTGATTGACTTAACTACAGGAACACCGATTGAAATATTTGGTACAAAATGCCCATCCATAACATCAATATGCAACCAAGGAACAAACGGTTCTACTTTTTTAATATCACGCTCTAAGTTTGCAAAATCAGCAGATAAAATGGATGGAGATATTATTGTCATAATTATTCCTCGATTAGTTTTAAACTTCTTAGCGCATTCATTGCAGCTTCACTTTGCGCTTTTTTAATGCTTTTAGCGCAACCTTTAGCAAGAGTTTCGCCGTTAAATCTAACTTCAACATAAAACGTTTTGTTGTGTGCTTTGCCATCTTCTTCCACTAAAACATATTCAGGCAATTTATGATTAACACTTTGAGTGTATTCTTGTAAAATTGCCTTGGGGTTTAAGATGTTAATTTTTTCTTTTGTAGATAAAATATCTTCTAAAAAGTTTTCTTCCAAAAAGCCTTTTGCTTTTTGATATCCTTTTTTATTGTAATTAATAAAAATTGCACCTAAAAGCGCTTCAAAAGCGCAAGCAAGGATTGATTCTTTTTTAGCTCCACCTTGTTTTTTTTCGTTTTTTCCTAAAACAATTAATTCTTCAAAGCCAAGCATTTTAGCATATCTAAAGATATTTTCATCAGAAACAATTTGCGCTCTGAGTTTTGTTAATTCACCCTCGTTATAATCTGCAAAATGATTGTATAAAAACTCGCTAACAGAAAGCTTTAAAACAGCATCTCCATAAAATTCTAATTTTTCATAAGATAATTTTTCATCTAGTCCGTTTTCGTTAGTGTACGAAGTATGAATGAAAGCTTGATTTAAAAGCTCAATATTTTTAAATCTTAAGTGATATTTTTTTAGAAAACTTCTTAACTGCTTTTTTCTTTCTTTAGAAATAGACATGAATTACCTTTCCAAGATATTCAATAAATTCTATCAAAACATTTTTCCCATGGGTAAAATACATAAAATAGTAATAAGCTACAGGAATTGCAAATAAATATCCATCAAATCTATCCAACATTCCACCATGTCCTGGGAGAATATTACTAGAATCTTTAACACCGGCATCACGTTTAATTAAAGATTCTGATAAATCACCCAATTGAGCAGATAAAGTCACAATCAAACCACCAAATACTGCTTGTAATAAATTTAAATCAGTATAAAAAACTGCAAAAGCTGACACTAAAATTGCGCATAAGCCACCACCAAGTGCACCCTCGATTGTTTTTTTAGGGCTAACAACTTCTGCTAATTTATGACGTCCAAATTTAACGCCAAAATAATATGCACCAATATCAGTTATTGCAACTGCTACAAAAACAAAAATCAAAAGCCATAAGCCCTCTGTTTGCAAAAATTGAAAGGCTCCGACTCTGTTTTGTCCAATTTGCCTTATCAAAAGAAGATGACAAGGAAGCCAAGCAGTGTATAGTGTTCCTAATATTGTTGTTGCAACATTTACTATATAGGGCTGTCTACCTTTAAATAAAACAGACAAAAATGAAGCCATAACAGCTAAAGCGAGCATTGAAGAAATTAAATCAAATCTATGGAAGAAGGTTAGAGTTAAAAAAACGATATCTGCAAAAAGTATTACGCTAAAACTTGGGTAAAAGCCTTTATGGTTTAAGATTTTTACATATTCTTTTGAACAAAGAATAATAATTACGCCAAGTAAAATGTATAGTGGAATTGACCCTAATGCAATTGCGCCAAGCGCAACGGCGGAAATGATTATTCCTGTAACAACTCGAAGAGTTTTGTTCTTTTTAACCGCTACTTCTTCTTCCATTTGATTAGACAATTTTTATATCTCCATTACTTCTTTTTCTTTTGCAGTCACTGTTTCATCAACGATTTTTGTATATTTATCAGTGATTTTTTGAACTTGATCTTGACCATCTTTTACTGCATCTTCTGGAAGATTTTCTGATTTTTCAAGTTTTTTAACTGCATCTGTCGCATCACGTCTAACGTTTCTGATTGCAACTTTAGCATCTTCGCCCATTGCTTTAACATCTTTTGCTAATTCTTTTCTTCTATCTTGAGTTAAAGGTGGGAATGATAGACGAATAACCATACCATCTGAATTTGGAGTAATTCCGATTTCAGCTTTAACGATTGCTTTTTCAATTTCTTTAATAATTGTTTTATCAAATGGAGTAATAACTAAAGTTGTGCCCTCCGCAACAGATACTTGTGCCAATTGTCTTAAGCCGGTTGGCGCACCGTAATAATCTACTACAACTTTTTCTAAAATAAGCGGATTAGCACGACCTGTGCGAACTGTTGAAAGGTCTTTATGCAATTGGTTGATGCATTTTTCCATTTTTTCTTGAGCTTGTTTTTTAATTTCTTCAACTGACATATTATTTCTCCTAAATTATATTATTCTACGATTGTTCCAACATTTTCATTGTTTAAAATCTTAACCAAACTATTTTCTAAATTAAAATCAAAAACAGTAATAGGAATTGAATTTTGTTTGCATAAAGCGCAAGATGTTAAATCCATTACTTTAAGCCCATTTACGATAATATCGTCATAAGTTATTCTATCATATTTTTTAGCATTTGGATTGGTTTTAGGGTCATCTGAATATACTCCATCTACCCCATTTTTTGCCATTAACATCGCTTCAGCCCCAATTTCAGAAGCTCTTAAAGCTGCTGCTGTATCCGTTGTAAAGAATGGATTACCAGTTCCAGCAGCAAAAATCACAACCCTGCCTTTTTCTAGATGGCGAATTGCACGAAAACGAATGTATGGTTCGGCGATTTTTTCAATATCAATTGCACTTTGAACCCTGCAATCTACACCAATTTTTCTTAACTCTGATTGAATAGCAATAGCATTCATAACAGTAGCTAGCATTCCAACATAATCGCCAGAAGCTTGATCCATTCCGAGTTTAGAAGAATTTTGCATTCCTCTAAAAATATTTCCTCCGCCTACAACGACAGCAATTTGAACGCCCATATCATAAGCTTTTTTGATTTCTGTACAAATTTTATGAACAGGCTCAGGATCAATTCCAAATTGTTGACTGCCCAAAAGAGCTTCTCCTGATATTTTTAGAAGAATTTTTTTATACTTTAATTCTGACATTTAAACACCTTTTTATCGTAAATCTAATATGTTTTAATTATACACAAGAAACCTTGAATGTGTAATAATTAAAATCATGAAACCTGAAAATTTTATAAAAGATATAACTTCAAAAGATATAAAGCTATCACACTCAATAATAAAAAACATGATTAAAACGTCTGATATCAAGGCTTTTAATTTATTATGCGAAAAATGCGATTTTATTTTTCCTTTTTTAAAAGAAAGAATTAACGCTGATTTTGTAAAGTTAATTAAAGAAAATGATTTAAACGCTGTTTTTAAATTTAGCGAAATTTATTGTGCCGATTTTGAAGATATGATTGTTAATTCTTGGGTAAAATTTGCATCACAAGATTTAACAGATGAAATTTTAGAACTTTTTGAAAATGGAACAGTTGAACAAAAGGCGTATTGTGCAAAATATTTTGTTAAAATCCAAGACCCACTAGCGCTAGAGCACCTAAAAAACAACGTATTTAGTGATTTTGAACCTTTGAAAACAAACTGTGCGCTAGCGTTAAGCGCATTTCAAGATGTTGAAATCTTAGATAAAATGAAAGAAATCGTTTTAAAATCAAATGACGATTTTGAAAAATTGAACGCTTTTAATTTTATTTCAACTTATAGCGGCGAAAAGCAGATTAAATTTGTCATAGAGCAGGCTTTTTTAAGTCCATTTGCGATAAATATCATTTCTAATGTTTTAGATTTTAACGAATTAAATTATTTAAAAAATATTTTAGATAACAAAACAATGACCAAAATTTTTCAACTAATCATTGAAGAATATCCAGAAGATTTATCTTTAGATAGTGCTTATTATTGGAATTTAGCAGAATTTATTAAATTAATTTATAGATTTGATAGTTCTTATTCAAAAAATGTTTTAATTTTAGCAAGAGAAAAATTCAAAGAATTTAGCGAAAATGATATTTATACATTTGATTTTGATAAAAATATAAAAAACGAAATTAAAAACATCTCTAACTTGCTAAAATCGCTTGATTTAGAATTTAGCGTTGAAAATTTTGAAGATGAATTTGAACTTAGCGCAATTTTGGAAGTAATTAAAGAACTAAAATTAGATGAAAAAGCCGAATTTTTAGCTAATTTATTTAGTAGAACAAACGAAGAAAAAAAAGCACAAATTGCACTAATTTTAAAAGAATTTAAAAAAATCGATTTAATTGATATTGAAATTATTAAACAAATTCAAAACGAAAATATTAAAGCGCTAATTGAGTCTTATTTATAATAAAAATATTTTAAATTTTATAGGCTTTTTTGTGGAACAAGTAAGCCCCAATAGCAGAAATAATAATTACAGGAAGCCAAGCTGCAAACATTGGATGAATTGTGCCTGTTTCTCCTAGATTTAGCGAAAATGCTCTTATAACGTAATAAATAAAAATAATTAAAATGCTAAACAAAAATCCACGGTTGTATCTAACCCTTGGTGGCGTAATTGCTAAAGGCACGCCAATTAATGCCAATGCAAATGTTGTTGCAGGTAGCGCTAGCTTATCAAAAAGATTAATTTGATATTCAAGTTTTGTTTTTTGTTCTAGCGTATGTTTTTGTTTTTTGATATGGCGAGCTAATTTAAAGAAGTTAAATTCAGAGGTCGATTCTTTTACCATTTCGCTGACATCGCCAATTCCGAAAGTAACGTTTGATTCTCCAAAAAAGCTTGTGTTGAATATTTTTCCGTTTTTTGAAATTGTATACACTGTGCCATCTTCAAAAAGCCAGCCATAATCTGAAGTTCTTCCTTTTTTAGCTTGAACAATTTGAATGTTTTTAGGATTTGCTATATCAATAACGGTAACGTTATTTAAAGTCTTATCTTTGCACCATTGAGCGTAGAACAATCTTTTTAGTTGCCCATCTTTATCAATATCTTTAACAGTAAAATTCATTTTATTTTCTGGAATGTGTTTTTGTTCTAGTGAATAAATTGCTAAAGATTTTGATTGAACAGAAGCAACAGGAACAATAAATTCATTTATAAAAAAACTAACTAATGTCATTGCAAGAGCGAAACCAAAAATAGGCTTTGCAACACGATTAATTCCAATTCCACAAGCCTTAAAAATCGTTATTTCGGATTTTAAGCTTAAATCATTAACTGTCATAACAGTCGCAAATAATGTTGAAATTGGAATTGTTAAAACAAAAACCTGAGGCAAATTTAAAATTACCATCATCATTGCAATGTGAAAAGGAATTCCATATAAAGAAATTTGCTTAATTAATTGTGTAAAAGTTTCAGAAGCAAAAATAATTGAAGTAAAAATTATAACCCCAAGAGTAAAAACATCTGTTAATTGCTTTAAAATATATCTATCTAAAATAGTTAAAGATTCGTATTTTTCTTTAATTTTAGATTTTATTTGTTTATATTTTGAATATATTTTTTCCATTATTGTCATACATTTTTGCTCTTTTAGATGCAAGCTCTTTAAATAAGATGATTTTCTCATCATCAGACATTTTTTTCAAGCGATTTAATTTTTTGGTTAATTCATCAAAAGCTTTTAAAATATTTTTTTGATTTAAATTAAACATAGATAGCGCTAAATCGCTATTTGTTATAGCTAATCTTGTCATATCCCTAAAGCCGCTAGATGCAATTTGCTTTGAATTATCTTTTGCAACATCAAACAAAAGAAAAGCCAATATCGTTGGCAAATGCGATATTTGAGCACACATTTTGTCATGTTCTTTCATATTAATTTTTAATGGTTTTGCTTCAAGTTCAAGAATAATTTCTTTTAGAAGTTTGTTTTCTTTTTCGATTAACCACTTGCAATCTTTAAAAAGACTTGCGCTTGATGCTTCAAAACCGCTTTTTTCGCTTCCTGCCATAGGGTGAGAAAGAATGAAATTGTAATTAAACTCTTTATTTAAAAGTTTAGATTTAATTGAAGCAACGTCAGTTACAATTGTTTTTTTAGGTAAAATTTTATCTAATTTTTTTAATATTGCAAGGGTTTTTGATACTTCGCAGCAAACAAAAACAATATCGCAAGATTTAACAATATTAATATCATTTGAAGCGTTTTTTGTGTATTTTAAAGCTTTTTTAAAAGACGAATTTGAATAGCAAAAAAGTTCATATTTTTCATTTTTTGCCAATTTTTTTAAAATTGAAGCTCCGATTAAACCAAGACCAATTATTCCAATTTTTTTCATAAGTGAATTATAGCATATTTTCTTCTTGCGAACTAATTTAAAAAGTGCTATAAATTAATAAAAAGGAGTTAATAGAATGTTTAAATTATTTGTCTTATTAGGTCTTGTTGCTGCTGGGTGGTATATTCAAAATAATTATGATTTCAGTGGTTTAAAAGATGAAGCAATTGAAAAAATGAAACAAGAAAAAACAATCAATGCGGTAAACGCTAAAAGAGCAGCCGATCAAAGAGATATTAATGATGTAAATAATAGATAAAATATTTAACCCTTGCGATTTGCAAGGGTTAAATTTTGTAAAAAATAATATAAAAAAGAATTTGAATTATTCTATTAAACTACTTTTTGTGAGAAAATTTTTTTAAAAAAACTAAAATAAGGGCGGATATATTATGGAAAAAGAAATTAGAGCAATTGTTCTTGGTGCTGGAAAAGGTACTAGAATGAAATCTAATTTACCCAAAGTTTTACATGAAATTTTTGCAAAACCGCTTATCGGATGGGTATTAGACAGCATTAACAATTTGCCATATAAAAATGAAAGTATTGTAATTATTGGGCATGGCGCACATGATGTTGAAGAATATTTAAATCATAATTATAAATACGTTAAAACTACTCTACAAAAAGAACAACTAGGAACAGGACATGCTGTAGCGCAAGCTGTTCCTATTTTACATGGTTACAGAGGAACTGCAATCATTGTTTGCGGAGATACTCCATTAATTACAACTAAAACTCTTCGTGAATTAATCAAATTCCACGAAGAAAATGCTTCTGATTTAACCGTTATGACTACAAAATTCGACAATCCAACAGGTTATGGAAGAATTATTCGAAGCGTTAAAGATGAAGTTATGAAAATCGTTGAAGAAAAAGACGCAACAGAATCTCAAAAAGAAATAAAAGAAGTTAACACAGGTGTTTATTGTCTTGATTGGGCAAAAATTAGAAAAGCTTTTAATGAGCTTAAAAACAATAATGCTCAAGGCGAATATTATTTAACAGATATCATTAAATGGGCAAGAGAAAATTCATATAAAGTTTTGGGTTATGAAACTAAAAACAATGAAGAAATATACGGAATTAATTCAAGACAGCATTTAGCAGTAGCATCAAACATCATGAAACGTCGCTATTTAGATGAATTGATGACAAAAGGGGTTACAATTGTCGATCCTGAGTCAACTTACATCTCTCCTGATACTGAAATTGGGGAAGATACGATAATTTATCCTAATACATATATTGAGGGAAGAAATAAAATTGCTAAGAATTGTAAAATTGGTCCAATGACCCATCTACGAGGCGGTTGTGAGGTTGGTGAAGGGTCAAAAATTGGCAACTTTGTCGAACTAAAAAATGCACAAATAGCAAAAAAAACTAATGTTTGTCATTTAAGTTATATAGGTGATGCTGAAATTGGTAGTCATGTGAATATTGGCGCAGGCACAATTTTTGCAAACTATAACTCAATTACCAAGAAAAAGAAGCGCTCAGTGCTTGAAGATGGTGTGTCGGTTGGTTCAAATTCTGTTATAGTAGCCCCTGTACATTTAGGCAAAGAATCATTCATTGCAGCTTCAAGTTGCATAACAAAAGATGTTGAAAGCCACGCTCTTGCAATGACTCGAGTACATCAGAAAGAGATTAAAAACTGGGTTAAAGACAATAAGGAGAAAAAATAAAAATGACTCTTGAATTAGAAACACAACTTAGTAAAATCGAAAAAATTCTACCAACTCATGATATCAAGCTTTTTTCAGGGCGTTCAAATAATCCTTTAGCGCAAGAAATTGCTCAATATCTTGGAACAAGCCTAGAGCCAATTACAATCAAAGATTTTTCAGATGGTGAAATTTACGTTCAAATTCAAGATTCTGTTCGCGGCGATGATGTTTTTATTGTTCAACCTGTTTGTTCTCCTGTTAATGAAAATTTAATGGAACTTTTAATTTTATTAGACGCATTTAAAAGAGCCAGTGCAAAATCAATCACAGCAGTTATTCCTTATTATGGATATGCTCGTCAAGATAGAAAAGCTTCAGGACGTGAGGCAATCACAGCAAAATTAGTTGCAGACCTTTTAACCCAAGCTGGCGCAACAAGAGTTTTAACAATGGATTTACACACTGGTCAAATCCAAGGTTTCTTTAACATTTTAGTTGACCATATCTATGCTACTCCTGTTATTGTAAATTACGTTAAAAATATTGATTTAGCTGGAGCTGAGCTAGTTTGCGTTTCTCCTGATATGGGTGGCGTAAAAAGAACAAGAGCACTAGCTAAACAAGTTGGAGCTCCAATTGCAATTATTGATAAACGTCGTGATAAACACAATAGTGCTGTTGCATGTAATATTATTGGTGATGTTAAAGATAAAGTTTGTGTGATGTTTGATGACATCATTGATACAGCAGGAACAATCTGCGAAGCAGCAAGAATGCTAAAAGAACATGGTGCAAAAGATGTTTATGTTTGTGCAGTTCATCCAGTGTTCTCTGGTCCTGCGCTAGAAAGATTGGAAGCTGCTCCAATTAAAGAGGTTATTGTAACAAATACAATTCCTATGAAAGACACTGTAATTCCTGAAAAAATTAAACAAGTAAGTGTTGCACCGCTACTTGGTGAAGCAATTTCAAGAATTCATGATGATAAATCGGTTTCAAGCTTATTCGGCTTTGAAATCGAGTATAAACAATAAACAGGGTGAAGCCGTAAAGAAAACGGCAAAATGTGAATTTTGACGGTTTTAGGCGTAACTATTGATAGGCGACGTAGGACAATTGAGTCAATGAGCGACAACGAAGTGATAGCGAATATGACGAAATGCCCACAGGAGCCAATCCTGAGCCGAGCGAGCATAGCGCAAGCTTAGCAAGCGAAGGCGAGGGCAAAGGCGTGTGAAGCTCGAAGACGGCTGCGAAGAGCAGGCGGCAAGAGCGAAAACCGTACCAAGGCGACGTAGAAATCTAAGATTTCACAGGAGCCAATCCTGAGCCGAGCGAGCTTAGCGAAAGCTTAGCGCAAGCTTAGGGATTAAATAAACAAAGGACAGTTAATGCAAACGCTACAAGAACAATTGAATGTCATAAAAGAAAAGGTACAAAAATGTACTAACTGTTCTTTGTGTAAAAATAGAACAAAAATCGTTTTTTCTGATGGATGTGAAACAGCGCCCATTATGTTTATAGGAGAAGCGCCAGGCAAAAACGAAGACGAAACAGGTATCCCTTTTATCGGGCGAGCTGGTCAATTGCTTAGAAAATACATGTTTGAATGTGGTTTTGAAGCAAACGATTTTTATATTGCAAACACTGTTAAATGCAGACCTCCAGAAAATCGAAAACCAACAAAAGAAGAAAAAAGCGCTTGTTTTGATTTTTTAAATTCTCAAATAGAATTGATTAATCCAAAATATATCATTCTTGTTGGTGCAACTGCACTTGAAAGCTTCATTTTAGATAGAAAATTATCAATTACAAAAGCGAGAGGTCAAATTTTTGAAATTGGAAACAGGAAATTCATTCCTATTTTTCATCCCTCTTATCTTCTTCGCTATTTTAATGAATATGAGGGCTCTCCTAGGGATTTATTTAGAAAAGATTTATTAATGATAAAAAGTTTGATTAAGGAAGTATAATGAAGATAACCAATGCCATTACTAGTTTTAAAGCAAATAAAATGTCAACGATGCAAGCTAATTATGTTGATAAAAAATTAAAAGAAGCTAAAAACGTTGATATCATAACTCACGATATGACAGATAGAGATGGTGCTAATTCGGCTCTTGCAATGTGGGAATATTTAAATAATCAAGGAATAAATGCTCGTGTAATTATTTCAAAAAAAGTTCCGCAGGCGCTTGGTTTAAGAAATTATGATTGCAATATTGTTCAAGCGCTAGATAAAAAAGAAGTAGATAAAATTACCCCCGATATTGCCTTTTGTGTTGATTTTGGAGGATCTGAAAGGGTTTTAGAAAACATAAAGGAACATATTGAAAAAGCTCCACTAGTAATGGGTTTTGATCATCATAGCGAAGTTGATATTTCTCGAGGTAATTATGTTCAATTTAGAAGACCACTATTAGATGATGAACAAGTGTTTACTAAAGCAGATTTTTATTCTGATATGTCAGCAAAATCAGCAACAAGTATAATTTATCGTTTTTTTGAAGCACTAGGTAAAGACATTGATTCTAATCAAGCCTATGATCTCTTTTTTGGTCTTGTTGATGATGTAACTAAAAGAAATTTAGTTAAATGTGATGGCACAAATGGTACAATAATAGCACAAAGTGCATTATATGAAGATAAAAATGCCTTTGAAATTTATACAAAATTAAGAGAAAAATTAAATGATGAGCAAATTAAAACCATTGCAAAATCGGTTGATATAATTTCGTCACTAAATCCAGCCCAACAAGAATTTAAAGATTCTTTAAAAGATAGATTGCAATATAGCGACAATGGCAAAATTGCATATATAGAAATTCCGGCTGATGATAGTGAATGGAAGAGTTTAGATGGTGATAATACAATTACAAGCACTATTTTAAATCGATTTAGACAAGAAACATTAGCAAAAAATGATGAAGTCGAAGCTGTAATTTGCTTTTATGAAGCCCATGGGAATTACAGATTAAGTGCGCATACTAAAAATCCTAATTTGCTAGATTTTTATAAATATGTTGAAGAAAATAAAATTCCTAATTTTACCCAAAATTCAGGAGGTCACCCAACAAGAGGTGGCGGCGGAATAAAAACAAATGACCCAAATGTTTGTCATAATTGGGTTCAAAACATTATTTCTTGCGATGAATTTTTTGAAAAATAAGCCATGGAATTTACAAAATTTATTTTTTAGATATAATAGATAGAGCAAAATAATTAATACTTTGGAATTATTTTCTTGGTTATTATTATATTTGTGCTAATATTCTATTAGAATTAAAACGTAGTTAGTATTAAAAGGATTAAATTATGGCTTTACCAAACGTAGCTTACTTTTCAATGGAAATCGCAATTGATCAATCCTTAGCAACTTATTCAGGTGGTTTAGGATTTCTTGCGGGTTCTCACATGCAATCAGCAGGTTACTTACAAATGCCAATGGTTGGCGTTACTATGCTATGGTCTTATGGTTATTATGATCAAAGAATAGACCAAAATGGTAATGTTGAAGTAGCATATATTAGAAAACATTATGATTTCTTAACTGATTTAAATGTTTCAACAACAGTTAAAGTGTTTGGCGAAGATGTTATCGTTAAAGCATATAAAGTTGAAGCAGATTTATTTGGAACTTGCCCAATTTATTTATTAACAACAGATGTTGATGGAAACTCTGAATGGGCAAGAAAAATCTCTCATAAATTATACGATGGAGATGAAAAAATCCGTGTTGCTCAAGAAACAGTTCTTGGTATCGGCGGTGTTAGAATTCTTCAAGCAGTTGGCTATCCATTTGACGTTGTTCACATGAACGAAGGTCACGCTCTACCTGCTGCATTTGAATTATTAAGACAATACAATGGTGATTTAAAAGCTGTTAGACAAAAAACAGTATTCACAACTCACACTCCAGTTCCAGCAGGAAACGAAGTTCACTGGGTTGACACATTAGTTGAAGCCGGTTTCTTCTCTGGTTGTTCAAGAGAAACTGCTGTTGAATTAGGCGGAGAAAACTTCTCTTTAACTGTTGCAGCGCTAAGAATGTCTAGAATAGCTAATGCTGTATCTCAACTTCACGGCTTAGTTGCTAACAAAATGTGGGAATGGGTAAAAGACAGATGTCCAATTAAAGCTATTACAAATGCTGTAAACCTACATTACTGGCAAGATGAAAGAATTGCAAAAGCAAAATCAGCACAAGAATTACTTGACGCTAAATATGAAATGAAAAAAGATTTATTCCAATACATTTCAGATACTCAAGGTAAACGCTTTGATCCAAACGTATTAACAATCACTTGGGCAAGAAGATTTGCTGACTACAAACGTGCTTGGTTAATCTTAATGGATGAAGAAAGAATTGGAAAACTTTTAAATGAAAATAAAGTTCAATTAATCTTCGCTGGAAAATTCCACCCAGATGATACAATGGGTAAAGAAACATTCAACAACATCTTGAAAAAATCAAGAAATATGAAAAATGTTGTTGTATTACCAGGTTACGAATTAGCACTATCAGCTAAACTTAAAAAAGGTTCAGATATTTGGTTAAATACACCAACTCGTCCACTAGAAGCATCAGGTACTTCTGGCATGTCAGCTAATATGAACGGTGCACTTCACTTCTCAATTTATGATGGTTGGACAGTTGAGGGTACTTTCCCAGGAATTAACGGCTACACTGTAGAATACCCTGGTTTAGATGATGATATTCCATGGCAAGAAAGACACCAAAAAGACCACGCATTCATTATGAATACTCTAGAAAACGAAATCATTCCAACATACTATGATAACAAACAAGAATGGGCTCGTTTAATGCGTCAAGCTATGAGAACTGCTGAAGGTTACTTCAATTCAGATAGAATGGTTATTGAATACTTCAACAGAGTATATAAACCAATTGCTCACGGTGGCGCTCAGGCTGGTCAAGAAAATAAAGAAGAAACAGGATCTTTTGAAGCTCCAAACCAAGACGCTTGGACATATTCAAATATCAAATAAGATTTTGTTAAATAAATTAAAAGCTCCCTTTTGGGAGCTTTTTTATTGTTTATTTTTTATTTTTATCAAATTCAAAAATTTCAGATAAGCTAGAATTTAGTGCTCTTGTGATTTTAAAAAGTAATTTTATTGAAACGTTGTTTTTGCCACTTTCAAGTTTTCCAACGTAGGTTGGATGGATGTTTACCTTTTCTGCAAGAGCTTCTTGCGTCATATTTTGTTCAAGCCTAATCTTTTTTAAACTTTTGCCCAAGTTTTCTAGAATTTTAGTATTCATATTGACAATATAGACTGACACGCTTATTATTAGTATAGACTGATACGCTAGTTTTGTGTCCACGATTTAACAATAACAATGAAGTTCAAAGTATTTTGATATACTTTGAATGATGAGGATTTATGAAATTTAATTTTCTTGCAATATTTTATAATTTGTTATTTCTTTGGGTGAATATTAAAATCTTATTCAAAAAAGATTCTTCGTTTGTTTCATTCACTCGTAATGATGACAATATGCTATGCCGTCATTCTGAGGCTTTAGCCGAAGAATCTAATGCGCCATGCAAAGTAACCCACACCCAACCTCACACTCGTCATGCTGAACGTGTTTCAGCATCTTACAAGGCTGGAAAACCAAAAATAAGTTTTAACACTATTAAGACCCTGAAACTAGTTCAGGGTGACAATCAAAAATCTGCCTTTTCCCTAGTCGAAATCCTAGTAGCATTAATTATAGTTTCTCTTATCACAGCAGCCATGGCTCCTGTAATCACAAAAAAACTATCAAGTGCAGGTATTACAATCGTTGGTGGGGGCTCAGGTGGTGGTGATGGTGGCGAAGTTGATGTTGAAAGCAACGATGGCATGTGTACCACTTGTGAAGATGGTTTTATGCTTCAAGGTAATCAATGTGTAACATCAAATTTTACTTTTGAATTTGATGGCGCTTTTTCTGACACAGTTAACAGCTTTGGTTATCAAAAAATATTTTTAAAATCCAGCGGAACTTTTAAGCCAAAAGTAACCAAAAAAGGTAAAATGCTTCTTGTTGGTGGTGGTGGTGGCTCTGCAAATATATACAAAGGCGGCGGAGGCGGAGGTGGCTATGCCGTTGAAACTAATTTTACTTTTGAAAAAGATGTGCCATACACTGTAACGATAGGAGCTGGAGGTGCTATAGCAGGTAATGGCGGCACAACAATTTTTGGAACAAACTCTGCAAATGGAGGCAAAGCTTCAACAGGTGCTAGTGGAGGTGCTGGACAAGGTAATGGTGGAACTCATGGGGGTTCTGGTGCAGGTGCTGGTTATCAGTTTGATGGAATATACTATGGCGGTGGCGGGGGTGCTGGACGTCATGCTGCCTCAGGTGGTTCTGGTGGTGGTGGTCAAGGTGGTGGCGAAGATTGTAAAACAAGGGGGCAAGCTGGGCGAGCCAATCGTGGCGGCGGCGCAGGTGGTTCTGGTGGTGAAAGTGGCTGTAGTAGTTTTTATGGTGCAAAAGGTGGAACTGGCGTTGTAATAATTATATTTGAAGAAAACTCTTCAACAACAAAAGACCCAATTCAAAAACCATGTAGCGAAGTAAATGGTGCTGATTATACTTGTACAGCTTGCCCTGTTGGCTTTACCTTGTCTGGAACAAAATGTATAATTTCGCCTTTTGAATATACATATACTGGTTCATATTCTGATAGTACAAATTCTTATGGTTATCAAAAAATAACCTTGAAGGGTAGTGGAACTTTTAAACCAACCGTTGATAAAAAAGTTAGAATGCTTCTTGTTGGCGGTGGTGGAGGTTCTGGTAGTGCCTATCATTCAGGTGGCGGTGGTGGCGGTTATTGTAACGAAACTTACATGACTTTAAAAGCTAACACATCTTATAATGTTACAATTGGTTCTGGAGGTGGTGCTGGTAGTAGCGGCGGACGTACTAGTTTTGGAACAAATTTCGCAAACGCTGGTCTTGGTGGCTCTAATGGTACGGGTGGCGCTGGGCAAGGTTATGGTGGCACATATGGTGCAACAGCCACTGGTGGTGCAGGTTGTCAGTTTGATGGAGTATATTATGGCGGTGGCGGTGGTGCCGGACGAAATGGATATGCTGGGGGTTCCGGTGGCGGTGGTGCCGGAAGTGGCAGCAGTACGTGTGGTGCAAAAGGTACTGCAGGAACTGCTAATCGTGGCGGCGGAGCAGGAGGCTCTGGTGGAGCTTCAAGCTGTAGTTCGTTTTCAGGCTCTTCTGGCGGTTCGGGTGTAGTTATAATTTTAATCGAAGAAAGCCCATCAGCCACTTTAGACCCTAATCAATGTGACGCAGGTGGCGGCTCAGGTGGTTCAGGCGGTTCAGGCGGAGGTGGCACAACGCTTAAAACAAATTGTGCTGAAATTGACTCTAATTGTCAACTTTGCACAGCAAGTAAATGCTTAGTTTGCAAAAATAAATATGATTTAATTGATGGGACTTGTCATGGTGAAGCTGCAGTGGATATTAATTCACAAGTAACTCATCCAATTACAACAAGCTGCGCTGATATTGATGAAAATTGCACATCATGTACAAGTGGCGGATGCTTAACTTGTGCTGAAAATTATGTTTTAGATGGTGGAGCTTGCGTTGAAAAATTTCGCAAAGGCGAACCTCGCAATCAAATAGACTGTGAACCTCTTAACGCAGTGTTTGTACCAAAAGAATATACTGGCACTTTTAATAAAAATATATGTGTTTCAAAAACAAATGTTGCACAAACAAACGATTATTCAATTCCGTATAGTAATATTAATGCTGGTTATTGGAATTATTATTTATTAAGGAGTGGCGAGACTCCACAGCATATACTTTCTTATACGATGTTTCGAGGACAAACAGCAAACAATTTTGCCAATTCTCAAGAATATAATCTTTTTACCAGTGGAAGGACTAGAAGCGTTGGTGGTTATCGTGCTTTTGTTGATTCTTGTGCAATGTCTAAATATGGTGGGGCTGAGACTTGGATGATTCTTCGAAAGTATCTTTTCGATGCTTGGATTGCAAATTATTCATCTTCTGCTGAATTAAGAAGTATTATTGCGCAATTGAATCTTTGCATAGCAGACAATGTTTCGGGTTTCATACAATGCAAAGATACTACAACAAATCATTGCAAGGGTATGGTAAATAATACTTGTTATCCTTATTTAATTTGGGCATACGATTCTGATACAGGGAATGATACTGCTGAATTATATGAATATAGTCAAAGTGGTTTTAGTTTGTTTATGCATAATCCTGATAATGGTTACGCTGCAAGTGGTAGATGTTTTACTAGTTTAGTGCCATTAAGATAGTTTTCATGTTATTTTTTTAATCGTTTGGAGAGGGTATCCCTCTCCTTTTTTTATACCTGCGCAAAGCGAATTGTGGCGAGACTTCGCCCAATGAGCAAAGCGCAGGCATAAGGATGTTGAGCACGCACTCGGCTGCGTTGAGCAGGCGAGAAGTGCGAATACTGGACTATGGCGACGTAAGAGTTTGCTTTTGCAAACTCCACAGGAGCAAACAAGCGCAAAGCGAATTGTGGCGAGACTTCGCCCAATGAGCAAAGCGCAGGCATAAGGATGTTGAGCACGCACTCGGCTGCGTTCGCTAAGTGCAGTAGCACTATGCTCACTTGACTCGGGTTTAGTCCAGTGTTCGCACAAGTCCGCCAAGCTCCTCGCTTGCCGCACATGTGCTCAACATCCTTATGCC
>SUTT01000028.1 GCA_015152565.1 Cyanobacteria bacterium SIG27
CTATTAAAAAATGATGAACTATCTGCTGATGATTTTAAAAAGCAAGCAGATGAAATCAAATTTAAATCAAACAATAACAAAAAAGCTATCGAAGAAACATTTGATAAAAAAGTTAAAGCGCAAGAAGCTGCAAAAGCTGAAGCCGATAAACTAGCGCAAGAAGCACAAGAAAAAGCACAGAAAGAAGAAGCAGAACGACTAGCAAAAGAACAACAAGAAGCTGCAGCAAAAGCGCAGAAAGAAGCGCAAGAAAAAGCTTCAAAAGAGCTAGCAATTCGAGAAGAAAAATTAAAAAAAATCGAAGAACAAGAAGAAAAAAGCCGACTTGAATTTATTTCAAAAATAAAAAATGATATTCCTGTAACATACGAGGAGCGATTTGACATTTTAATTAAAAATAATACACCTTTTTATGTAGCAAATAAAATTGCTAACGACGAGGAAAGTTTTGCTAATTATATGTGGTCTAAAAGTCCTGCAGCTCAAAAATTTTATGATCTTAAAGTTTTAGCTAGAATGGATGAAAAACAAAAGAAAAATTTTCAAGCAGCAAGCAAGGTTTTAGAAGAAAATGGCATAAAATTTAGTGAACATGAATTATTGCAAAGAGGGCAATTTTGGTCTTGGGCGCCATTAAAATTACATGATATTTATGGTGGATGCGCAGCACATGGTGATGCTTATGGAATAAACCAAAAAATAAGATATAGCAATTGGGATCCTTCTGAAGAATTAAGCTGTAGAATTCTTGATAAAGCATTAGAAACTGTAAAGCCAACAGAAAAAGATTTACTCGTATATAGGGGTGTTTCAAGAAATCGTGGAAACGATAGCGAATTTATTGAAAGATTATTATCTATGAAAAAGGGTGAAATCTTTACCGATAAAGCTTATTCTTATTCTAGCTTTGACAAAGGTATTGCTAGTCACTGGGCTAGGGATTGTTGTTTTTTGGAAATCAAAATACCTAAAGGTGCAAAAGTTTCACAAGGTCTTTTTTCTGAGCAAGCCGAATTACTCTTTCCAAGAAATTCTCAATTTAAAGTTATCGAAGAAGCTATGCCAATTGAAAATGGCAAACATAAAATTGTATTAGAATACATTCTTCCCAAAAACTAATTTCATGCTAAAATAACTTTATGTTTGAAGTTAGAGTTGAAACAAATTTTTCATCAGCGCATCATTTGCTTAACTATAAAGGCAAATGTGAAAATATGCACGGTCACAACTGGAAAGTTGAAGTGACTGCTCGTGGTAATGAGCTCGATAATTCAAATATTCTTGTGGATTTCAAAACCCTAAAGCGTGTCGTTAATGAAATTATGGAATATCTAGACCATAAAGACCTAAACGAGCTTGAAGAGTTTAAAAACGAAAGCCCAAGTTCAGAATTTATTGCAAAATTTATTTATTACAAAGCAAAACAACAAATAAAAGAAGTTTATCGTGTGAATGTGTGGGAAACACCAACATCTCGTGCGAGTTATTTTGAGATAGAGGATTAGTTTAATAATGCATACTCTGCAAGCTATTATAACAGGCGCAATTCAAGGATTGAGCGAATTTTTACCGATATCAAGTTCGGCGCATATTGTTTTTTCAAATGAACTTTATGAAATAATTACCAAAACAACTCCTCCGTCTTTGCAAGAGGAAATATTTTTTGGCATAATTGCCCATCTTGCAACTCTTTTTGCTGTTGTGATTTACTTTTTTAAAGATTTAAAAGAAATCATTTATGGATTTTTTATTTCTTTAGGGAAAAAAGATTTTAAAAATCAAAATATCAAACTTGTTGGCTATATTTTCTTATCAACATTAATTACAAGCTTGATTGGTTTATTAATCAAAGACAAAGTTGAAAGCATTATTTCAAATCCTAGTATAATTTGCATTTTATTGTTTATTACGGGGTTAATTTTATTATTTAGTGAAAAAATGTATAAAGGAAATAAAGAAATTGACCTAAAAACCTCAATTTTTATGGCGATAGCTCAGGGGTTGGCTGTTTTTCCGGGGTTTTCAAGAAGTGGTTTAACAATTTCAACAGCGCTATTTTGCGGAATGGATAGGCTAAAAGCTGCAAGATTTTCATTTTTAATGAGTATTCCAATAATTACTCTTGCTTCTTTAATTTATCCTTTAATTGAGCTAGACTTGGCTCAAATTTCAACATTTAACCTAAAAGCAATGTTTCTTGGTTTTTTAGCTTCTTTTGTTGTTGGCTATTTATGTATTAAATATTTTATGAAACTTTTGGCAAAGTTAAGCTTAAGAATTTTTTCTTACTACTGTCTTGTTGCTGCGGTTGTGATGTTTGGACTATTTCAAGTCTATTATCATCACTAAGCTCTAAATTATCTTTATTTTCTAATTTTAAAATATAGTTAATTGCAGTTTTATCTTTGTCATATTCAAAATATTGAACTTCGCCTTTTGGTGCTAGGGCTGGATATTCGCCATCTGCTCTCATTGTAAAATCATCATAAATAGCATCATAAGTAATTTTTTCTGATGGATTTTTGATATCTATTGGATTAATTTTACCTTTTTTATCAATAAAATTAAGCTCTAACAATTCGCCCTTTTCTGTTACTTTATAAGTAAAACCGCTTGCAAATAATAAACCTGGTTCACCTGTTTCGCCGCCTAATGATTCACGTGCAGCGTTTGAAATCGCTTCTACTACTTGTTTTTGTGTTATTTTAGTTCTAATTAAACGGTTTTTCATTGGAACTGATTCGACAATATCTCGCTCAGTTAATTTACCCTCTGTCGGCACTTTTCTAACGTTTGCAGCATTTAAAAAAGCGCAATCTGCTCCAAATTCTGCTCTCATGGAATCAACCACTAAATTTGCCCAAGCGTGAGGTTTAATTCTTCGGTTTTTTGGCATTTGCTCAATTTCTTTTATTCTTCCTATTGTTGGGCTTGTGCCTAGTTTTTGTTCTTTAATGTATTCAATTGTAGGACTTTTTTTAGATGAAACTTCTGTTAATTGATTTGAGATTTTAGTTAAAACGCCATCAGCATCAAATTCAACATCTAAAATGCCATAGTATTTACCGTTTTCGCCTGCTTGAGTTATGATTACAGGTTGATTAGACTTTGATTGAATAATGTTTTCGCCTTGAACAGCGCCCTCTACAACGCTATGAGAATGCCCACCAATGATGATATCTACACCATCTAAGTCGCTTGCCATTTTTTTGTCGTTTTCATAGCCTGTATGTGATAAGAGAATAATTTTGTTAATTCCTTGTTCTCTTAAATTGTTTACTTCTTTTTGAAGTGCTTTAATTGTGTCGTCATAATCCATTACTTCGACACCCTCTTGTACTGATTTTTTGGTGCAAGTTTCAAAATCAAGAGGCATTGCGCCAATAAGACCAAATTTTTGTCCGTTTTTTTCGATAACGGTTGAGCGTTTAATATAGTTTCTTACTTCGCTATCATCATCAAAATCAACATTTGTTGCCACAAATTGAGTTTTGTGTAATTTAGCGTTTTCGATTAATTTTAATAAATAACCATCAAATTCATGATTTCCCGGAACTGTAACATCGAGTTTAGCACCATTTTGTAAGATATCATATACAAGTTCATTTTTATTGCAATCGCCACCAGAAACGTTATCTCCTGCTGAAACGATTAAATGCGGAACATCTTTTTTTTGCTCTTGAAAAGCTTTTGACGATTCAACAACTAAATGCAATTTATCAGTATTTCCGTGGTAATCGTTACCATAGAAAATGCTTAAAGTGTTTTTAACAGGCGGCTTAGTAACACCAATTTTCTTGGCTGAAGTTTGGAAAGTATTAAAATTATATCTATTAACGCTTAGCATACTTCGATAAAACAGGTGAATATTAAAAATTGCCCTAATGTTTAGAATAATTAATTCATAAAGTTGATTTAATTATCTTTCAGTTTAATTATACTTTAAATAATAGAATTGGGGAAGATGTTTTTACATGGCAGTTAAAAAAAATATAAAAATAAAAAAACAAACAAATTTAGAAGTTGTAAAACCAGTTAAAACAAAACCATATAACGATATTGATTTAAATAATTGGAAATTATATGAAAATGTTAAAACTGGCACTTGGTGGGAGTTTAATTCTCGTGAAAAAGGTAACGGGCATTCTTATGATTACCATGGGAATTATATTCCTCAAATTGCAACCCAATTATTTGAAAGATACACTAAAAAAGGTGATATTATTTTAGATTTATTTTTTGGTTCAGGAACATCAGGTATTGAAGCAAAAAACATGCAAAGACGTTGCATTGGGGTTGAGCTAAAGCAAGAGATGGTTGATTATGTATCATCTAAATTTACTCAAAAAGAATTAGTTGTTGATGTAAATATCATACAAGGCGATAGTGCAAGCGAAGTTGCTAAGGCAAAAATTCAAGATAGACTTGAAATTATGGGGGAAAAATCTGCTCAATTTTTGATTTTGCATCCGCCTTATGATGATATTATTAAGTTTTCTGATAAAAAAGAAGATTTATCAAACTGTGCAACGACAGAAGAGTTTTATGACTTATTTAAAAAAGTTGCAAAAAATGGTTATGATTTATTAGAACAAAACCGCTTTGCAGCACTTATAATTGGCGATAAATATGCAAATTCTCGCTATATTTCTCTTGGTTTTGAATGCCAAAGAAGAATGGAAGAGCTTGGTTTTGTTACAAAAGCGGTTATTGTTAAAAACATTGTAGGAAACGAAAAAGCCAAAGGTAAAACCGCTAATCTTTGGAGATATCGTGCTTTATCAGGTGGCTTTAATATATTTGAGCATGAATATATTATGATTTTTCAAAAAACTAAATTGAAAAAAGTGAAAAAATAATTATTAAGGCAATATAAGAGAATAAAAAGGCTGGTTTGATTTCCAGCCTTTACTTTTTAAAGTATATAGAATTAAGAAATTCGGGGTTATTAAGAAATTTTTTTCTTTTCAATTCCTTTAATTAAAAAAATCATCGGAATGATTACCACGCAAGCTATTGCGCAAAATTCAAATGTATCCCTAAACGCGCCCATATTTGCTTGTTGGAGCATTTGTTTATATAACATCGTATTTGCCATATTTTGTGCGGTAATTGAATCTAGTCCTGCTTGAAATTGCGCTTGAAAAGCGTGAAAACGTTGCGCAAAGTTATCATTTAACATTGTCATGTTATCAACTAAAAAGCTTTGATGAGCTTGCGCTCTTCTTGATATTAGCGTTGTTACGATTGATGTACCAATTGCGCCACCAAGGTTTTTAAGCAGGTTTTGAACGCCTGAAGCGTTTGTCATTTGCTTTTGAGTTAGGGTTGCAGTGGATAATGTGATAATTGGAATCATACACATTGCCATACCAATACCCATAATGAAATTAGGAATTGCGATGTTTACAGTTGCAATTTGTAAATTTAAACCGCAAAGCATAAAACCACTTGTGCTGAGTAAAATTAAGCCCAACATAACAAGGATTTTTTCGTTAATTTTGCTTCCGATTGTGCCTATGAAGAAAATTGTTAGCATAGCGCCAACACCACGAGGCATCATAGCGAGTCCTGATAAAAATGCATCATAACCCATTAAACCTTGCAAAAATTGAGGTAAAATTGCTAAAGATGCTAATAATACACCTTGCATTACAATTTGAACCAATGTTCCAAAAAAGAAGTTTCCATCTTTAAAAACTGATAAATCTATTAAAGAATCCTTCTTTTTTGCTTGTATTATAAAGAAAATTAGCGCAAATAAAACCGCAAAAAATGTCATCCAACAAACCCAAGTTGAACCAAACCAATCGGCGTCATTTCCTTTATCAAGAACAATTTGCATGCAAGTTAGCCAACCAATTAGCATGTAAAAACCTATAACATCCATTTTTACATTCGCTTGTTTTTGAGCGTAAGGTGGATCTTCAATTAATTCTTTTGCAAAATATACGCAGGCTATTCCGATTGGAATATTTATAAAGTAAATAAAAGGCCAAGACCAGTTTGAAGTTATCCAACCACCCAAAACAGGTCCTATAATTGGTGCTATAACTACAACCATCCCAAATAAAGCCATTGATTGAGCCCTTTTTTCAACGGGCCACATTTCAAGCGTGATTGATTGAGCTAATGGTAAAACTGCGCCTCCACCAAAACCTTGAAGAATACGAGTTATAACCATCATGGGCAAACTATTTGCAATACCGCATAAAAAAGATGAAACAGTAAAAAGAATTATGCTAAAAATGAAGAAGTTTTTTCTTCCCATCAGTTTGCAAAAGAAATCGACTGAAGGAATAACAATTCCAGATGCAATTAAATAGCTTGTTAAAACCCAAGTGCTTTCTTGGCGAGAAACAGAGAAGCTTCCTGCCATGTAAGGTAGTGCTACGTTTGCAATAGTTTCATCCAGTACAAACATAAATGCTGCAAGCATTACAGGGATACAAACCACCCAAGGGTTATGCTTGGGTTTCCATTCAGTTGATTCGGTATTAGCCATTTTATTTTACCTTTACTTTTGGAACAACGCTCATGCCTGAAACGATGTTGTATTCTTCTTTTTTGATTTCTTCGTCAAAAACGATTTTAACAGGTATTCGCTGAACTATTTTTACAAAAGAACCAACAGCATTTTCTGGTGGGAATAAGCTTGATTTAGCCCCTGAAGCTCTTTGAATTGAATCAATGTGACCTTTAAAAGTTTTTCCTTTGTAAGCGTCAACTTTGATTTTAACTTCTTGTCCAGCTTTCATGTTGCCAACTTGGTTTTCTTTGAAGTTAGCTACGACCCAAATTTTATCAGGAACAATTGCAAACAAAGGAGAACCAACTGAAACATAGCTTCCTTTTTCTATTCTTCTGTTGGTTACAATTCCTGTGTTTGGAGCTGTAACATTTGTATATTCAAGGTTTAATTTTGCTTGATTCATAATTGCTTTAAGGGCTTTTAAATCAGCGTCAGCTACATTATCGCCATTTGAAAAAATATTTTCTTTAGCGTGAATTTGACGAGCATTAACTGCGTCATAGTTTGCTTGAGCTTTATCTAAAAGTTGTTTTGAAATAGCGCCTTCTGCGTATAATTTTTGATATCTTTCTAAATCTAGTTTAGCTAGTGCAATTTCTGAATCTGCTGCTTTCAATGTAGCTTTTGCATTTTTTTGGTTTAATAGAGCTTTTTCATAGTTAGCTTTAGCTTGCTCATATTTTTCTTTGTAAACTTCATCATCAATTTTGGCTACAATATCGCCTGCTTTTACTTCTTTATTATCTTGAATATAGCTTTCAACAATGTGACCTGATACTTTTGGAGTCACTTGAATAATATCTGCTTCAACGTAAGCATCATCTGTTGATTGAAATCTGCTTTCACTGATTAGATAAGCACCACCTAAAATTGCAATTAATATAGCGATTGGTAAAATTATTTTTCTTTTTTGTGGTTTATTTTCGTTGTTTTTAGCTTCTTGCGCCATTTTATACTCCTTTATATATTTACTTTTAATGTTTTTGAAATTAATTGCGTGAAATCATGAAGAGTTTTAGTCATTTCATCTAATTTTTCTTTTGAAAATTCTTTTTCAATTTGTTGTTTTAAAGGTTCAAATAAATCCATTGATTCTTTTGCTAGTTTTCTACCTTTTTCTGTTATTGTTAAAATTTTCACTGCTCTATTATTTTTAATAGTTGCTTCAATTTTAACTAATCCTTTTTCTTCTAGCGATTTTGCTAATTTTCCAGTATTAGCTCTATCTTTCAAAAGAACTCTTGCTAAATCTCTTTGACAGCAATCTTTTGTATCATGGACAACCATAAGGGCAAGATGTTCTGCCGCAGTTACTCCGATATTGATTTCTTTAAAAAAATGCTCAAAGAGTTTATCAAAGTGTTTTGCACTTGAATTAATTTGATATATTATAGAATCTTCATATCTGGTTTTCATAATTCCCTTTGTGTTGCTAAAAACAATATGTTGCTTTTGCAACATTAATATGCTACCATTCAATTATAAAAAAAGCAATATAAATTTGAGGAAGATATGAAAAAAGTATTAGCAACAACTGTTTTATGTGTTTTTACATTTGGCTTAATGGTTGAACCTGCATGTGCGATTTTAGATAATAAAACTGACAAGGTTGAAAAACAAAACACAATTTTAGATTATGTTAATTATGATTGGTGGAAAAAACAAAATGACCCACATTTAGAAAAATATATTGCAAGTGCGATAAATAATAATTACGATATTAAAACAGCAGCTCTAAAGATTGAACAAGCTCAACTAAATGTGCAGTCGGTTCGATCTGCGCAATTGCCAAGCTTGTCTGTTGGAGCAAGTCCATTTCTTGGCAAAATGACAGGTCAAACAAAAAGTATGGGTTCTTTTGCACTTCCAATTATAGCAAGCTGGGAATTAGATATATTTGGAAAAAATTGGGATAAAACCAAATCTGCAAGAAAAATATTAAAAGGAGTTGAATATCAAGCAATTGCAAGCGATATTTCAATTGTTTCAATGGTTGCAAGTGTATATTATAACATTGTTAAGCTTGATAAAATGATTGAGCTTCAAGAAGTTTTAGTTAAAGATAGGCAAGAAATTTATAACTTAATGAAACTATCAAATGAAGAAGGTATTGTTTCGACTTCGGACTTAATTCAAGCAGAAAAATCTTTTGTGATGTCGCAAAACGAGCTTTTAGATTATCAAAAATCAAGACAAGTTGCACTTAACGCTCTTGCTGTTTTAATTGGCGATAGCCCTGAAAACATCAAAGAGTATCAAAGAATAAGTGCTGATGAATTAAGTGGTAATTTTAATATTCCTGATGAAATTTCATCTGAAATTATTGTAAATCGCCCTGATTATAAATCATTAGAACATCAATTAGAAGCAGCAGGGCTTGATGTTCGAGTTGCTAAAAAGGAATTCTTGCCAACATTAAATATTCTTGGGGCGTTAGCTTTTGTTGCGACTTCGGCTGCAAGTTCAATGAATTGGGAAAATGCATTAGCGTTATTAGGCGGAAGTTTAAATTTACCAATATTTACGGGCGGATTAAAAAGTGCTAATTTAAAATTAAATAAAAATAAATATGAGCAACTTTTAAATCAATATCAAAAAACCAACCTTGTTGCCATTCAAGAGGTGAATGATTCTTTGTATGGCTTTAAAACTGATAATGAAAAACTTATAAACAATACTAAAGCTTTGAATATTCAGCAAAAAGATTATGGTTATTCTGAGCTAAAATATGAGCAAGGAATTATTTCAAAACTTGATTTATTACAACAAAAAGAAGCATTATTATATATGCAAAAATTGTTAATTAGCTCAAAAGTTGATTGCTATGTAGATAAAATCAGTCTTTACAAGGCAACAGGTGCTAAGATTTAGAAATAAAATAATATATTCAAAGAGGCGTTAAAAGCCTCTTTTTTTGTGGAATTAACTATTTGTTATGAAATCTGTTATCAAATTTTTAGTTTGTATGATGTTTTTATCTTCTTTTGTAATAGCCCGAGAAGATAATAGAACGTATTATTCAGATATTGATATTCCTGCTGTTTGGCTTAATCCAAGGCAAATTAAGGTTTATGTTTATCCTGATGAAATGAAGCATTTTATTTTGGAGCGCAGCTTTAAAGCTTGGGATAGTGCACTAGGAAGCAATTTAAATTTTAAATATATTCAAAAGCCTGATGAAGCTGATATTACAATTAAATTTGTTGATAGATTATCTGGTTCTCAAGCAGGGCTTACAAAAACAAAATATATGCAAATTCAAGGAAGAACATATCTTGGACATGCTGATATTTCCGTTGCAAAACATAGCTCTGCTGGTTGGAAATTTACTGATGTTCAACTAAATAAAATTGCAATGCATGAAATTGGTCATGCGATTGGAATTTTAGGACACAGTGAAAACATAAATGACATTATGTATTATTCAACAGAAAGCCAAAGACAAAGTACTTTGTCTTCTAAAGATGTTGATACAGTTAAGAAAATATATAATTTCTAAATATATTGTTCTGCTCTTTTAAGTGCTTTATCTGCTTTTGTCATCATTGCATTATATTCATTAAGTTGCTCTTGGCTTAGTGAGCTGTTTGGTGCAACAAAAGCACTTGATGGAATATATGTTGCCGTATCTACATTATTATTTGTTGTTTTTGTTGTTTGAGCTTCGTTTGGCGTTTTTGTTTTTTGTGTTGAATTTGTTGACACATTTGTTGAATTGCCAATTTTACCCTTGTTTGCTGGGCTTAAAATTTGCCCTTTAGAAGCGGGTGTTGGCTTTGGTTCAATATATTGAACTTCTTTATTGTCTAATAAGTCCAATAATGCTTTTGGATTTTGCTGAATTGTTTGAGCTAATTTTGGGTCTGTTTGAAGCTTTTGTAGAGCTTGTGGATTTTTTTGAATTTTGTCCATCAACTCTCCTTGAGTTATTCCTAATTCTGGAACAACTTGTTGTTTTTGAGCTTCAAGTTCAGCAGTTTTTGCTGCTTCATCTTTATCGTATGGTTTTCCAAAGATTTTTTGTATTGCTGCTTGAATTGGTTTATTGAAAAGTGGTTGGAATAAGAACATAATCATTATTAATCTCATGAAACCGCCACCCCATCTTGCGCCCATATTGCCAAGTTTTTTAAGGGTATTTCCAGACCATTTTAAATCTTTAATGTTTGCATTTTTTGCTGCATCAAGCCCCATTCCAAAGAAATTTCCTAATGGTTTTAAAATATATTTAGAGAATTTGGTTGAAGTTTTAGGGTCGATATTTTTTAAGCTTGCAAGACCATAAGTTGCAGCAGAAGCTAGAGGCATTGTAACCATTAAAGAACCAATTGAACCTACAAAATCGTTTGCAACAGTTGCCGCTTTTTGTCCTTTTGGAGCATCTTGTGCTGTATTAAATAAATCAAAAATCATTGGGAGCAAGAAGAAGTTCATGCCTGCTGCGTCACAACAGAAGTTGGAAATTGACTCACCCGGAACTAAAAGTAAATTTTGAGTGATTTTACCAAGAGTTGTATCTGCGCAGTTTCCTGCTGCCATATTATATTTTAATAAAGCGTCGCCAAGGCTTCCTTTTGTAAATCTTAAATCTTTATTACCATTGAATTTTTTAGCTACGGAATTAATGATATTATAAGGCCACCAGCTACCGATTAAGCCTTCTCTGTTCATTGTAATGTCGTTAAATTCGGAAAAATCAACGCCTTTATAGGTTTTGCCATCTTTAAGCGCCATCAACAGTTCGCTTAAATCTGCTTTTGTATAGTTTTCGCCAAGGATATTTTGTGCAATATCTTTGGTTAAGTTTTCAACAAGACCTTTAACATCTGATCTATCAGCATTCATGCAGTGTTTATAATATTCATCAGCTTTTGGTCCAAGTAATTTTTCAAGAGATTTATGAAGATTTTCATTCTTTTTGAAAACATCATCCATTAATTGCTTAGCTTTTGCACTATCGCCAATTCTATCAGCCAATTGTTTTGTTAATTGAGCCTGATCTGCTCCTTCTTGGGCTGCTGCTGTAATGAATTTTATTGCTTTACCTTTTGAGCCAAGTGCTTTTCTAAGGTTTTTATATGTATCACCTTGCGCTTTTAGGGGAAGCGCTTCTAAAACATCAGGAATTGTATAAGCAAATTGGATTTTAATACCTTGACCGGTACCTTTTGCAAACTGTTGAATTGGTTTTACCATTTTATTTTTTAGCGTATCAACTACGTCATTAACAGTTTTGAATTTTTTAAAGAAATTGCCAATTCCATCTGTTCCTTTTTTAAAGAAAGATGTAATGCTTTGATATAAACCATTTTTACCTAAGATTTCATCAACATTTAGCCCAAGTTGCGTCATTTTTTTAACAGACATATTGCCTGCTGTTGCAAAGCCGATAACTGTAACTGTTGTTAAGCCTAATGAAGTTAAAAATTTCTTTGGGTCTTTAACGCCAAAAGTGTTTCTTAAAATTTTAAAAACAAAGTTTTCTTTAACTGCATTTTGAGTAATTTCAACAGTGTCTTGTTTTAGTTTTTCTTTGTCAATTGCAGTAAAATTTTCTCCTGATTCAAGCCTTTGTTGCATTTGAGGAGAAATATTTTGTGTGTTTGTTGTTAAATTTCCAAAAGATAACTTGTCCATATATTAATAAACGTTTTTAAAAGAAAATAATTGCCTAGAAAGAGTTAATTATTTCTCTAATTTCATTAAAACTGTAACAATCTTTTAAAATATGGATTTTTAAATTTTTATTTAATTTTTGAATATCTTCTATTGTTTTATTGTCTAAAAATTCGTTTGAATAGCTTTCTCCAACTTTTTTAAGCATAACAGATGGAATGATTAAATTTTCAACATTTTTGTTTTTAATTGAATTAATTAAATCGTCTCCTGTGATTAAACCTGCAACGTTGATATTATCTCCAAAAAATTTATTTTTAATTTCAATCACTTCAAAATCAAGGTTTTTGATATTGATTTCTTTTTTAAATTCCTTAAAAAGTTTAGCAGCGCTTGTTGCGGTTGCAATTGTTAATTTGGTTTTGTTTTTTAATTTTTTCTTTATTTTTTTTAAGTTTTTTTCAAAGCTGTCTTTTAAGAGTCTAATTGCTCCAACGCCATCTTCAATCTGCAAAAAATCGCCGTAATATTTTTTGTTTGGAATTTCTTTGTTGGCTAACAAGAAAAACTCATCCGAAGCCATTGCAACTTGTTTTTTAACTTTTATATTAAACTCTTCAACAAGCTCAATTGTTTTTAGGGCAACTTTTTTATCAACTTTTTTAAGTTCATTTTCGTTTCTATATTTTGAAATTCCAACAGGAACAATGGCGATTGATTTAATTATTGATTTAAATTGCACTAAATCATCTAAAGTTCTTTTTAGCTCTTTATCGTCATTTAAAGTGGGGCACAGAACAATTTGTAAATGAAGTTTTGTTTTGATTTTTTTAAATCTTTTTAACTGTTCTATTATGTTTTTAGCGTTAGGATTTTTTGTCATTTTAACCCTCAGTTCAGGGTTTGTTGTGTGCAAAGATACAAATAAAGGGGAGATGTGGTATTGTTCAATACGCTTCCAATCTTCTTCTTTGAAGTTGGTTAAAGTAACATAAGTTCCTTGAATATAGGATAATCTCCAATCGTCATCTTTGACGTATAAGCTATCCCTTAAGCCTTTTGGTTGTTGGTCAACAAAACAAAAAACGCAATGGTTAGTACATTTTTTAAGCCCGTCAAAAACGGCCGATGTGAAGACTATTCCCAAATCTTCATCAAAATCTTTTTCTATTTCAAATTCTTCTAATTCTCCGTTTTTATGTTCAACCAATAAATTAATTTCTTCATCATTTATTAAGTAACTATATTCAATTATGTCTTTTGGTTGAATTTTATTGATTGAAATAATCTTGTCGCCAGATTTAATTTTAAGTTCATCGGCGATTGAATTTTTAATAACATCTTCTACAACAATATTTATCTTTTTCATAGTAAATTTTTCAGTTTGTCAATTTCTTCTAGGGTAATTTTAACGGTTTTTCTTTGGGTTTCGCTTAGTTCAATATATTCATTTTCTAAGCCACGTTCAAGCTTAATTTTATATAAATCTAGATGATTTAAAATATTTTCTTTAAATTCCAAAGTTTCATTTATGCTCAAAATTTCGCTGCAATAAAGAGCAATTCTTATTTCGTTTAGTATGTGATATGGGTTAGTTGAATTAAAAGTTAATAAAAGATGAGATAAGTGTTTTTTGCCTGCTGGGGTAATAGAATAAATTTTAGAAAGCATTCCTCCATCAGACATCTTGTCGCTGCATTCAACGCAGCCCATTTTCTCTAGGCGTTTAAGAGCAGGGTTAATTGTTCCTGAGCTTGTTTTTAGATATGCAAAAAATGTTTCATCTATAATTTTTCCAATGCGATATATAGTAGCATCGTATCTATTTAAAACATATAATATTACAATTTCTATCATGTTTTTATCTTATCATAATTTTTGATATATTGGAATTATGGAGTTTATAAAGTATTTTAATAAAAATATTGCAAAAATCGCACCAGTAGCGTTTGTGGTTTTAACTTTATTTA
Source organism: Cyanobacteria bacterium SIG27 (assembly GCA_015152565.1). Lineage (GTDB taxonomy): Bacteria > Cyanobacteriota > Vampirovibrionia > Gastranaerophilales > Gastranaerophilaceae > RUG14156. The sequence continues at coordinate 14,119 of SUTT01000028.1, forward strand.
TTTCTTTGGTTAAAATTCCATTTTATGATGAAACACAAGCTTTAATCATTTCTCGGTTTGATTTATCTCAAATGTTTCAAATATCAAGAATTGAGGGGCATCCGATTTTATGGTATTTAATTTTAAAACCATTTAATAGCCTTGAATTATATCCGTATCCAATGATGATTATAAATTGGATTTTTGCAAGCGCAATGATATTTGTCCTTTGGAAATTTGCTCCATTTAATAATTTAGTTAAGTTTTTAATAACTTTTTCATATCCTTTTTTTCAATATTATGGAGTTGTATCAAGACCCTATACACTAGCTGTGTTGGTGATTTTTCTGCTAGCTACATTGTATAAAAATTCTTTTAAAAAACCTTTACTTTATTCTTTTTTATTGGTTTTATGTGCAAATATAAGCGTAATTAGTGCCTTTGTGGCATTTGGATTTGGAATTGTTTTTATTTATGAAATATTTAAAAATAAATTAAACAAAAAAGATTTAGTTCTTTTATTTTTAATTCTTTTTTTTGGAGCTTTAATTTTAATTTCGCAGCTTTGTGGTTTTGAAACTCCAAAAATGCAATCAACTAATGCTCATCTGGAGTTTATAAAAGAGCTTAAAACATTTTTGTTTAACCCTTTTGATAATTTTTTTGAAAAAAATATTAATCAAAATCTATTAAGAATTTGCGTTTTTGTTTCCTTTTATTATTTTTCTTTTTTGTTTTTTAAGAAAGATAAAAAGGCGCTAATTCTTTTTTTAATTCCAACAGCTTTAATGATAACAATGTTTTTATTTATTTATGTTGGTGATTTTTGGCATTATCATTTTGTTTTGATAACTTTTATAGCTGCAATATGGGTAAGTTTAGAAAAAATTAAGGATAATAAAATGGTAAATATTCTTTTTGTTGCTTTGATTTTGCTAAATATGACTTCTTTTTCAATTTCTAAAGATGGAACAAATAAAACTCAAGAGGGGATTTTTTATTCAAAAGCTTTAAAAATTTTAACTCAAGAAAAATATAAAAACGCTAAGTTGTTTTGTAATGATTATTATATGTATATTTCCCCTGGGTTATTATATTACCTTAAAAAAGAAGGTGTTGTTCTCTATGATATTCAAAACAATGATTCTATGAGTTTTGAAAGCATTAAAAATATTAGAAATATAAACTATCATAATGATATTCCATTGAATTTGAAAAAAAATAGAGATAAAAATAAGGAAAATTATTACATTGTAATCTCAAATAATATAAACAAATATAAAAGTTACCAATATGAAGAAAACGGTGAAAAGATATTTTTTGAACTTGTTGAAGCTTATCCTGAGCTTTATCTTTTAATTTATAAAATAAATTTTGAAACTTAATTTTGTTTTAAGGTAGAATGGTTTTAAATTTAAAGAGGACAATATGCAGACATTAAATGAAGAAAATATTATAAAAATAATTAAAGAAACCAATTTAAAGCACATTGCAATTATTATGGATGGCAATCGTCGCTGGGCAAAAGAGCATTTTTTGCCATCTATGATGGGACACAAAAAAGGAGTTGATGCTCTTAAAAAAATCACAAGAGCTTGTGATGATTTTGGGGTTAAATATTTAACCTTGTATGCATTTTCAACTGAAAATTGGAACAGAAAACAGGAAGAAGTTGATTTTTTGATGGATTTATTAGCAACAACGCTGAAATCTGAATTAAAAGAGTTAAATGAAAACAATGTTAAAATGAATTTTATTGGCGATTTAACTCAATTAAATCAAAATCTTCAAAATATTTTATCTGAATCAAAAGAAACAACCAAAAATAACACCGGCGTAGTTTTAACTGTTGCAATTAATTATGGTTCAAGGGATGAAATAGTATCTGCTGTTAAAAATATTATTAAAGATGGTGTTAGAGAAGAAGAGATTACTCAAGAATTAATTTCAAAATATCTTTATACTTCAGACTTGCCTGACCCTGATTTTTTAATTAGGACAAGTGGTGAAAAAAGAATAAGCAACTATTTATTGTGGCAAATTGCTTATAGTGAAATTTATGTTACTAATACTTATTGGCCCGAATTTGATAAAGAACAGTTAGCTAAAGCTATTATTGAGTTTGGTTTAAGACAAAGAAGGTATGGAAAATAATGCTCAAAATTACTCTTGCAACAGGAAATTTGCATAAAGTTGAAGAAATTAATTTAATAGCTAAAAATTATAATATTGAATTTGTTTTGCCCGAGGGTGAGTTTGACCCTGTTGAAGATAGTGATAATTTCTTGGGTAACGCTTATTGTAAAGCAAAATGCGCAGCTAATTTGGGTAAAACCGAGTTATATCTTGCAGATGATTCCGGGCTTTGTGTTGAAGCGTTAAATGGAGAGCCAGGAATACATAGTGCTCGTTATGCGCCAAGTGCTAAAGAGCGAATTTACAAGCTTTTAGATGCCATAAAAAATGAAGAAAATAGAAAAGCATATTTTACCTGTGCTATGGTTGTTGTTGATAAAAAATCTAATATTTTATTTCAAACGCAACAATATTGCCATGGGGAAATTTTAAAAGAAGAAATTGGTGATAATGGCTTTGGATATGATCCAATATTTTTTGTTGAAAGCGAAAAGACGGGTATGGCGCAATTATCACCCGATAAAAAAGCTTTGGTTTCTCATCGAGCTAAAGCATTAAACGAAGTTTTGAGTTGGATTAAAAATGAATACATTGAAAAATAAAATCGAAAATTATCTATCAAAGTATTGCGTTTTTATTTTTGCAATAGTTACTCTTTTTATAATTTTGCTCCATGTTCCATACTGGGATGAAACCCATGCTTTTTATATTTCAAGGCTAAAATTAAGTGAAATTTTTGCCATAACTCGAGTTGAGGGGCATACGATGTTATGGTATTTAATTTTAAAACCTTTTAGCTCGCTTAAATTATATCCATATTCAATGTCTATAATTAATTGGCTATTTTGCGTATTAGCCATTTTTGTTTTATGGAAAAAAGCGCCTTTTAGCGTAATATCAAAAACATTTATAACCTTTTCAGTGCCGTTTTTATTTTATTGGGGCTCAATTGCAAGGTGTTATAGTATTGGAATATTGTTTTTGTTTTTAATTTGTTCTTTTTGGCAAGAAAGGTTTAAAAGGCCTTACTTATTTTCAAGTCTTATAATTCTTGCTGCAAACACAAGTGTTTTAGCAATGATTGGAAGTTTTTTTATTGGACTTGTTTATATTTTTGAAATGTTTAAAAAGTTAGATAAAAAACAAATAATAATCAGTATATCAATATTTTTGTTTGGTGCTTTTTTAATTGTTGCACAGTTTTACGGTGTTGAAACAGGTAAAAAAATCCAATATGCTTATATTATTTGGCAGATGATGAGAAGATTTTTGATTTTTCCTCTTGGTAATAATATATTGGCTTTTTTGTTGCATTCAGCTTGTTTTGTTGGATTTTATTATTATTTTTATCTTGCTTTCAAAAAATCCAAAAAAGCTCTTTTTTTAATGCTTTCATTGTTTAGTGCTTTAACTTTTCTCTTTTTTAAAATTTATAGTGGAAACTATTGGAATCATTATTTTTATTATATTTATTTTATTATTGTTTTTTGGATATTTCATAAAGAGCTTTTGTCAAATAAATTTTCAAAAATTCTTTTTAATATAATTCTTTTTTTGATGATGTTCCCTCTTGCGGTTTTAGAAACAAACAGGATGGATATAACTCATACTTCTTCAGCAAAAAATGTTGCAAGGCAAATTATTGAAAATGATGAATATAAAAAAGCAAAATTATACACTCTCGAATGGTGGAGCGATTTAGCCCCAGGAGCGCTAATGTATCTTATGAAGGAAGATATCTATATTTACGATTTACACAATAGAAAAAGGACTTCTTTTGAAAGTATAAAAGATATTTTTAGGATGGAACATGAAATAATCGATTTTGATGAATTTTATAAGAATATGGACAAAAATAGTTATCTTTTAACTAAGGGCAGTTTATTAAATCAAAAATTTAAGCGTATGGTTGCAGACCTTTTGACTACTGGTGATTATGTTTTTGAAACGCCTAAAAAAAGATATCTTTTGAAACTTATCGAGGAAAATAAAAAAACAGGTATGAATGTTTATAAAGTTAGCGAAATCTGATTTTTATGGTAATATCGTCTTATGGAATTTAACCCTGTTGCAACATCTGTCATAGTTTTATGTGTTTTATGTTTATTAAAAGTGAATGTTCTTTTTTCGCTTATGATAAGTTCAATTGTGGCTGGTTTGCTTAGTGGAATGACAATTTCTAAAATTATGGAGTTGTTTGTTTCCGGCATGGGGCAAAATTCCGAAATTGCGCTAAGCTACATTCTTTTAGGTGCTTTGGCTGCTGCAATGAGCCATACTGGTTTAACTAAAGTTTTAGCTATAAAAATTGGCAATTTGATAAAAGGTAACAAATATCTTTTAATTGGAATTTTGGTTGTTATTTCAATGTTTTCGCAAAATTTAATCCCTGTTCATATTGCTTTTATTCCGATTTTAATTCCACCTTTGCTTTCTTTGATGAACAAATTGCAAATTGATAGACGCTCAATTGCGTGCGCTTTGGCTTTTGGTTTGAAAGCTCCTTATATTTGCTTGCCGCTTGGTTTTGGTTTAATTTTTCAAGGCTTAATTGCGCAAAATTTATCTCAAAATGGGATTAATGTTTTAAAAAATGATATTTGGCGCTATAGCTGGGTGCTTGGGCTTGCAATGTTTATAGCGCTTTTGGTTGCAATTTTTATAACATATCGCAAACCAAGGATTTATAATCAAAAAGATGAAGTTGTTTTGGATAAAAAAGAAGATATAAAACTAACCAAAAAGCACTATATTACTCTTTTAGGCGCAATTATAACTCTTGTTGTTCAATTAATAAGTGGTTCACTTCCGCTGGGCGCTCTGATTGGTTTGTGTGTAATTTTTGGTTTAAGAGCAATTTCTCATAAAAACATGGATTTTTTAATGAACGAAGGTGTTGGCTTAATGGGCTATATTGCTTTTGTTATGCTCGTTTGTGCTGGATATGCTCTTGTTTTAAAAGAAACAGGAGGAATAGAAGCTTTGGTTAATTTTGTTTTACCATTTATTCAAAATTCAAAATTTTTAGCTGCAAGCGCAATTCTTTTTGTGGGCTTATTAGTCACAATTGGAATAGGTTCTTCTTTTGGAACAATTCCGATTTTAGCGGTTTTATTTGTTCCATTATGTGTAAAACTAGGGTTTTCAACTCCTGCTATAATTATTCTTCTTTGTGCGGCAGCGGCATTAGGGGATGCTGGTTCTCCGGCGTCAGACACCACTCTTGGACCAACAGCAGGATTGAACGCTGATAATCAACATCAACACATTAAAGATACTTGTATTCCTACGTTTATTCACTATAATACAGCACTAATTATAGCAGCGCTGGTTGCAGTTTATATATTTTAAAAATCAAAATTAAGCAGCAAAGCTTCTTTGTATTGCTTCTTGCATTTTTTGTCTAACACCTTGTTCTTCAGCGTTAATCATTTCTAGTTGTTGTTGGAAGCGTTGTAATTTAGCGTCAAGTGCTTTTTCTGCTTGATATAAACGTTCTTTTTTCTTTTCTAGCGCTTTTGCTTCAGGGCTATCAGGTTCCATGTCGGAGCCAAGACCTACCATTTCGTTAATTTGTGAAGACAGGTCTAATTTAGTCGATGAAATCAATTGAATTTGATATTCAAGATCTGATCTATAGTTATTAATTTGTGCCAATCTCATTTGAGAGATTAATAGTCCCATAACTATCTCATTTCGTTAAATTTATTGCCCCTTAGGAAAACGTGCTCATTATTTTGAGCGATAAGTTTTTCCATTTGGTTTAATTGATGCATTTGGTATTTTAATTTGTATTTAACCATTTTTCTCTTTTTGTTTATGGAAAGCGCATCTTTTAAACCTGCAACAATTTCTTTTTGCAAAACTTTGAAAGGGTTGTTTCTTCTTAAATAATTCTTAGAATAATTTAAGAAAGTTTTTAGTCTTTTTAGATTTGCTCTAATTGCTTGTTGCAAGGGATTCTCCTTAATAGTTGTTAAATTAAGGATAGTCCTTAACTTTATAAAAACAACTACATAAATTTAATTGACACATTTGTAAACAAATATTACGTTACCTATATAACTATTTTTACGGCATAATTCCTTAAAACTTTAGTGATTGATACAAAAGTTTACAACCAAAAGTCAAATATTGCCTAGAATATTAGTTTAACATTTACTTTTGTTTTTGTTATAATTTGAAAAAAATATTTAGGGTTCGAGGAAAATTAATGAAAAATAAGTTAATTCTTTTTTGGGTAATTATGGCAATTACAATTGCCTCTGTGATAACAATTTATCTAAAGCCAACAAGTCTTGGGCTTGATTTAGTTGGTGGTTCAAGATTGATGCTTGAAGCTCAAACATCTGAAACCGTTAAAACAATTACTCCTGAAATAATGGATAGTTTGCAATATGCCATTGAAAACAGGGTAAACGCAATGGGTGTTGGTGAAACTATTGTTCAAAAAGTTGGCACAAAAAGATTACTGGTTGAAATTCCAAATATAACAGATACAGCTAAAGCTAAAGAATTTATTGGTCAAACCGCTGAATTGGAATTTAAAAGACCAATTAAAAAAATGGATGGTTCAACTGAATGGCAATCTACTGGTTTAACTGGTAAAGACCTTAAAAAAGCTTTGGTTGGTTCTACTCCATCAACTGGCGAATGGATGGTTCAATTAGAATTTAACCTTGAAGGCGCTAAAAAATTCTCTGATTTAACAAAAGAATTGACAGGAAAACAAATGGCAATTTTCTTCAACGGAGAATTGCAATCTGCTCCAAATGTTAACGAGCAAATTTCTGGCGGACATGCTCAAATTACAGGCGATTATGAATATGCTGAAGCTAAAAAAATGGTAGATTTATTAAACGCTGGAGCTTTGCCTGTTGGTGCTGAAATCATTCAAGAAGAAACCGTTGGTCCAACATTGGGTGCTGATAGTATTAATAAATCTAAAACAGCAGGTTTGATTGGTATATCTGCAGTTATGATATTTATGATTTTATACTATCGAGTTGCTGGTTTAATTTCATGCTTTGCATTAATTATTTATGCTTGCTTAAACTTTGCAATCTTCAAGCTTGTTCCTGTAACACTTACTTTAACAGGTATTGCAGGGTTTATTCTTTCAATTGGTATGGCAATTGACGCTAATATCTTGATTTTTGAAAGAACAAAAGAAGAGCTAAAAATGGGAAGAAGCTTATTTACTGCAATTAATTCAGGTTTTGATAGGGCATTTACAAGTATTTTTGATTCAAATGTTTCAACTATCATGACTTGTTTAATTTTATATTATTTTGGTGCTTCAATCGTTAAAGGTTTTGCTTTAACTTTGATAATCGGTGTATGTTTATCGATGTTTAGTGCAATCACTGTTACTAAAAACTTTATGCATTTAGTTTTTGGTTCAAAAGAATTAAAATACCCAGAATTATTTGGGCTTAAAAAAGAAGATATTCAAAATGCTTATGTTGCTACTGAAACAAAACGTGAAAAAGCTAAATTTGGCGTTTTGGATTAATTGGATTAGGAGAAGACAATGGCAAATACTTTAATTAAAGATAAATATAAATTAGATTTGATAAAATATCGTTATGTTTGGCTTGCGCTAACTTCAATTTTATTAATTCCTTGTATTATTGCGATTATTTATTTAATGGTTACTCAACAAAACCATGCCCCTTTAAAATTAGGTATTGATTTTACTGGTGGTACAATTTTGCAATATGTAATCGATGAGAAAATTGAAACAAGCGATATTACAAATATTAGAGTTAATTTAGAAAAACTTAATATTAAAAATCCCGTCATCCAATCTACAACACAATCTCTTTCTGATAGTGAAATCAAAAATCTTATTTCTATAAGAACTGCTTTTTTGGGTGATAAAGAAAGTTCTAAAACAGTTGATGAAATTACAGCGGTTTTAGCTAAAGATTATAAAGGTGCTGAGCTTGTTCAGGTTAATTCTGTTGGTCCAACTTTAGGTTCTGAATTATTAAGAAATACAATGACTGCTTTGGTCTTGGCATTTATTGTGATGGTAATTTATATTTCTTTTAGATTTCAGGTTGAATATGGTTGGATTGCGCTTTTGACATTATTTCAAGATATTGCTTTTGTTGTAGGTGTTTTTGCAATAAGGGGAATTTATCAAGATGTTGCAATAGACAGCTTGTTTATTACAGCAATTTTAACAGTTATTGGTTATTCAATTAACGATACGATTGTTGTGTTTGATAGAATAAGAGAAAATATGCGTTTTCTTGCGAAAAAGCATTCTTCAAATGAAATTATCAACGCATCAATTAATCAAACTCTTGCTCGTTCAATCAACACTTCAGCAACAACATTATTTTCTTTATTAGCTTTATATCTATTTGGCGGCTCAACTATTAAAGAATTTGTTTTAGCAATTATGATTGGTGTTATAGCTGGTGCGTATTCTTCAATATTTACAGCAGGAACAATTCTTTCTATAGTTAAAGAAAAAATGGAAAAGAAAAAAGAGATATAGTTTAAATATTAATAAAAAAGGGGCTTTTAAAATAAGCCTCTTTTTTTTGGCAATTTTTTTTATTCAGTTGTTTTGTTGTTTGCAAAAAGGAGTTAATATGATAAATTCTATTTCTTTTGGCGCAAATAAACCTTATTCACCTAAAAATCCTAATCTAACTTTATTACCAAAAAGCTCAAATCCTCCTGAAAGATTTGAAAGCCCTTGCTATTTTGAAGATTACGATTTAGATAGCGTTGAATTTTCTAAAAAACCAAAAACTGTTAAAAGCCTTGAAATTACAGATAAAAAACAAAAAAGAGAACTTTTAAAGGAAGCATGGCATATTTACTATAGTTCAGTTGATGAATTAAATGAAAAAGATCCAAAAGCATATTATGACAAAACTTATTCATCAAAAAAAGGCAATCATTTTGAAATTGCCAAATATAGCGGTAAAAAGCTTTTTGGTAGTTGGAAAACAAAAGAAGTGTTTGTTTTTAAAGAAAATGCTCCTGTTACATATACAAAATACAAACTAAATTATTCTTACTCTGGTTATGATGGCGTAGGCTGGATGTTTACTTTAAATGAAAAGCCCGTTGCAACTTGTAACTTTTTATAATTTTAACATTTTTTAATATTTTTTTAAAAATTGGCACTTTTTATTTTCAGCTTGCTTTATAAAACTGACGATTACAAGGAAAAAAATATGTTTACAATTACACCAATTAGCTTTAGCGGAATTAAAACTCTTCCTCAAACAAAAAAATATGCAACGTTGCCAAAATTGCAGTATGATACTTTTCAAAAAAGCCCATCTTTCACTGGCAAAGTTGGTTTTGAAAGTTGGATGTTGCGAAATGATTTAACTTTTAAAGATATTCAAGATATTATTTCTGATGATGAAAATATCATTGGCCAGGGAAACTATTCAACAGCATATCAAATTCCAAATTGCGAAGAATATTGTTTAAAAATTAATACCTATGATAAAGGCGATTTAAAGCAGGCAGATTTTTCAAAAGCAAAAATTACAGATACGGAAGATAAAAGTCTTAAAATCAATATCGGACAACAAGTTGCAAAAATTTCAATTGCACGTGAATATTTACCAATTTCTTATGAAATTGAAGTTCTTAAAAAACAAAAGGGTGAATCAATCGGAACTCCACATCCAGACGTTTTAGTTAGGGGTGAATATACTCACACACTTAGAGAAGGTTTAGCGTCTTATGAAGATTATTCCAGAAAAGAAAAATATGCAAGAACAATTCATAAAGTTGCTCAGCTTCCTGTTCAAGCTTATGAAAGATTAATTTTAGAATTTCTTGAAGCAAAAAATGCTGGCTATAGCTTTGACCATTTAAATTCAAACAATTTATTGGTTGATAGCGAAAACGAAAGAATTAACATTGTTGATATGGAACATGGTGAAATAGGCAATCTCGCATCATTGCTATATGCCTTAACTAATATTCAATACAATAGCACATTCTGTGATGAATGGTATAACCCGGTACCAGAAGAGCAAAGAACACAAGCTAAAAATGATACAATTGAAATTATTGTAAAATTTATGGAAGCGTTAGACGAACTAGGATTAAGGTATGATACTTCTAAAACTCCTGGAGATGTAGTTCTGGGATTGCACTATAATAGTTTATTTGCAATGGCTCAAAATATATATAGAGAAAAACATCAATAAAACAATATAAATCAAATAAATTAAAGGGAATATTACTTTCCCTTTTTTTATGCTAAAATTTATTTAAAGACAATAAATATCGAGGAAAACTATGGAAGAAATGGAAAAATTACACACTCTACGCCACTCTTGTTCTCATATTATGGCGCAAGCAGTTCAAAAGCTTTATCCACAAGCAAAATTAGCAATTGGTCCTGCTATTGAAAATGGATTTTATTACGATTTTGATATTGAGGGTGTAACGTTAAGCGATGAAAATTTAAAAGAAATTGAAAAAACAATGAAAAAACTTATCGCTGGTAATTTGACGTTTGAAAAATATGTTATTCCTGATGTTGAAGCTCAAATAAATGAATTTAAAGCGCAAGGTGAAATTTATAAAGCTGAATTATTGGAAGAACACAAAAACGACAATCCAACTCTTTATTTAACAAAAGATAAAGATGGAAATGTTTTATTTAATGACCTTTGTTCTGGTCCGCATATAGAGTCTACTAAAGAAATTAAAGCATTTAAATTAATGAGTGTAGCTGGAGCATATTGGAGAGGAAATGAAAACAATAAAATGCTTCAAAGAATTTATGCTACGGCATTTTTAACCCAAGAAGAATTAGATGCCTATATCCATCAATTAGAAGAAGCAAAAAGAAGAGATCATAGAAAACTAGGCACTCAATTAGATTTATTCTCTGTTAGAGATGAAATTGGTGGTGGTTTAGTTTTATGGCATCCAAATTTATACACAGTTAGAGAAGAAATTGAAAACTATTGGAGAGAAGAGCATAGAAAACGTGGTTATGTTATTGTTCAAACTCCTCAATTGGCAAAATCAAAATTATGGGAATTATCTGGTCATATTGACCACTATAAAGAAAATATGTTCTTCATTCAAAAAACTGATGAAGCGGATGAGCAATATATCGTAAAACCAATGAATTGTCCATTCCATATTTTAATCTATCAATCTCAACGTCATTCTTATCGTGATTTACCATTAAGAATGGGTGAATTGGGAACTGTTTACCGTCGTGAAAAATCAGGAGCGTTGTCCGGCTTAACTCGTGTACAAGGCTTTACCCAAGATGATGCTCATATTTTCTGTACACCTGAACAATTGGTTGATGAAATCAATGAAATCATTGATTTTGTAGCAGATACTATGAAAATCTTTAATATGGGTTTTGAAGTAGAATTATCTACTCGTCCTGAAAGCTACGTTGGTAAACTTGAAAATTGGGATTTAGCTGAAGCTGGTCTTAAAGAAGCTATGGATAAACGTGGCATGGCTTATGAAATCAACGAGGGTGATGGAGCTTTCTATGGTCCTAAAATTGATTTTAAAGTTAAAGACGCTCTTGGTAGAACTTGGCAATGTGCTACAATTCAGCTTGATTTTAACTTGCCCGAAAGATTTGAAATTAAATATCAAGATAAAGATGGTCAATTAAAAACTCCTGTAATGTTGCACCGTGTAATTTTTGGTTCAATGGAAAGATTCCATGGTATTTTAATTGAACATTACGCTGGAGCTTTCCCGGCTTGGCTTGCTCCTCATCAAGTAGCTTTAGTTCCAATTGCTGATAGACACAATGAGTATATGGATGAAGTTTACAAAAAACTTAGAGCAAAAGGTATCAGAGTAATCTTTGAAGAAAAATCAGAATCAATGAATTATAAAATAAGAGATTACTTACAAAATCAAAAAGTTCCTTATGTTTTAATTGCTGGCGATAAAGAAATTGAAAACGGCAAAGTTGCAATTAGAAAACGTGGCGTTGGACAAATTGGCGAAATGACAATTGATGAATTTATAGAAAAGCTGGTTAAAGAAATTAAAACAAAAGGAATTGAAGAAATTAAATAAAAAAGAGGCTTTAAGCCTCTTTTTTATTATATTAAACCTACCTTATATAATACATTTTTAACTTTTAGTTCAAAATCATCTTCTTTTGTATCGTTAAACATTGGTAAAATTCCACCTAAAAGATAATTTAAATTAACATTATAGTCTTTAAATAACAATACTAATTTTTCATTGTTTAACAAAGTCCTATCGGTTTCGATGTTTGAGTAAAATTGTTTTGAAATCCCAAGTTTAGCTCCCAGCTCTGCTTGTGTCAGCTTGAGAGTTTCTCTGATGTTTTTGAGTCTTTTTCCTTGGGTTGACATAAATTACCTAAGATATTTAAATATATTGACAAGTATTGTAATTTATGTATATAATAAAATGTCGATTTAATACACGAATTACAATAGTAAATATAACTCAAAAATTGCACCGTGGCAAAAGTGTTTATTTTTGTTATGCCTTATTTTTTAAAGGCTTATTTGCTATGTTTTATGGAAGTGAAAATGAATAGAAATAAACTGGCGTTTTCTTTGGTAGAGATATTGGTTGCTTTAATTATAATTAGTGTAATTATGGCAGCACTTGCTCCGACTATTACCAAAAAAGTTTCATCAAGCGCTGTAGTTGTTGGAGCTTCAAGTACTGTTGGCGGAACGCCTGTTACCCCAAGTCCTCCAGATGATAGTGAATTAGTTTGTCCACAAGGAAGCTATGCTCATCAGGTTGAGGGAACTGAAAGTGCAATTTGCAGGTTGTGTTCTTTTAAAACCGCTAATTGCCTTACTTGCGATTCTGGAACAGGGATTTGCTTAAGTTGCGAGGAGGGGTATAACCTTGATGAGGGGTATCAATGCGAAAAGGACAGCCCATGCGGCGAATTGGCGATGAAAATTTCTTATGATGGGGAGGATTATTGTGTAACAAAATATAATATTGGAGATGGCGGATTGGATATTCCTAGTGGCTCTGTAACTATTGCTCATGCTGGATATGCGAGAGATGGTGGCACAAACTGTACTAGTTCATGTTGTTGGATAGCAGATATTAATACATCGTCCTTCACATGTGATTCTGGATATTCTCATTATAATGCCTGCACAAGAACCGTTTGTAATGAAGCTGGTGCAACTTCCGTATGCTCTAATCTATCCTACAATGGTTATGATGATTGGGTTTTACCTCCTGTGGGTTTGTTTTCGTCGCTGGATTTATCTAAATATTCACTAAATCAAGGTTCTGATGGTTTAATGTTGTGCGATAAGTATGCAGATTATGTTTCTCCGCAGTGTGGAGCTGGTTGTTGTTGGGGTGGTACTGGTGGAGGTTCGGATGCTTGTAATCCAAGTCAAATTTGGACAAGTTCTACTGCCTATGAAGCCGGTACAGCTTATCGTGCGGGAGTTGAGCTTACTGGAGGAACAATTGTGACTTATGCCCGAAATAAAAACTGGGCATTATCGGTAAGATGTGCTCGAAAAATGGGGACATTTACTTGTCCTGAGGGAAGTTTTGGCTCAACCACCGAAAAATCTTGTTCGCCGTGTAATTCTAAAACCGAGGGGTGTGAACTTTGTCATTATAGTACAGGTTTATGTACAAAGTGTTACGATGGGCTTACTTTAACGGATGATAAACAATGTAAACGAGAAAGTGATTGCGGGGAAAAGGCATTAAAAGTTGATTATAGCGGAAGTTCTTATTGCATAACAAAATACAATATTGGCGATGCCGGTTTAACGATTCCTAAAAGTTCGACTAATATTGCATTGGCAGGTATGACTGTTCAAAACGGCACGCAATGCACAGCTGACGCTTGTTGTTGGGTAACCACTTTAAATCCAACAAGTACAACTTGTGATTCTGGATATTCATACTATTCTCCTTGCACAAGAACGGTTTGCACAGGAGCAGGCGCTAAAGCTCTTTGTGAAAATTTAACTTACAATGGTTATGATGATTGGGTTTTACCTACTGCAGAAATTTTAAAATCTTTGGATTTAAATAGTTATTCATTAAATCAAGGTAGTGATGGATTAATGTTGTGCGATGCGCAAGCTGGCTATATTTCTCCACAATGTGCAAATAATGGCTGTTGTTGGGGTGCTCTAAGTGATCAATGCAATCCGCATCAAATTTGGACTAGTTCTATTGCGTATGAGAGTGGTACTGCATATAATGCAGGTGTTTGGTTAAATGCTGGTGTTTTGGCTAGCGGTGCACGTAATAACAGATGGGCATTATCGGTGCGCTGTATGAAAGCATTATAAATTTTCATGTTATTTTTTAAATCGTGTTGGAGAGGGAAACCTCTCCTTTTTTTATACCTGCGCAAAGCGAATTGTGGCGAGACTTCGCCCAATGAGCAAAGCGCAGGCATAAGGATGTTGAGCGCTTGCACGGCACGGAT
>SUTT01000029.1 GCA_015152565.1 Cyanobacteria bacterium SIG27
ATACTGGTAATGGCGGAACTTCAGAGCGAAGTGGTATGAGTGGCACGGTCGTAATTAGAGGTACATTATAATATTTGAAAAATATATAGATAAATTAAATTTAAGAGAGGAATGCCTCTCTTTTTTATTAAAATATTTGCAAAAGAAAAGGGGTTGATTTATCAGCCCCTTGTTATATATGCTATCTTCAAAACTATTTTGTCATTGCATTTTGAACTGCAACAGCAACAGCTACAGTTGCACCAACCATTGGGTTGTTACCCATGCCGATTACGCCCATCATTTCAACGTGAGCTGGAACTGAAGATGAGCCAGCAAATTGAGCGTCACCGTGCATTCTTCCCATAGTATCTGTCATACCATAAGAAGCCGGACCAGCAGCAACGTTGTCTGGGTGAAGTGTACGACCTGTACCACCACCAGAAGCTACTGAGAAATATTTTCTGTCGTTTTCAAAACACCATTTTTTATATGTTCCAGCAACTGGGTGTTGGAAGCGAGTTGGGTTAGTTGAGTTTCCAGTAATTGAAACATCAACACCTTCTTTAATCATAATAGCAACACCTTCTGATACATCATCAGCACCATAGCAACGAACTTTTGCTCTTTCGCCATCTGAGAATGGTGTTTCTTTTTTAATTTTTAATTCGCCAGTTTTGTAATCATATTCAGTTTCAACAGAAGTAAAACCATTGATTCTTGAAATGATGTGAGCTGCGTCTTTTCCAAGACCGTTTAAGATAACTCTTAAAGGCTCTTTTCTAACTTTGTTAGCGTTTCTAGCGATACCAATAGCGCCTTCTGCAGCTGCAAATGATTCGTGACCTGCTAAGAAACAGAAGCATTTTGTTTCTTCTCTTAATAACATTGCACCTAAGTTACCGTGACCTAAGCCAACTTTTCTTGAATCGCCAACTGAACCTGGAATTGCAAAAGCTTGTAAACCGATACCAATTGCTTCTGCTGCGTCAGCAGCGTTTGTAATACCTTTTTTAAGTGCAATAGCGCAACCAAGAGTATATGCCCAAGAAGCGTTATCAAACGCAATTGGTTGAATACCTTTAACGATTTCATCTACGTTTATACCTTTTGATAAACATAATTCATTAGCTTCATCTAATGAAGAAAAACCATATTCTTTAAGAACTTTGTCTAAAGTGGCTTTACGTCTATCTTGTCCTTCAAATTTTGCCATTTTTATTTTTCCTTTTAATAGTTTCTATACCTTTCCGCCTGTGGGTATTTCGCTAAATCTCGCTTTTGCTTTCGCAGTCGCTCGAACGCTCAATTATCCTACGGCGGCTATCAATAGTTCCAGCGTTTTGCTCAACGCAAACCGCTTGGGAACCCTGCAAAGCTTATGCCTCACGTGGATCGATTGTTTTAACCGCATCTGCAAATCTGCCATAAGTTCCGATATTTTTTTCGTAAGCTTCTTTGGCATCTACGCCTTTTTTAATAGCGTCCATAACTTTTCCAAGATTTACGAATTTATATCCGATAACTTCATCATTTTTGTCTAAACCTAATTCAAGGATATAGCCTTCAGTTAATGATAAGTATCTAACACCCTTTTGTTTAGTAGAGTGGATTGTGCCTGTCATTGAACATAAGCCTTTTCCAAGGTCTTCAAGGCCAGCGCCTACAGGAAGTCCATTTTCAGAAAATGCAGTTTGAGTTCTACCATAAACGATTTGCAAGAATAATTCTCTCATAGCAACATTGATAGCGTCACAAACTAAGTCAGTGTTAAGTGCTTCTAGGATAGTTTTTCCTGGAAGAATTTCACCAGCCATAGCTGCTGAGTGAGTCATACCAGAACAACCGATTGTTTCAACTAATGCTTCTTGAATAATTCCTTCTTTAACATTTAAAGTTAATTTACAAGTACCTTGTTGAGGAGCACAGCAACCGCAACCGTGAGTTAAGCCATTAATATCTTTAATTTCTTTAACTTTTGTCCAAAGACCTTCTTGAGGAATTGGAGCTGGTTGACCTTTTACGCCACGAGCCACACAACATTTTTCTTCAATTTCTGAAGTAAGTTCTATACGAGACATTTGACCTCCTTTTATACTAATAAAATTTATAGTTTAATTTTATTACAAACAAAATTTAAAAGCTAATAAAAATATGATATAATCACTTTGGTAATTTTAAGGAGAGTAACAAAATGAAAGACGAAACTAAATGTTTGCATTCAGGATATAAGCCACAAAACGGTGGACCAGGGGTCATGCCGATATATCAAAGTACGACATTTCGTTTCGATACAACTGAAGAAATTGCAGCTGTTTTTGATGATCCAACCAAAGCGCATATTTATTCTCGTTTTACAAATCCTACGGTTGATTGTGTTGAAAAGAAAATCGCTGACTTAGAAGGTGGCGTTGCTGCAATGTGTACAACATCGGGTCAAGCTGCAAGTTTAATTTCAATTTTAAATATCGCTAGTGCTGGAGATAGAATACTTTCAACCAGTGCAATTTATGGTGGTACTGTTAATTTATTTGCAGTTACTATGAAAAAATTTGGAATAACTGTTGATTTTGTTGATGTTGATGCGACTGATGATGAAATTCAAAAATTTATCAAGCCTAATACAAAAGCTATTTTTGGTGAAACTTTAACCAATCCAAGTTTGCAAGTTTTAGATATTGAAAAATTTGCTAATATTGCACATAAAAACGATATTCCATTAATCATTGATAATACTTTCCCAACTCCAATACTTTGTAAACCAATTGAATTTGGGGCAGATATTGTTATTCATTCAACAACAAAGTATATGGATGGACATGCTCTGCAAGTTGGTGGTGTAATAGTTGATTCAGGTAAATTTAATTGGGCAAATGGAAAATTCCCTGAGTTTACAGAAGTTGATGATTCATACCACGGCATGATTTATACTAGAGATTATCCAGCATGTCCATATATCATTAAAGCAAGAGCCCAACTAATGAGAGATTTTGGATGTTATCCATCTGGAATGAGTGGATTTTTATTAAATCTTGGACTTGAAACTTTGGCTCTTAGAATGGAACGATACTGTCAAAATGGTTTAAAACTAGCTAAATTCTTTGAAAATCATCCTAAAATTGAAGCGGTTAATTACCCAGGGCTTGAAAATAATAAATATCATACTTTGGCTAAAAAATATCTTCCAAAAGGAACATCGGGTGTTATGAGTATAACAATTAAAGGCGGAAAAGCTGAAGCTATTAAATTTATGGATAAATTGCAAATGGCATCAAAAGAAGTCCACGTAGCCGATATTAGAACATGTGTTCTTCATCCTGCGAGCGCTACTCATAGGCAATTAACCGATGAACAACTTGTTGCTTGCGGAATTAATCCTGGTATGGTAAGGGTTTCAGCTGGATTGGAAAACATTGAAGATATAATAGCTGATTTTGAACAAGCGCTTTCTTAAGTAATTGTATGAGATTGACCAATAATGCACCCCATATTATAGGGTGCATTATTAGTTTATTGTAAATATCCTAAAATCCATTCTTTAATTTGTGTTAAATAAAAAATGCAAATACTTGCTGCAAAAATTAAAGCTGGTCCAAATGGCATTAAGTTAAATTTTTCTTCTTGCGTTTTTGTTTCATCAAGTTTTTTATTTTTTATTTCAGTGATAACATTCTTTAGTGCCCAAAGAAGTAAAATCGTTGTGAAAATTATAATTAGAAGATAAATCATTTCGTTTTTAATTAACTCAAATTGATTAATTAAAAGAAGTGTAAACATTGAAATAAAAACAATAATATATGATATTGCAAGTTTAATTTTGTTTTCAGCAAATGCTTTTTTAATTAATATCGGAATTGTGCTTAAAGATTGGATTAAAAAGCTTAAAGCGATAATAATTAGTAATGTTTTCCACCCAAAAATAGCGCCAAGTCCAAGAGCAATCAGGCTATCGCCCTCGCCAAAAGCACGGCAACCAGTGAAAACTTTTCCCAGTCTTGCCATAAATTCAAAAATTAAAAAGCCAAATATAGCGCCAATTATCGCTTGGATGATGTTAATATCACCAAGTTTTAAATATGAATAAATTATGCCGGCGACAAGTAAAATATATGCATGAGTATCAATTATAACAGTTTCTATAAAATCAGTTGCGCTCATTGTGATGAATAATGCAAAAAATATGCAAATAAATAGCGTTTTTAAGCTAAAACCAAAAGTCAAATATGAAATTAAAAATAAGCTTGCTGTAATAAATTCAACCAATGGATATTGAAATGAGATTTTGCATTTACAATATGCACATTTACCTCTTAAAAAAAGATATGATAAAAGTGGTATATTCATATACCACTTTAATTGATTTTTGCATTTTGGACATCTTGAGCGCCCTTTTACCATTTCTTCGCCAGATAGTCCTCTTAAAATTGCAACATTTAAAAAAGAACCAATACAAAGTCCAAAAATGAAAATATAGGTAGCAATAAAGCCTTTTGGTAAAAGCTCTAGGCTATTCATATTTATGCATACCTTTTTTTGAAATTATTTCAAAAAGTTTTTGAATTGCTTTTTTAAGTTTTCTAGATACTTGCATTTGAGAAATGTTTAGTTTTTCTGAAATTTCTCTTTGGTTTAATCCCTCGTAATAATTTAAAACCACAAGTTCTTGTTCAATTGGTTCAAGTCTTTTTATGGCATCATCAAGAATAATCCTATTTTCATAGCTGTTAAAAGCCTCGCTTTGGCTTTCATCTTCAATTTTTTCAACTAATGAAATAGAATTTTCATCGCTTCCAATTATTTGATCAATTGAAATAGTTGTAGTACGTCTATCTAGGTTGTTGCATTCTTCAACTTTTTCTTGAGGCATTTGAAGAGCTTCAGCGATATCTTTATCAGTTGGAGTTCTGCCAAGTTTTTCAGTTAATTCTAAAGTTAACTTATGTACTCTAAATGAAAGTTCTTTTATTTCTCTTGGAGCTCTAATTATCGTTGTTTTGTCTCTTAAATAATGACGAATTTCGCCAGTAATAAGATAAGTTGCATAAGACTTAAAGTTTTTAGATATTTCAGGGTTGTATAAATCTACAGCTTTAATAAGTCCTAAAGAGCCTACTTGAGTGATATCCTCCACAGGGTCGGTACAACGACGAGCTAGAGAGCGAGCCACTTTTTTAACTATTGGCATGCAAGCTAAAATCACAAGCTCTTTTAACTTTTTTTTGGTTTTTTCGTCATCTGATGTGTGATATTCATCAAGCCAAATATTAACTTCTTCGATTGATAAGGCATTTTCTTCTGTCATAATTTACCTTACTTTTCTTCGTTCCATGAGTACATTTTGCGAAGTTCTTTACCAACTGCTTCTAGTGGATGAGAAGCTTTTAATTTTCTTGTTGTTTTGAAATGAATTTGATTTGTATTGCATTCATTAATCCAGTTTCTTGCAAAAGTTCCGTCTTGAATTTCTGCTAAAACTTTTTTCATTTCTTTTTTAGTTTCTTCAGTAATTATACGTTTTCCTGTTACATAATCGCCATATTCTGCTGTATTTGAGATTGATTTTCTCATAGCTTCAAAACCGCCTTGATAGATTAAATCAACGATTAATTTCATTTCATGGATACATTCAAAATAAGCGTTTTCTGGCGCATAACCAGCCTCTGTTAGAGTTTCAAAGCCTGCTTGCATTAGCGCACAAACTCCGCCACATAAAACTGCTTGTTCACCAAAAAGGTCTGTTTCTGTTTCAATTTTGAATGTTGTTTCAATAACACCAGCTCTTGCTCCACCAATACCCGCAGCATAAGCTAAGCCGTTAGCTAAAGCGTCGCCTGATGGGTTTTGATGAATAGCAATTAAACAAGGAACACCCTTTCCTTCAACGTATTCGCTTCTTACAGTGTGTCCTGGACCTTTTGGAGCAATCATAATAACATCAACGTCAGATGGTGCTTCAATTAAATTGTAATGAACATTAAAACCATGAGCAAAAGCAAGAGTTTTTCCTGCTGTTAAATATGGCTTAATTGATTCATTGTAAACTTTAGCTTGAATTTCATCAGGAAGTAAAATCATGATTAAATCAGCAATTTTAGCAGCTTCATCAACATTCATTACAGTCAAACCTGCAGCTTGTGCTTTAGCTTTTGATTTTGAACCTTCATATAAACCAACTACAACATTAACACCTGATTCTTTTAAATTAAGCGCATGAGCATGTCCTTGAGAACCGTAACCCATAATTGCAACAGTTTTACCGTTTAATCTATTTAAATCGCAGTCCGCTGCGTAATACATTTTAACCATCTTTTACTCCTTTAAAAAATATTCTTATCTATAGTTTAGTTCCTTAAAGCTTTTTGGTCAACAAAATTAACAAAAACACGCAATTTTTATTTTTAGGAGCTTTGTAGAAATATGCAAATTCAAAAAGTTAATTTTAACAACTCTAATTTTTCTGGCTTTTTTGGGAACAAGAAACAAAAAATAAGTTTTCCTCAAAGCAAAAACATGACTTCACTTATAGTGAGGCCACCAGCCGAACTTGCTCTTTTAACTCAAAAAGAAGATGAATATTTTCTAAGATTTTTAAATAAAAATGGGAAAGTTACAAAAAAAGAGTACGAAGAAATAATTAAAAAACACCCAAGAACCCTTGTTTTAGCCAAAAAGAAATGCGAAGAAATTTCAAAAACAATGAGTTGCAATCCGCAAATAACTGCTAAAATTGCCTTTGAATTAAAAAAACATTATGATGAATATTATAAAAATTACACCATTCTCTCTGTTGGCACAAGTCCATCACCGATAACAGAAGTTATGTCTAATTTGGGTGCAAATGTTATTTTTCTTCCAATTTCAGGATTAAGGGAATTAGAACAAAATATGCATTATTTTAATAGAATTAATTATCCAACTCTGGCTTCAAAACATCCTAATCTTGAAACTATTATGGATTATTGTACTAAAAAAGGAATCGCTAAAAATGATGCAGGCTCGATTTTAATTCTTGATTTTTGCGCAACCGGTAAAAGTGCAAGATTAGTAAAACAAATGCTTTTTGAAAGAGATGATATTCCAAAGGAAAACATTTTTATACACGATGTTATAAAAACATTGGAATATATAAAAAATGAATGTGATTCAAGAATAACTCAAGAAGAAATAGGCTATCTTGATGCAGATATGAGAACAAGTCGTTGTGCAAAAATTTCAAATATTCCGCATTTTTATTATGATAATACTGGCTATAATTCGCATAAAACAATTGTTAGAAAACCATTAGAATCTAAATGGAGTTTATTTAATCGTTTTGATGATTTTTCAAAACCAGATGCACGTGCGTGGGCCTTGGTAGCCACAGCTGAAGCTTTTAAATTACAAAATAATATTTCTTAACAGAGAAGATATAAAGGTTATATACTCTTTATATGTGGAATTAAAACAATACAAGTTGTTCTCTTTTCCACTCCTTCCTCCATATGCAGATTTTATAGCATTAATCCGCTTTTGCGGATTTTTTTTATACCTGCGCAAAGCGAGCCGTAGTCAGACTTGACACGGTGAGCAAAGCGCAGGCATAAGGATGTGAAGCACGCGCGCAGCAGCGTTGAGCTGGTGCGAAGTGCGAACACTGGACTACGGCGACGTAAGAGTTTGCTTTTGCAAACTCCACAGGAGCAATCTTGCGCAAAGCGAATTGTGGCGAGACTTCGCCCAATGAGCAAAGCGCAGGCATAAGGATGTTGAGCACGAACTCGGCTGCGTCGAGCAGGCGAGAAGTGCTAACACTGGACTAAGGTGACGTGGAAATCTTTGATTTCCTCAGGAACACTAAACGCAAAGCGAGCCGTAGTCAGACTTGACACGGTGAGCAAAGCACGGGCAAAAGGATGTTGAGCATGCACGCAGCAGCGTTGAGCTTGACTGGTAATAAAACACTATAATTTTAAAGCAGACTCTAAAAATTCTTCATTCAAAAAATTAAACTTCTTTAAAATCGCATCAATTTCAAGTTCGCTTATTTTTCTATCTTCAAGCTTTGACAATAAGAAAATCAATTTAGATTTACTAATATTATATGTTTTATTATTATGATATATTTTAATCATATTTTTCCTCTATGGCTCGATTATACTAATATATCACATAATTAAAATAGGCAAAATCCACACCGTTTTGATGAATAATAAAAAACAAAATATTAAAAAGCCAATATATCAGCTTTTATTTTTAAAAAAGTTCGCCTAAATAAGGCATGGAAAAAATTAAGCGCTAAAATTTAGCGCTTAATTTGATTTATTATTCTTTGCAAACAGCTTGCCTTATCCTATCCAAACAAGCGTCAGGCGACAGCTGCCATTCTCTTTTGGTTATTCTCATAACATTGAAGCCGCAGCGCTCTATTATAGCTTGTTTTTTCATATCGTTATAGCGGCATTTAATATCATCTTCTACACCATCAATTTCAATTACGGTTTTATCAACAATGATATCAGCACTAACAGAACCCATCTCGATACCTGCCATGATTTTGTTTTCAGAATTTAGGGTTGGAAATTCTTCAACTATAGCATTGTATACTTCACGTTCAAATTCATTTTTGAATGTGTTTTTAGTTTTATTTGAGTTTATTTTTTTAACATATTCAAGATAATTTCTTAAAAGCCCCTCTGGAAGTTCATTAATATCTCTTGAAATAAAATTAATCAACTTATGACGCGCACGAGTTATTGCAACGTTAAACAAGTTAGGTTTTTGAGCGAAAATCAAACTTTGAGTGTGTGAATTAGGAGCAAAAGTCCAAGATAAAAGCATTACATCTCTTTCGTCACCTTGGAAAGTGTGCGCTGTACCCACATCAAGTTTATGTTTCTCAATTGTGTCGCCATCAAAAACTTTTAATAATGCTTTTTTGATTAAATCAACTTGAGCCCTAAAAGGTGAAATTACGCCTATTGAAATAGGTTCGCCATTATTTTCATCTCTATCTTTTATGATTAATTCTTGAATAGTTTTTACTATTTCTTCGCATTCTGGCACGTTTCTTGTGGCATCGTGGTCAACTTTTCCATCTCGAACAATTTTAAGTTCTACTATCTCGCCATTATTTACATTTGGACTCATTATTTTGATTTTTCCGCCGTAAAATTCTTTGCTTGAAAAATCAATAATAGGGGCAGGCGAGCGGAAGTGTTCATCTAATAAAACTGGAGTTGTTGAATAATAGTTTGCAAGGTCAAACATAGAGTTATCCCTAAACCTCCAAGTTAATTGATATCTTTCATCAATATTATATTGAGATAAGAAGCTTTGTTCTTTTGCTTTTTCAAGGAATGACAAATGTGGTAATTGTTTATCATCGCCCACAATTATTGCTTTTTTAGCCCTAAATAATACAGGAATACAAGAAGCAATATCACATTGAGAAGCTTCATCGATAATAACTACATCAAACATAGCAGGTTTTAATGGTAAACTGTTTGATATA
Source organism: Cyanobacteria bacterium SIG27 (assembly GCA_015152565.1). GTDB lineage: Bacteria > Cyanobacteriota > Vampirovibrionia > Gastranaerophilales > Gastranaerophilaceae > RUG14156. The sequence goes on from SUTT01000029.1 coordinate 9,470, forward strand.
GCGTACGTTGTAGTGCACCAGCAAGGAAAAGCTGCTAATAATGGTTTAAAATCTTCTTTTTCTAGGATTTTATTTTGTAAATTAGTTTTTCTTGAAGTTAATGATTTAGCATGAACTGTTAATCTTCTTCTTTTAATTGCATCACAAAGAATGTTTTTTAGCGCAGTTCTTCTTTTGTTTTTCAAGATATCAACAGCTAATTTCTTTTGTTTTCCTTTAAGGGTTTTAATTCTTCTTAAAATTTGATGCAAATTACCTTTTGAAAAAATTTCATCTTCAACTTGAGTAAGCTTTGCTTTTTCCATTGCAACGTTAAGTTCGTAAGGAAGTTTTTTTAAGATTTCTTCATTTAAAACTTTGTGCAAATTTAAAAGTTTTTTAATTTTTCTATAGTCAAAGAAAAGTTTGATTTTATCTAAGATATTTTTTTTGTATTTATTTTCAATGTCTTCAATAACTGAAAATATTTTTTTAACTTCTTCCAGTTGAGCGTATTTGATTTTATCAACAATTAAAGTTAAATCCGCTACTGTATCTTTGATTTGTTCATATTCATCAAAAATTTCAGTGTATTTTTTTTCTAAAGATAAAATTGATAGAGCTGTGTCTTCCAGTCTTTTGATATCTTTTAAAAGTTCTTTCATATCAGATACATCAGCCACCATATTATCGTCGTAGCCTGAATTTAGCTCAATTTTATTTGATAAAAGTTCAGATAATTCTGCGCTTAATTGTCTTTGATAATTTGCTCTTCCTGCTCTTAGCGCTAAATATGGCGCATTGAGTTGGTTTAGCCTTTGTGCTACTACATCAACTGCTTTATCCATTCTGCTTGCAACCAAAACAGTTTTTCCTGTTGCTATTAAATGCGCTGCAACGTTAACTATGGTTTGGCTTTTTCCTGTTCCAGGTGGGCCATAAACAGCAAGAAAATCATGTTCTTCAATGTTTCTTATAACATCTTCTTGTGAATCTGAAAGGCTTAAAGGAGTTATTGGGAAAAAGTTTGATAATTCTTTTTCTTCGATTTTTACTTCAGATTGACCGGTTGATTCTAAAAACTCTTGATTTATAACGTTTAAAACGGTTTCTCTATGAACCCCTGATGGTTTTTCTGCTATTTGCATAAGTTCATGTAAAACACCTGCAGTCACTGTCGGGCGAGTGGTCAAGATTACTGCCTGAGTACGCTCTAAGCTTAAAGTATCAACTTTAACAGACGGTGTTGTTTGAATTGTTTCAATTGAATCAAAATCAAAGTTGCCATTTTCAATATCTTCAATTGTAGTGTTTCTATTATAAAAATCATTTTCATCTTGCTTAATGTCTGTTGTTGCGCCGATATTAAGCATAATTTCAACATTAGGCGCTAGTGATTTTAGAGTAGTTAAAAAGATGTTTAAATCTTCTTCTTGAAGTGGAAGCTTTGGAACAACATTTAATAAACCAGCAAGCATAGCGTCTGTTTCTTGTTCATCTTCTCTTTGGATTAATTGAGCGATAGCGCCAGTGTTTAGTGATAATACATCTTCTTGAATAGATAGTTGAATATTGATTCCAACTCTTTCAAGTTTTGCTGGAGCATATAAAAGAGGAGTTAAAAATTCGTTATTTTTCTTTGATTTGCCGTTTTTTCCAACTAAAAATAGATAACCATAAATTAAATATTTATCTTTTTGATTCATTTCAGATTGAATCATTAATTCTGTTAAGTAGCTATCGGTGCCATCTAATAGTAGTGGTTCATTAAATTTATTAAAAACCTGCTCGGCTCCATCTAAAAAAGCCCATTTATTTTCTTTATCACCTTTTAAATTTCTAAAAGTAGAAGATTTAACCTCTTCTCTAACGCAATCGTGTAAATAATTGCAGATTTTCTTTATAAAACTACCACGAAAAGCGTTTTTAATTGCTGATGGTACATTTTGCAACATATTGTCTAACTTCCTCTTAAAATAATGAGAAAATTATATCATATTTTTCAAGTTTTGTGGGCAATTTTTGACTTTCAGTTGTTTTATTTCGTTTATGTTGATGAGATTTACGCCATATTCTTCTAATATTAATTTTCAAGCAAGAAAGAAAATTGAATACAATGACGCAACAACTGTTTCTATGGCTAAAATGTTGGGTAAAAAGCAATTAGGTGTTAGAGAATACGATAATTTTGATTCTGATACTCTCGATGTTCTTAACTATATAAACAGGGGACTTGTTTTGGCTAAAAATTCATCAAGAAATAATATTAGAACCCCAAGCTATATCGATTTTGCACCGCTTGAAAAAGCTAGAATGTCTATTAAATATAATGGCGCAATATTAACTGTAAATAAAAATATATTTAGCTTTGATGGTTTAACTAATGAAATAACCAGAATGTCAAAAGAAATGCTAAAAGATGGAGTATTATTGGGAAAAAATAATGGTTATTTTTTAAATGAAGACCTTTCAAATACCAATGCTGAAGAATTTTTGGAACATATTAAAAGTGAATTTTGTTCCGATTTATCAAAATTATCTTATGAACAAAAACTTGATTTATATTATCGATTAAGAGCGATTTACGAACAGACCTCAAACCTTAATAGATTTCCGAAAGATTTGATTGTAAAAATGCTTGAAGCTGGCTGTTGGGGTGAGTTTGATGAAGTTGATGTTGAAATATTTAAAGAAGAAATTTTTAGTGTTCCAAAAGAAGAAAACTTTAAAACACTTTTTGAATTTTTAAAACAATTTGGTCAGGTTAAATTTAATTTTAATTTTGATGTTTTTAAATATCGGGTCATTTTCCATGAAGTTGGTCATTTGCAAGATTTAGAACTTTATAATCAATTTGATGTTGATGAATTTAGCTCTTGGGATAAATATCCAAAAGAACTTAAACAGTGGCTTAATGATAAAGAAAATTTAAAAGCTGCATTTGAGGTTTCACCTTATGCTTGTTTTGGTAAGGGTGAATTTTTTGCTGAATGTTATTCTTGGCTTCTATCTGGAAAGCAATTGCCGCCAAAAGCTCAGGAGTTATATAAAAAAATTAAAGCTCCTAAAGTGGTTTTAAGATAAAAATTTGGCAATTTTTTTTCTTCATTTGTTTTGACATTGTATGCAATCAGCTCTGTTAAATGCGTATATAAATAAAAGCCAAGCACCTGCTTCTTTGGCTGCACCTGTAGCAAAAAAAGAAGTAGATAATGTTATTCAAAAAGATAAATATATTAAAAGTAATACAGTAGCAACTCAAAAGCAGAAAAAAACTAAAAAAGTATCTGATTTTGTGTCGCTAACTGCAATTGTTGCGACAGCTGCTTATTTAATTTATAAAAATAAATTTTCTGATTTAAAATTTTTAAAAAAACACATTGATTTTACTCCAGCAAAAACAGTTGATGAAGCAATAGAATTTGGGCTTAAAACACTTAAAATTGAAGAATATTCGGGCTTTAATGAGGGTGATCTTGATGTAATTAACTGGTTTAATGAGGGCTTGGTTAATACGTCAAACGCTCTTAAAGGTAAAATCAGAATGCCAAAAAAGATAATATATTCTGCAATTAATGATGATACTGTGGCTGGTGTTATTACCGATAGAAAAAGTAAGTATTTTGGAAGATTTAGATTAAATCGAAACGTGTTTAGCTCGATTGATGAAAAGCTTAAATCTCGATTAAGACTTAATGACAACTATTTTAAAAGAGTGAAAGTAAATGGTAATGTTTTCGATGTTGCTTGTGATGAACCTCAAAGACTTTTAGATGCTTTTAAAAATGGAAATGCAACATATAATGAGAAAATTCAATTATATGAATATGCTAAAACAATGTACGATTTAAGAGATAATATATTTGAATCACCTATATTTATAATTAAAAACCTTATTAAAAAATATGATATTGATTTAAAAGAGTTGTGTGATATTTCATTTGAAGAGCTTTATTATAAATCAAACGGGGTTCAAGCTGATGTGTTGGCTGAAATCCATAATCATGTATTTAATAAAACGGGTAAAAACCCTGTAATTGACTCATATCAACGTTCTTCTTTTAATACTATTTACCATGAGATGGGTCATATTCAGGATATTATTCCAAGGGCGGATGCTATTTATAAATTTAATGATGGTATTGATTATCCGCAAGATTTAGTTAAATGGCTTAATGATAAGAAAAATATACAGATTGCAAGAAGCGTTAGCGTATATTGCGAAGATGGACCTGGGGAATTTATTGCAGAAGCATTTGCAACCATTTTAGATGGCAATAAATTGAATGACGAAGCAATTAATTTATACCAGTCCCTTTTGGGTCCAAAGATTTCTAATAAATAGAAACACCTTTATCATAGCTTTTAAGGTTTTCAATTATTAAATAGTTCTCATCCAGCTCAAAATTTAGTTTTTCTTTTTTAATAAAATATGTTGGACCCGACCCGGACATTTGAAGTCCTTTTGAATGTAAAAATTGCAGTTCTTCATAGTCATTTAAAAGTGCAAATTCAAGGTCATTAGCTAAAGTTGATTTTTCTTTTAGATTGTCAAATGCCCTATAAGCACTGCTTGCCGATATTTGAAGATTTTTTGGTTTAACTAGAGTAAGCGGGAACTCTATAAATTCTAAATTTTCAAGTTTTTCTCCTCTTGAAGTGCAGAGTTTTTTTCCGCCTTCGAGGCAAAAATTAAGGTCAGAGCCAAGTTTGCTTGCAAGGTTATGCAGTTGTTCTTTGTTTAATGGTTTATCTAACAATTCATTTAAACCAAACAAAACTCCTGCAGCATCTGTTGAGCCGCCTGCTAAACCAGCGCAAACTGGGATATTTTTTTCAATATAGATTTTTACAGAATATTCTTTTTCTATTGTTTTAAAAAATAATTGCGCTGCCTTATAACAGATATTTTTCTCATTGTAAGGAATTTCTTTGCTATTTCCATCTAGCTTGATATCATTACCATTAGAGATTGAAATAGTGATATAATCAAAAAGATTAATAGCTTGCATTACGCTTTTAATTGGATGAAAGCCATCAGGGTTAATTGGAAAAACTTTTAAATCTAAATTGATTTTAGCAGGGCATTGAACTTTAATTTCCATTAATTAAATTCCTCAAGTGCTATTGATAGTTTTTGAATTTGCTCTAATGACAACTTTTCACCTCTTGAATTTTTGTCAATTTCAGCGTTTTTAAGTGCTTGCTCAACTTCAACAAATCCTGCGTTTAAAAGTGAATTTTTAATATTTTTTCTTCTTGCCATAAAAATTGCTTTAACTGTTCTTTTTAAAAGTCGAGTTACTTCAACTTTTGGCTCTTCGTTGATTGTAAATTTAACTAATGCGCTATCTACCTTTGGAGCAGGGGAAAAGCAATTTTTAGGAACTTTTTTTATAATTTCAACATCGCTATACATCTGAGATAAAATCGAAAGTTGCCCATATTCTTTGTTTTCGCTGTTTTCATTAGCTATAATTCTTCTGGCTACTTCTAGTTGAACCATTAAAATTATTTCAGAAATTCTTGAACGGTTTTTATGAGTTAATTCATCAATTTCACCTAATAAATGAACTAAAATTGGAGAAGTTATGTAATATGGAATATTTGCAATTACTTTGATTTTATTATCTTTAAAAGGCAAATCATTGATATTTGTTTTTAAAATGTCTTGTTCAATTAAATGAAAATTTTCTTTGTTTCCAAGGTTTTTATTTAAAACATTAATAGCGTCTTTATCAATTTCAAGTGCAACAACTGATTTTGCATTTTCAACAAGTTGTTCTGTAACAAAACCTAACCCAGGTCCGATTTCAAGAATTTCATCTTCTTTTGTTGCATGTTGAGCTATAAAATCAATTGTTTTGTCATCAATTAAAAAATTTTGACCTAATGATTTTTTAGCTTTAAATTTTTTGGCTCTTAATATGTAATTTAAACTCATACGCAAATTTTAACATAAAAAATTTTAAGTTTTGTAAACGTTACCTTTTCATAAAAAGCAATTTTTTAAAAAATATATTCTTTATATATACACAGGAAATATGTAGTTACCACCCAGTTCAGTAGAAAGAGAGAAAAGAGTATGAGTATGAATGTGCCTGCACTTAAAATTGATTTTGAAAAAATTAGCGAAAATTTTCAACAAGGCCTTATTGGTCCAAATGAAAAAGTTACAGGAAATACAGGAACGCACTATCAGGGTCTAGGTGTTGCAGATAATGCTGCAAACGCTGACGATATTGCAGCATTTTTCAGTACTTATGCAACAGAAAAACCAGAAACTTATTTCCAGCAAATTGATATTTTTTCTGACAAAGGGCAAGCATTTTTGTCAGACTTGCAAAAATATTCCGCTTCAATTAATGATGATGGCTATTTATCGGTTGACGAGCTTCAATCATGGGCTGATCAGAATAAATACCGTGGCGATATAAATAAAGTTATGGAAGTATTGGCAGATGTAGATAATCTTCTTTTTGGTAAAGGAACAATGGATATAGAATATGTTAATCCTGAGGATCTTGAACCAGCACCAACAGAGGAAACCCAACCAGAGGAAGTGCCAACAGAAGAAACTGAACCAGAAACTCAACAAGAAGATGACGAAAACAGCTCTTTGAAAGGTATTATCAAAGGTGCAGTGGAAGGTTTTGTTGGTTGGATGGCAAATGGACTTCAGGGTTTAGGTAATTGGCTTTTTGGCTAATTAAAAATAAAATTAAAAATTAGCGCAGTTGAACAATATTGCGCTAATTTTTTTATGTTAGCATTTAAATATGCTAAATCTTATAAGCAATAAAAAGCAAAATAAAAAGCATAATATTATTTTTAAGAAATTAACAATAGAAGATATTGAAAAATATTATTTCGTTTCTAAAAATAAAAAATCTTTAATTGGGCTTGAATATGAAAGATTGAGTCTTGATAAAAATACTTTTGAAAATGCTGGTTATGAAAAGCTGGAAAAAATAATTAAAACTTTTGCCCAAAATAATAATTGGGAATTGATTTACGATAATAATATTGTTATTGGAGCGTTTTGTTCAAATTCAACTTCAATATCTTTAGAACCTGGCTGTCAGCTAGAAATTAGTCTTGCGCCAAAAGAAGACATTTTATCTATTGAAAATGAATTAAATAAAATTGTTTCGTCACTTGATAAAATTGCTTCTTATTATGATGTTATTTTTCTTGGATATGGAATTAGTCCAAAAAGTTCCGTAGATGATATAAACTTGCTTAAAAAGGCAAGATATCAAGTAATGAATAGATATCTTCCAAGTAGAAATTATGGCGAATTATCAACAAAAATGATGCGCCAAAGTGCAGGCATGCAAATAAATCTTGATTATAAAGATGAGTATGATGCATATTTAAAAATGAAATTTTTTAATTTAATCATGCCTTTTATGACTGGACTTTGTGCAAATAGTCCGCTTGAAAACGATAAAATTTTAAATGATAAAACTTTAAGAGCTAAAATTTGGCGTTATACTGGTTCTGAGCGTTGTAATCTTTTTTACAAAAATGTATTTAATTTTTCATTCAATAGAAAAAATTTTTATAAAAAATATATTAATGAAATTTTAAATGTTCCTATGATTTTTATAGAAAGAGATAGTAAAATCATCGAAATTAATGGTAAAATTACTTTTGGTGAATTTTTAAAAAATGGATATTTAGGTTATTTTGCCACAATTGATGATTACATTCTTCATCAGAGCTTGTGTTTTCCAGATGTTAGAATGAAAAAATATATTGAAATAAGAAACCATGATAGTTCATCAAATGAAATGGTGTTAGCTTTGTGTGCATTATACAAAGGTCTTGTTAATCAAGATTTTACTAAATTGCTTAAAAAATTTAATTTTTTAAAAATTAAAGATGTTGAAAAATATAACACTGAAGCAATTAAAAACGGCTTAAATTTTAAATTGAATAAAAATATGTCGGCTTGGGATGTTGTTGCATTGTTGTTTGATATTTCAAGAAAAAATCTTTCAAGTTTTGAAAGGGGATATTTAGAACCTATTTTTGAAATGATTAAAAGAAGAAAAACTTCTGCTGATTATATTATTCAATGTGTAACAAATTCAGAAGAATTGGTTGAATTTCTTTGTTATTAAATATTACGTTTTTTGTATAAATTGCCCTTAAAAATAGCTGCGATAAAATTTAAATATGACAAAGATATTTTTATTATTTAATGATGATAATGCCAAAAGCCAAGTTCAATCAGCACTTTTAGCAAAAAAAGATGTTGAAATTATGGACTCAATTGGCGAAATTGATGATGTCTTGTTGCAAATTAATAATTTCATGCCGGATATTATTCTAATTGAAAATGGCTACAATAATTGTGAATTTGTAATAAGACAGCTAAAATCAAGCTCATTAAATCAAGACACTCAAATTATTTTATTATTAAATAAGCATGAAAGTTCTGATGTTTTAAATTTGGCAGATGGTTTTATTGAATATCCGTTAAATGAAAATATTTTAATTTCAACAATTGAATCTCATTTTAAAATCAAAAAATCACTCGATAGATTAACAGAAAACAACAAAGAATTATCAAGAAGCTTATATCAATTAAATGTTTTATATAACACCAGTTCACAATTTAGTGGAACATTAAATACTTCAAGATTATACGACATTATGATTGAAGCAATGGAAAAAACTTTGAGTTTTGATGTTTCTTGTGTTTTGATTTTAAATTCTCAGGGAAATCCTGTTTTTAATTTAAATACAATACATGTGCCAAGTGAAAATTTAATTGATGCTCTTAAAATTCGCTCAATTTTAAATTATCGAAATGCACTTGAAAAAGAAAGCAGTTTCACTTCTTTTGATTTAGAAAATATTGATATTGTTCAAAAAACAAAACAAACTCGCTCGAGTCGAATTTTTGGGATTGATACAATAAGCTTTGATTCATTATTTGCACCAATAAAAATTGGAGATGAGTTTTTTGGCGTTGTTGAACTGTTTAGGCAAACTCCTTTTCAAAATGAAGATGTCACTTGTTTTCAATCGATTATCCATCAGGTAGCTCTGCCTTTAAGAAGTGCAAAACTGTATGAAGAAATTTCAGATGCTAATAAAAAACTGGAAAAACTTGAAAAATTAAAATCTGAATTTGTATCAATTGTTTCTCATGAATTAAGAACGCCTCTAACGCCAATTAATAATTCACTAGAAATTGTTTTATCCGAGCAAGCAGGTGAAATCACCCCGGAAGTTAGAAATTTTGTTTCTATGGCAAAAAGAAATATTCAAAGATTGTCCGGTATTATTGAAGACTTGCTTGATTTATCACGTATTCAAACAGGAAAGCTTGATTTTAAATATAAAACAGTTGATATCACACCGTCGTTAGAACTTTTGCATAAAACTTTTATTCAAGTTGCTAATGAAAAAAATATTAGCATTAATCTTGATATCAAAGAACAATTGCCTGAAATTTACGCCGATATAAGAAGAATTGAACAGATTTTTTCAAATTTAGTTTCAAATGCGATTAAATTTACCGCTGATAACGGTAAAATTGATATTAACGTTGATACAATTTATGCTAACGAGATAAATCTAGATAATCTTGTAAATCCCGTGGTTGTTCCAAATGGTAAATATATTAGAGTTTGCGTATCAGATAATGGTATAGGAATTAAAAAAGAAGATATTCCAAAAATCTTTGATAAATTTTCTCAAATTGAAAGTTCGCTAAACCGTAATAAAGGCGGAGTTGGTTTGGGCTTAACCATTACAAAACAATTAATCGATTTTCATCTTGGAGCCATTGAGGTAATCAGCGAAGAACAAAACGGCGCAACGTTTGCTGTGTATTTGCCATTTTATGACGATTTAAAAGTTTTTGAAATGGATTTATCTCGTGCTTTAACAAACAATGATGAAGTTGGAATTTTAAAAATTAAGTTCAATTCAGATAATAATTTAATCGAAGAATTAAAAGAAAATAAACTTTTAAATTTAACAAAGCTATTTAAAGAATTGCAGATTGTTTGCGATAATCAAACGCAATATTTTGCTTTTATACCAAAAGTTTCTTTGTCTTCTTTTGAGGCACTATTTTTAACATTGAATGAATATTGCTCTAAATTATCTCAAAATGGATGTGATATAATATTATCTAAAGCGCACAGCAAAAAAGATGGGGCTGATGCCGCCAAGATTATGAAAATTTTAATTGGGGAATAAAAATGAAAAAGATTTTAATAGTTGATGATGAAATGGATATCGTAGAAACCCTTTCTTTTATGCTTAAAGCAAAAGGTTTTGACTGCGTTTGTGCTTATGATGGCGAAGAGGGTTTAAATTTAGCCAAGGCAATTAACCCTGATTTAGTCATTTTGGATGTTATGATGCCTAAAATTAACGGTTATAAAATTTGTCGTCTTTTAAAATTTGATAATAAATATAAAAATATTCCAATTATTATGATTACAGCAAGAAGCCAAGATGAAGATAAGCTTATTGGCGAAGAAACAGGAGCAGATGAATATATTACTAAACCTTTTGAATTTTCAGAAGTTCTTGAAAAAATCAACAAATATTTAGCTTAAAGATTGTGAATCGGTGTAAAATGGATTTATTAAACGAAAATAGTTCTCTTGATAACAAAACAATTGATAAATTAAAATATGACCTTGTTAGAGATGGTCTTGTTACTTATGACGATATTGAACATGCAACAGAGCTTGCAATTGCTCAAAACACCAATATTGGTCAAATTTTAATTAATACTCAAATGATAGATGAAGCTCATCTTATGCATTTTCTTGAAGAAAAGCTTCATACTCCAAGTGTTGATTTAGAAAACTATTCAATTGATAAAAAATGCCTTGATTATGTTTCATATCAAGATGCAATTCGTTTTAAAATTTTGCCTTTATTTATAATTGAAGATACTCTTACGGTTGCAATGGCAGATCCTATGGATTTATTTTCAATTGATAAAATTATGCAAATAACAAAGAAGAATATTGATCCTGTTATTGCATCTGAAAAAAGCATTCTAAAAAAAATTCAAGAATATTACGATATAAAAGGAAAAGTCCAAGATATCAATCTTGATAATTCAAAGGGGTATAATTGGCAAGAGGCTTTGCATAGCGATGATTTATCTGCTGAACATATTCAAGCGTTATTTACTGCAATTTTAAAGCAAGCAATTAGTCAAGGGGTCCATGAACTCTATTTTGAAAACACCGATGATGGTTTAAGTGTTAATTTTAAAAAGCCTGATAAAATTTATCAAACTGGTACTATTCCAAGTTTATTAACAAATTCTTTTATTCAATCGCTAAAATCTATGGGAAATCTTGACCCTAATGTTTTTGAAATTCCTCAATTGGGAAAACTTTGCTTTAATGTTGATGATAAAGAATTAACTGCCAGTGTTAGCGCTTTTCCTACAATTACTGGAGAAAGAATATTAATTAAAATCTATCATCCGCCAATACCTATTCAAGAATTAAATATTCCTCAAGATAAAATAGAATTAATTAAAAAATCTCTAGAAAAACCCGGAGTGGTTTTGATTTGCGGAGCTTCGTTGTCTGGTAAAACTCATTTGATTTATTCAATTTTATCTAACTTAATTTCAAAAACAAAAAACGTAATGACTTTAGAATCTATTGCAAAATATAAATTAAAAAATGTTTCTCAGTGTGAGCTAAATGAAAACATTGGTTTTAATCTAGATAAAGCAATGAGGTTTATCGAGTTTCAATCTCCTGATATTATTTATTTTGAAGGAATTGCAACTAAAGAAGGTCTAGACTTTTTCACTTCTTTAACTTTGAAAAATAAAGCCTTGATTACCGAATTTCTTGCAGAAAATATGGATGATTTACGCCGTAAATTTGAATTTAGTGAGTTTACAATGTTTAAATCTGTAATCAGTTGTTTGATTTTTATTCATAACAAAGAAAGTATTGAAGTTTTTGATAAGAATGATTTAGAAAAATATCTCTTCTAGCAAAAATTTTTTTTCACACGTTTTTTACTAGCATATAAGAAGGGAAAAATATGCGAGTAAATTTTTCTAATACCCCATTCAAAAGCACTTACAGATTTTATTATGGTGGCAAAAGTTCAACTAAAATTGAAAAATTTCAAGATATGAAGTTTTTCTGTAGAGTGTACGATATCGAACACAAATCTTTAACAGATAATTGTTACGATAGAAAGAAGCATACGGAATTTAAAGATGCAAGCATTGTTGCTCAAATATCCGTAGATAACACAATGGATAGTGAAGTTGAACGTTATTGCAATGTTATGGGAATTGAGTTTGATAAAATTGAGATATAATTTTATCTGCAATTAATTTATGATTTTGAATGTCATAATGCAACCCGTCAACGGCTGAAACTTTTGCAACATCGTTTAAATTAATTAAGCTACAATTGTACTTTGAAGATATTTTTTCATAGATTTTAGGTAAATGCTTTGATTTTTCAATTGATGATGTGTCAAATAAGCTTGAAAAGCAACTGCTTAAAATGCTTTCATTGATAATATTAGGGCAAAGAAGAATTGTTTTAATTTTAGGATTAATTAGTTGAATAAGTTTTTCTAAGCCTTTTTCAAAATCTTCCAATGAAACCCCATATTGAAATTGCAAATCGTTTATTCCAATTTGTAAAATTATGCAATCTAAATCATTATTTAAAAGCTTAGGTAGCGCATATAGTCCGTTTAATTCTTTAATATTGTTAAAGCAGCTTCGATTATTGCACCCTGCTTCAATAACTTCAAAATTCTTAGCTAAAATTCCGCTCCAGCGAATATTTTTATCGTATCTTGAAAAATTATTTGGATTAAAACCAAACGTATTAGAATCACCGAAACATAAAATTTTCTTCATAATTTCTCCCCGATATCATTTTTATTGTAAAATAAGATAATCAATTAATCCAGTTAGATTGACTTTTTGAGGTAAAAATTGAAAATCAATGGCATAAATTTTATAAATAAAAATAACAAAACTAGCTTCAAAAGAAGTATGAAAGAACACCAAAGCTGGGGAGTTAATGTTAATCCTGATGGCGAAAGTGCAAAGATTTTTGTTTATCCTGATTCTAAAAAAGTTACCCTAGAAGTCGATAAAAATACGTTTGATGAAAAGTCTTATGAACTTCAAAACACGGGTGATGGCGTTTTTGAAGCAAAATTTCAAAAAGGAACTCTAAAGGAGGGGGATAGTTATCAATTTGTTATTGAAAGAGCAAATGGAATAATAGAAAAAGTAAAAGACCCATATTCAAAAGTTCAACCAACCTTAACGGGTCCAAGTGTAATATATAATCATAGTGCTTTTAAATGGAGTGATTATGATTGGTTTTCACCGTTAAATGCTCAAAGAATTTCAAGAAAGGCTAATGTTGAAAATAATTTAACATCATTAAATGAAGCAAGAATATATGAACTAAATGTTGCGACTTTAACCCCAAAAGGTAATTTTGATGGCGTAAAAGATGAACTAAAAAGAATAAAAGATCTTGGGTTTAACGCAATCGAAATCATGCCCACAGAAAACACCTATTCTTTTAATTGGGGCTATGATGGTGTTGATAAATTTGCTCCTGCAGCATATATGGGTGGAGCAAATAAATTAAAAGAATTAATTAATGAAGCTCACAAAACCGGGCTTAATGTAATAATGGATATGGTTCCAAACCATATTGGGGTTGATGGTTCTCAATTGCAAAAAACTGCACCATATTCAGGAGGCTCTACTCCTTGGGGTGATGCTTTTAATTATGAGGGTAAAAATTCAAGATATGTTAGAGATTATATTGTAAATGCTGCACTAAATTGGATTTATAACTATCATTGTGATGGCTTAAGGCTCGATATGACAAAGTTTATGAATTCTGATACAACTATGCAACAAATTGCAGCTGAAGTAAATTATCATTTCCCTGACGCTTTTTTAATTGCAGAAGATTCAAGAAGCAATATTTCCGTTAGAGGAGATGATCATTGGCATGATTATTGGCAGCCTTATGATCAAAGGGTGACAGTTCCGCTAAAACCAGATGAATATGGTTTAAATGAAGATGAAAATATTCATAATAAAAAAATTGACACCATCTCAAATGGCGGAGTAACTTTATCTCGCCTTGGGTTTGATTCGGAATGGGATTTTCATTACTATCACACTTTATCTCAAATTGCATACGGTGAAGCCAATCTTGATGCGCTAGAGCGTGCAATTGTTGATTCTTCAAAAAGAGTTAAATATTCAACAAGCCATGATGAAACAGGGAATATGGATGGAACTCGCCTTGTTGCAAAATATATGGTTCCTATGCTAAAACTTAATGAAAACACTATTTTAAATGATGAAGATATCAAAAGAGCTCACGATTATAGTAAATTAAAAAATGTTTCTTATGAAGCTGCTTATGAAATTGTAAAAGCTCAAAAAGCTCAACAAAGCTCAATGAAACTAGCTCAATTGGTTCAAGACGGCACAATTGAAAGTATCCTTTCCATGCCAAGAAGAAAGCATTTCTTTGAAACAGTTTATTTAAACCCTCTTGGAATTAATAAGGCTTCTTTTATTTCTCCTCAAAGAGTTCTCGAAGCTTTTAGGCAAGCGACAAAAATTTATCGAGCAATCGAAACCCTTAAATATTTCTCTCCTGGTCCTGTTATGACCTTTCAGGGTGAGGAGAATATCAACATGACAAAATTTAACTTTTTTAGAGAGTTTGACTCAATCAAGGATGAACCTTACTTGTATATTGAAAAAGGTTACTCTTATGGCAAAAAAGCATACAAAGATTCGATTTTGTCTTTAGATAAATTCTCACCTGCCGGCCTAGATAGAATGCAACAGTTTCAAAATTTAATTGTCGATTTAAATGCTTTTAAGGCTAATAATTCGTCTTCGACTTCAGGGCATGTTGTTGTTCAAGATACTGTTAAACATTATCAAAACCCGACGTTAGCACTTCATAGTATAGATGAAAAAACGGGAAATGAAACTTTTATCGTAAGTAATTTTTCAAATGTTGATTATCCAACATATAATATCGAGTTTCCAAAGGGCTCTTGGGTTGAAGTAATAAATTCAAATGATGAAAAATATGGCGGCAGCGGCGCTTGCAAAAATGAAGATGTGGTCGTTGGTTACGGGCATGTAGGCGCTTATGGACTAAAATCCAAAATTGCTATTCCTGCTAAATCTAGTGTAATTTTCAAAAAAATATAGTATTTTATTTTAAAGAAGCTAATTTTTTATTAACTTTTGCTATAAAATCTTTTGCCTGATTTGATGGCAGAGCAAAGCCTATTCCGATATTTGAGCGGTTGTTATCAGGATTATAAATAGATTGATTTATCCCTATTATTTCGCCTTTTAAATTTAATAATGGTCCACCGGAGCACCCTGGGTTAATTGCTGCGTCAGTTTGAATTTTGTTTCTTTGGTGGTCAATTCGAGAAACTATTCCTGTTGTTAAAGTGTCTTTAAAACCAAAAGGGCAACCAATTGTTAAAACTCTTTGACCAACTTTGATATCATTTGAATTTCCAAAAATTGCAAGGGGGAGTTTTTCTTTAGTATCAATTTTAATTAGTGCTAAATCGTTTTTATTTTTTAAAATCGCAAGAATTTTAGCGCTGTATGTTTTTCCACTATAGGTTGTAACGGTTATATTTCTCGCATTTTCAATTACATGCGAACTTGTTAAAATTACTCCGTTTTGGTTAATTACACAGCCTGTTCCGCCTGATGTACCTTTATCTATATCGGCTTCAATCGAAACAATAGAAGGCAATGTGCGTTCGTAAATTTCAATAATATTTTTTTCTTCTTGAGTTGAATATTCAAAAGAATAGGCATTAAATGTAAGAAAAGTTGCGAAAACTAGCAATATTTTTTTAAAGTTTGTTTTTATATAATTATACATAATATATCCTTATTATGTACGAAATGATAACACGAGAGAAATCACGCTTCATTGCACAAAGTAATTAGGTGTGATAATATTCAATTAGACAAAAGAAAAGGAAATTTTGATGGGAATCGAAGTTTTTAAAAAACATTTAAGAGAAAAAAGAGCAATTAAAATTGCAACAGGAATAGACAATACTAATCTTGAACATGTTGCAAAAATCGCAAGAGCAGCCCAAAGCGCAAAAGCGAGTGCTGTTGAGATAATTTCAAATAAAGAAGTTTATGAAACTGTAAGAAAAAACACCAAACTTCCAATTATTGTTTCTTCAATTCATCCTTTTGAAATTTTGCAAGCTGTTCAATGGGGCGTTGATGGTGTTCAAATTGGCAATTATAGCGAACTTTATAAAAAAGGCAGAAAATTCAGCGCTGAGCAAGTATACGACGTTATTTTAGAAACAATGGGTTTAATCAATAAATATAACGTGTATATTTGTGTTACAATTCCAGCTTCGCTTGATACTCAAGAGCAAGTTGATTTAATCAAAAAATTGGAATATCTTGGAGTAAATGCTATTCAAGCTGAGGGCTATAGAAAATCTACAACTAAGCCGAACCACATTATTGAAAGCGCTAATGTTTCAATTCACAATATGACTGAGCTATCTCAGATGACAAATATGCCTGTTTTAGTTTCATGTGCTATGAATGAAACAGGTTTAAAAGTTGCTTTTGATAATGGAGCTAATGGCGTTGCAGTTGATTATGCTGTTAACAAATTGGATAGCGAAGCTTCAATGCAAGCTGTAATTATGGAAATGGTAAAAAGCGTATTCCATAGAAATTCTCTAAACAAAGAATTAATTAAAAGTTCAAGGGAACTAACTTCGTATTATCTGTAATTTAAAAATAATTTTATAATTAAAAACCCTTTCCTGTTTGGAAAGGGTTTTTTGAGTTGCTATTTATCTTCTTTTGGCGGGTCATTGTGTTCTAAAACAGGAATGTTTGCAACACGTTCTGAAGAAACAACTTTTGCTTTTGGAACAACCATAACTTGACCCTTGATATCATATTTTTCTTCGATTATTTGTTTTTGTTCTGGGCTTGAAGCAATTAAACCAGTGTCAATATTAACACATTTTAATACGTTTTCTTGTTCAAATGGTTCAAGTCTAAAATCACCAGAAGCAATTTGAGAAGTTGTGTAAGATAATGCATTTAATTGACCGCAATCTGCCCAAGGTTCGCTTGTTGGAGTAGCATAGATTTTTTTGCCAGTTAATTTTGCTTGAGCTTTATCGATTACTTCATCACTAAGCGGTTTAGCGTTTGGACCAAACACAGATGAAAGTTTTGCTCTGATTAAGTCTTTATCTGTTTCTTCACATAATGTTTTAATAATTGGAATATATTGTTTAGACCAATCTCTTGTTTCTTTTGATTTATCGGTTGTTGAGAAGAATGGTTCAACATCGCTTAAAATTTCAAGAACTTCATCAGTCACAACAAATTGGAATGCATTTGTTAAACAATTTCCATTTTTTTCGTATCCTTCTGGAATTGAGTCTGGTTTTTCAGCGAAATCAAGTACTTGATTATTTTCGTCAGTCTTCATGATGCCGAATGTTTTAATACAATCTTTAGCTTTAACTTCTTTTGCAATCATGACAACAGCAGCATTGCCTGAAGCAATTTTATCTACAGTTGAAATAATAGCATCCGTTGTTCTGCTCATTGCATCGTTTGCAAACATCATTGTATACTTTTTGTGACCAAATTTTTCGTCAAGAGTTTTAACAAGGTCAACTGTAAAGCCACCATTACCTTTGTTTGTTTGAGATTTATTTAAGTAGAATTTAATATTAGCTTCTGGTCCTTCAAAGTTGATTTTGCTTAAATCTAACATACCTGCAAGGTGTAAAGAAACTAATGTTGTTTCCATTGGAGTTAAGCCTGTTGCTGTTCTGAATACACCTTTTGTAGATTGAGCACCGCCATCAATATCATGGAAAATGGCGTCAGATGAAGCATTTGTAAATTCCGCACGAGAGCCAAAGCCACCTGCAAGCATTGCAAGACGGAAATCTTTAGCGTTTGGATTAGCGTAGAATTCAGGAAGTTCAACTTCTCCTTTGGCGATTTTTTCTTTAAATGTTACCAATGATTCTTTTAGTTCTTCAACAAAGCGACCATCTTGCATACCGATTACGATTTCGCCGCCTTGTCCACCTTTTGTCCAACCTTTTTCATTAACAAGTTTTTCAATTTTTGCTGCTCTTGCTGCTTGAGCTTCTGGTCTTGTGATGATTTTAATGTCCTCTTTTTTGAAAGGAGAAAATACATTTTCTTTTCCAGTGATTGAATCAAATTTTCTTGCTGTAATATCTAAGATACCGTGGGATTTATCTTTTTTAGTGATATGTCCCATATCTAACATAAGAACATCATCTGCATCTTCGATTACACCCATGAAGTTGCCTTTTGTATCAAGCAAATAAACATCTTCTTGGGTAATTCTTGTGCCGTCATTTCCTTGGGTCAATCTAACAGCAAGCTCTTGTCTTAAAGGTTTGCTTCTATCAGGATTAAAGTATTCGCCTTTAATGCCTTTTTCTCTATTTTGAGTTAAAAGTTGGAATACGATATCTTTTGAATTTTTAATTGTTTTTGTTGTATCAACTTTTAAATCAGCTCTTGTCATAACATCTTTATTAACTGAAATGTGGTCAGAGCCGATGTGATCTCCAATTTGAGATAAATTTGGAGTAAATTTGCTAACTAATGTGTTGATGTGTGCTTTTTCGCCAACATCTTCACCTCTTACGGGATTGCCGTCTTTATCAACAAAGTCACAAGTGGTTAATCTTTTAAAAGAATCTTCTAACTCTTGGTGAAAGTTACCTTGAAAAGCTAAACTTTTTGCAA
>SUTT01000030.1 GCA_015152565.1 Cyanobacteria bacterium SIG27
TTGTAATTGTAACATCTTGCTTGACTGGGGAAAATTCGGTTTTCATTTTCTATACTCTCTTTCTTGTGAAAAATGTAGTTATAATTCTTATATAAGATGTATATATAAAAACCGTTTTTTTTTTTTGCTTTTTTGAGTTAATATATTAAGAAAAGTTTACAAAAGGCAATTTGCTTATAAATTAATTAATTTAATAACCCTTTAATCTGAGCTTGAATATATTGCGCAACTTCTCGTTTATCACATGAAACATCTATCATTTCTTTATTTTTAGTAAATATTCGAACAAAATTATTCATTCCGCTTTGGTTTACTTGTGCATCATATAAATCTAAAAATGGAATAATCATATAATTAAAACTGCGGATTTTGTTCATATTTGCGCAATAAATCATTCTATCTCGACTATAATCGATGATAAATTTCGTATAATGAGTTGCATTGATTATTCTATCGGTCTTTTGGTTAAAGCCTTGGGCAATTTGTCTTAGATTTTTATTGATAATAAAATCTTCAAAATTAGAAATAAAAGAGCTATTTGCCATAAAATTAATCACTTTTTGCGAGTTTAAAAGTTCAAAAGAAATTCTATTTTCTCGGTAAATAATTTCTTCAACTTCATCTAGAATGATTGATTGAAGCGAGGTTGTGCCATTTGTTAAATATAAAATATTAGAATGATAATCAAAATATATCTCGTTTTCAGATATTGTTGAATATTTTTCAATAATATCTTCTTTTAATAACTCCCAAATTTCAGGCAAAAATTCTTTGTCGTAAGTGAAAAGTTGTTGTGGTCTTGAAAAAAGTGGCACTTCAAAGTAATTATATTTTGTGTCAATTGTGAAATGTTCACGTTTTAAGTTGATTTCTTTTATGCTTTGTTTTTTGCCTGTTTGAAAATAAACAAACTTGGAGTTTCTTTTAGAAAATGCCCAAAGATAGCTAACCTGCCAGTCACTTGCGCTAAAGCAAGAAAAATTAACATCTGGATATTTATTTTGAACTTTTTTAATGCAAGAATTTTTAAAAACTCTATGAATAAAATCTTGTATTTCATGATTAGCAGGATAAATTTGAAAAGTTGAATATGCCCCTGCTCGAACGTAGTTTATCTTAATTACGACATTTTTTTCAATTGTTTCAATGAAGCTAACAGGAATTTCATAATAATTATAAAATTCGGGATTTTTTGGGTTAAAGTTTTCAATTACTGCAAGTTTTGTATAAGTCTTATTGACTGCAATGGTTAATTTTCGATTAACATAGTGCACCTCAAGAGGTGAAAAATGTTTTATATCTAGTATGTCATATATCGTAGTTACGATATTTTGTCTTAGTTCGTTTTCTGTTTTAATAATTAATATGCAAGAAACAACTACAATTGCAATTATTAAAACAATTAATAAAATAATAAACGCTATATTCATTTACTTCTGTAACTTTCTTCTAATGACCAGCAAAGTCTGGTTAAATAAAAACTATCCATCATATTAATAAATTTATCTATATAATTTTTTGTTGTACTTTCTTTTAAGAGCAACTTGCCGTTTGATAAAATATCATCTTTTATTGCAATATCGTTCAATTTTTGAATTTTTTCCACAATGTCTGCTTCGTCCAGTGGGTTAATATATAGTGCAGAATTTTTCAATTGATTTATATATCCTAAATGGTTTGAAATAATTACAGGACAATTGAAATATAACGCTTCCATCGCTACCATGCTATCAGGACCTGCTAGGCAAGGATAAACAAGCGCATAAGCATTTTTGTATAGGGTTGCTAATTCTTTTTGTGAAACATAATCTAAAAATAAAATCTCGTTTTTTAAATCTAACTCCTCAACTTGCTTTTGAAGATAAGTTTTGTTTCCTTTGTCTATCCCGCAAAAAACAACTTTTAAATTAATGTTTTGTTCTTTCATAATCTGAGCTGCAAGAATTAAGCGAATATGGTTTTTATGTGTCCAAAATTGCGCAGGATAGAGAATATAGTTATTTTTTGTTAAATTGTTCCATTTTAAAATAGTTTCATTTTCATTTGTTTTTTCAACCCAGTTTGGGGTTGGAAGCTTAATAACTTCAATATTTTCATCAATTACATCGTAAAGCATTTTGATATCATCTTTTGCAACTTGATTGCAAGTCAAAATCCTTGTTGCGCCAGTTAAGAAAAGATTCAGTTTTTTGTCCATTTTTTCAAAGATATTGGTTGCGCTAAACTCTGGAAAATGGGGTAAAATTCTGTGTGCAACATCTCTAATTGCTGCAAAATATGGTATTTCAATGTGTTCAAAAAGATATGGAGTTAAAAAGTAGACAACGTTGATGTTATCTTTTTTTAAACGATGATTAAGTGAAGTAATTGGTGTTTTGTAGAATTTTACTTTAAAAGGGTGTATTGAAACTTGTGGTTTTTTGTAATATTTAAGATTAACAAAACGAGCATTTTCTTGGTTTTTGAAAAGATTAGCTTTGCCGAAATAATAGAAAACAAATTCATGGTTTGTTTCGTATTTTAAAATTTCATCTACAAACGAAAGTTCAAAAGTTAAATCCCCAACAGATTGCGGTCTTTTGATGTCACCTAAATATATCCCTATTCTCAATTAATTCTCCCCATATCAATTAAAAAAGACGGCAAATGACTATAAATTAATAATCTCAACCGTCTTTAATTTTGTTTTATAAAGTTAACACTTAAGCTTTAGTAAATTTTCCCGCTCTGATACAAGATGTGCAAACAGACATTCTTTTAACTGTGCCG
Organism: Cyanobacteria bacterium SIG27; assembly: GCA_015152565.1. GTDB lineage: Bacteria > Cyanobacteriota > Vampirovibrionia > Gastranaerophilales > Gastranaerophilaceae > RUG14156. Next base: position 2,770 of record SUTT01000030.1, read on the forward strand.
TTTGCTAATCTAACTTTAACTGATTGCAAGTTTGGCAATTGTCTGTGTACATGTTGTTTATGAGAGAACGAAATCTTAGCTGCTTTTAGTGAACCTTTTCCACAGATTTCGCAATATACTGACATTTCTACATCCTTTCATAAGTATTGTTAATATAATCATATAAAATAAAGAAAAAAAATCAAGAGTATTGTTAAATATTCAAATTTTTTTAACAAAATCTTAAAAATTATATTATAATTTTGTTATGGAAATTTTAGTTGGAGTTTCTGGCGGAGTTGATTCTGCTGTAGCATTGCATTTGTTAAAAAGTCAAGGGCACAACGTCATTGGCGCTATGATGAAAATTTATGATGGTGATATTAAAACCATTGCAAATTCTTGCTATGGAACAGATAAAATCAAAGAAATAAATGATGCTAAGGCAAATTGCGACCATGTTGGTTGTGAATTTCATGTTTTTGATTTAGCTCGAGAATTTAACGATATTATTTTTAGTGAATTTAAAAATCAATATTTATCAGGTTTAACACCAAATCCTTGCGTAATGTGTAATAAGTTAATTAAATTTGGTGAATTTCCAAAAAAAGTTAAAGCTTCAGGTGTAAAATTTGATAAATTTGCAACAGGTCACTATGCAAGAAATGAGTTTAATGCACAAACTGGGCGTTGGGAACTCAAAAAAGGGATTAATCCTAAAAAAGACCAAACCTATTTTTTATATAGACTTTCTCAAGATGAATTAAATAACATTTTATTTCCGCTTGGAGCAATGCAAAAAGAACAAGTGCGCAAATATGCGCTAGAAAATAATATACCAGTTGCCAAAAAACAAGATAGCCAAGATTTTTACAAAGGTGATTATTCTGAACTTTTTGATGTTGAAGAGTTCAAAGGTGAAATAAAAGATAGGTTTGGAAATGTTTTAGGACATCATAACGGAATTTGGAATTATACAATTGGACAGCGAAAAGGGCTTAAAATCGCCTATCGTGAACCATTGTATGTAATAGATATAGATAAAACAACAAATAGCGTTATTGTTGGAATTAAAGATGAAACTTTTTGTTCTGGCTTAATTGCTAATAATATTAATTGGGTTGCATTAGATAACCCTCAAAAGCCATTTGAAGCAACGGCTAAAATTCGCTCCGCTTCAAATCCTGTTGAAGTTGTGGTGTATCCTTCTGAAAATGAAATTAAAGTAGAGTTTAAGCAAAAAATTAGCGCAATAGCACCCTCTCAGGCTGTGGTTTTATACGATAATGACATAGTTTTAGGTGGTGGGACAATTTTAAATTCATTTTAAAGGAGAGCTCTCCCACGATTTAAAAATAACATGATGCCCTTAAACACTGGGCATTTTTTTTAACCTGCGCAAAGCGAAGCGTAGTGCGACTGCACTAGCTGAGCAAAGCGCAGGCATAAGGATGTGAAGCACGAACTCGGCTGCGTTGAGCAGGCGAGAAGTGCGACAACGCTAGTTGAGTATAAACAATAGTAGAGGTGTTTATAGTTTTGCATTAAAAAAAGGAGAGGGATACCCTCTCCAACACGATTTAAAAATAATATGAAGTTTTACTATATTTTTACAGAGTGCCTCGGATTATCACTACCCCATTCATGCCGGCATTTTCGCCTGACATTCCACCATTTCCGGTGTTTTGAAATTGATTTGTACCAGAACCAGTGTTTCCAAATGTATATGTACAATCAGTTCCGTTAAATAAACATACTTTGTGTGAAGTTGCTCCTGATCCACCAGTAGCGCTTCCTCCAAAAGCACTGGAAGCTGAGCCTGCTCTTATTGTACACTTAGTGCCTGATGGTGCTGCGCCTATAACAATTGGATATGCTGTATTTTGAGCAACTGCAACACTGTTTAATACTTTGTAATTTCCACCGCCACCTGCACTGGCTGAAGTACCCGAACAATCGCCAGATTCTCTTCTTCCTGCTGCTCCACTACCTACAATAAATACATCTATTTTATCGTTTTTTATAAAATCAAACTTAAGTTCGCCTGATTGTGTAAATTTGATATACCAATGTGTGTTTGTAACACTGAGTGTCGTAGCGCTATTTGTAATATCTGAAGCACTGCTGTTTGTGTATCTATACGATGGAATATTGTCTGGTGCTTCTGCTGGAGCGCCCAATTTTCCCCTTATTATTATAGCTCCTGTCATACTTGGATTTTCGCCAGAATAGCCACCATTACCTGTATTTGGATTTTGATTTGTAGCGCTGCCATTGTTTCCGTATTTATATTCACAGGTTGGTTCTCCGAAAGCGCAAATTGAATAGCTATTTGTTCCTATTCCTCCACGTGAATATGAGCCAAACCCGCTTGAAGTGCTCCCGCCTGTATTACTACATTTATTGCCTGCTGCACTTGAGCCAACGGTGATTGGATAAGTCATTCCGCTTGATATATGTACATCTCTTTCAATGGTATATGTTCCACCTCCACCTGCTGCTGCAGCCGTACCCGAGCAGTCGGATGATGTTCGTCTTCCGCCTGCACCACTGCCTACAACAAAAACATCTACTAACTCTGTTGGCAAGTAGTTAAATATAGCGCTTCCGCTAGAGTTGAACTTTATATACCAATAATTATTATCCACTGTTAATGTGCTGTAACCTGTTGTTGCATCTGAGCCACTTGTATTTAAAAATTTGTAAGTAGGTAATGATGGTGTTGAAGTGCTTGCCTTTCTTAATCCTCTGATTATAACAACACCGTTCATTCCAGAATACTCGCCACTTATACCTCCATTACCAGTGTTGCTGTTTTGATTGCTTGCAGCGCCCGTAATTCCATATTTAAAATCGCAAGTAGATTCACCAAATGGGCAAAGACTATGACTTCCTGTACTTCTGCCCCCATAAGAATATGCACCAAAACCACTTGAAGTGCCGCCATTTGGATTTGAACACTTAGAGCCTGCTCCGCCTGAGCCAATTGTGATTGGATATTCTTTTGTTGTTGAAACTGAAACGTTTCTTAAAATATTATAGTTACCACCTCCACCTGCTGCTGCGGCCGTACCTGAGCAATCGGATGATGTTCGTCTTCCGCCTGCACCTCCACCAACGATAAATGCGTCAATAAAGTTATTTGGAAGTGAAGTAAATGCCATTGTGCCACTTGCGCTAAATCTTAAATACCAATGTGTGTCATCAACATATAAGGTGGTATTTTGATTTGTTATATCTGAGCCAGAGCTGTTCATATATTTATATGAAGGAAGGGTTTCATCTTTTGCGTTTTTAGGGTTAAGTTTTCCTCTTATGATAATAACTCCAGAATACCCTGAATATTCCCCGCTTTGCCCTCCATTGCCCGTATTTGCTTTTTGGTTGGAACTAGTGCCAGTTTCTGCATATTTTTGTGTACAACTTGTTTCGTTAAATGGGCAAATACTGTGATTTGCTGTAGATCTTCCGCCAAGTGAATATAGTCCAAATCCGCTTGTAGTGCCTCCTTGGTTGTTTGTACATTTTGTTCCTGCTCCGCCTGAACCAATTGTGATTGGGTAAGTTTTCCCGGTTGACACTACGACATCTCTAAATATATTATAATGTCCTCCGCCGCCAGCAGCTGCAGCTGTGCCTGAACAAGTTGACGATGTTCTTCTTCCTCCTGCTCCACCGCCAACAATGAAAACATCAATTAAATTTGCAGGCAAGGAAGAAAAAGAAAAAGTTCCACTGGATTTAATTTTAATTTGCCAGTGAGTACTATCTTTTGTTAATTCAGTTCCTGAACTTGTTATGTTTGTTCCACTTGCATTCATTAAAGTATAAACAGGTATGCTTGAAACGCAGTTACCATCAACTAAAGCATAATCTCCATTACAAGAAATACAAGTGTTTTCTGTTTTTGATTTTTCGGCACAGTTTTGTGCTGTATTTAAAAGACATTGCTCTGCGCCCTCAGGTGAATAATACCCCTCAGCACATTCGCTGCATTCAGTTGCTCTGTTGGCTGAAAAAGTTCCAGCCGCACATGGAATTTTATTTACACCATCACAATATGAACCAGCGGGGCAAATTTCGCAAGTTTTTGTTTCGATGTTAAGATATAATCCATCAGGACAGCTTGATATTCCATCAAATCCACCGCCTGAGCCACCGCCACCACCAATGGTAATTCCGCTAGATTTTAGCTTTTTAGTAATTACTGGCGCCATAGCCGCCGTAATTAAACTAACAATAATTAATGCAATTAATATCTCTACAAGAGAGAAGCCCGTAATTTTACTCTTTTTCATGTTATCTCTTAATCGTTTACCTATATACACATGTTTATCATGTTTACTGGAATATGTCCAGTAAAATTATGTTGTATTTTCCAGTAAGCTCGTAATATGGATGAAACTGAATTTTACCGCAATTTAGGTGTGCGAATTAAATATTTAAGAGAAAAAGCAGGATTAACACAAGAAAAACTTGCGGAAAAATCCGGCATTAGTTTAGATTATCTTGGAAAAATTGAGGTATGCATTAATAAACCTGGGCTCAAAACTATTTTAAAATTGGCTAATGCACTTAAAATTGAGCCTTATTCAATATTTAAATTCAAATAATTAATATTTTTTAAAAAAATTTTCATTTTACTAGCAATTTTTATTTTTACGTGTTTTATATGTTTACGACTATATTTAATTTAAAGGATAAATTATGAATATTTCTGCTCTAAATTCAATTAATTATACAAATTTTGGTGCTAATAAAGTTCCAAATAAAGCCCCCAATAAGGCTGCTAATGCTGCTAAGCATGCTGCAAAACAGCCAGTTAAACAACCGGTTAAACAAGCAACAAAACAATTAAACAAACAAGGATACACTCCTAAATTTGCAAAAAATGTTAAATCTGCAGCAAAAAAACAACCAACAGCACCAGTTATAGCGGCTATCGGTTGCGCTGCGGTTGGTGCAGTTGTTGCTTTATCATCTTTGTTTGCTTCTAAGAATAATGACAATGTTAAGCCAGAAATTGAATCAACTATGCCTTCAACTTCAATTGTTGAAACATTTGCAATTGAAGAAACTCAACCCGTTGTAAAAGCTCCAACAATCAATATGGTAGACTCTATTCCAATTAATATGAGAGAAGATGAAGAATTTCACAAAGTTAAAGCTGGTGAAAAATTAACAGATATCGTAATTGAATATGCTGAGCTGGATGAAGATTATCCTTATGAAAAAATGATTCCATATTTTGAAAGATTGTTGTTTGAAAATGAAGGCAAAATTAAAAGAGTTGATAGAGAAGGTGGATTGCCTGAATATACTCTTTTAAAAGATGTTTCATTAAGAGTAGATGGCATTTTGCCAGAAAATATTATTAGCAATAGCACGGGTGCTGGTATTGATGAACCAGAACCAACAGTGCCTGAAACAGAGCCGACTGCGCCAATTCAAATTACTTCTGCTGATGATACAGTGTTTGTTGCAAACAGAGAATTTTGTTTTGATTTAGGAACAATGGATAAAAATATCTTCGGCGATTGTGAAGGTTTAATTTGCGGTGATTTTGCTAAATTAGATAAAAAGTCTAATGGTGGTGCTGTTTTAACAATGTTTGATGGAATTAACGATAAATCAAACAAAGTTTCTCAACAAACTTTTGATAAAGATGGAAAAATTATTGAAGTTGTTGAATATGAAGAAGATAAAGTATTAAGCGTAACAAAATTTGCATACGAAACTGATCAAGTTGTTGAAACAACAATTGATAAAACTGCAAAATCAGGCGTAATTGATGAGGTTGTTACAACTCGTGATAATAATAAAAATATTACAAAAAGAGAGTTTAAAGATAATGGTAATATTATTGCAACATTTGACTTTGCTGCAAGTTTTGCTAAAATTGGCGATGAACCTTTTGAAATGGAGGATGGTTCATTCATCTGTAATGATTCAGCTCTTGGCGAAAACCAATATGTTGGAATTTATAACGGTGCTCCAATAAGCTTCACTTTCTTAAAAAATGGTTTTGAAGTTGAATATTCTAATATCCATGGCAAAACCATTGCAAGAGAAGTATTCGACGTTAGCGGTCAATTAATTTTCGATGAAACTCTATAAATAAATATAAAATACATTAATTGCCAAAGTTAATTTATACTTTGGCAATTTTTTTGCAAAAAATATTTTTAGGATTGTCAATTATGTGTGACTATAAACAAAAATGGGAATTATCCATAAATTGCTTCAAATAATGCCATACAACCCTTTTTGACATCTTCATAAGTTTCGTCAAAATTTCCGCTATACCAAGGGTCTTTGATATTTCTTGGATTTTTTGTGTAGTCTAGCAATCTTTTGATTTTGTTATCTTTATCAAAACCAATGATTGATTTAATATCTTCAATGTTTTCACTATCCATTGCAATGATATAGTCATAATATTCATAGTCTGCTTTTCGCATTTTTCTTGAAAAATGTTCCTTAAAATTAACACCATTTCTTTTTAGGACATCTTTTGTACCATGATGGATTCCTGCGCCAATTGCTTCGTTATAGCCTTCTGTTCCTGCTGAATCTATTTCAAATTCATCTTCAAGATTATACTCTTTAACTAAATTTTCAAAAACAATTTGCGCCATCGGCGAGCGGCAGATATTACCTAAACAAACAAATAAAACTTTAATCATAGTTTTTAACCTACATTATTTGAAATAGAAACATAATCACAAGAATAAAAATTAAACCAATTATTGTTATTATAGAAGATAGAACAAATATTCCAGAAAAAAGAATTTTTTTAACAGGATTAAAGTCTTCCAATGCTGCAAAATATAATTTAAAAAAGTTTATTTTCTTTTTGTGTTCAAGATAATATTCGATGGCAATTTCTCGAGCAGGCATAGTGCCAACAATATCGTGCTCAAAATTAGGGAAAAGAGAGATATTTTCTAATATTTTATATGTGTTTGATAAGTAACACTTGTCAGAAAAATAATATGTTTTTGTTTCATCGTTCTTTAATATGAATTTTATTTTGCTTTTCATTTCGGCTGCCGTATTAAATTCGACAAAAACACTTTTAATGTCGTCTTTAATAAATTCATCTTCACTTTTCATTGTTTTTACTTTTATAACATCATCATAAAATTCCATTTCAAGTTCAAATGTGTATTTGTTAATTAAAAAAAGGATTATGGTAATTATTATTGAAACCAATAAACACTTTAGAGCAAATGTAAAATCTATCACAACCAAAGATGGATAGCAGAATGTGACTGTAAATAGTGCCAAATAAAATAAAAATTTGTATGTATTGTTTTTTAAAATTAATTTAGTCATGATTTACCTTTAAAAAGCGAGTTTTTCGATAGATTCTAAAAGAAATGCTACAAGTAAAAACAAATTAAAAATTAGGCAAAACCAGAAAAAGAAATTAACAAGAACATCGAAAATTTTAATAAAAACATTTCTTTTTTTATAATCAAAACCTAAGATAGAATTTAATTCGTTCAATATTTGAGATTGAAATAGTAAAAATTTAAATATAAAAGTAAATATAATAACTGCATTTAGGCAAGAAAATACCGCCAATATTGGAGGAAAAATATTCATCATGTATATTCTTTTCTTGTCTTTAGTTGTTGCAAGAATGGAACTAGACATATATCCAACTGATTTAATATCGGCTCTTTTTATTTCGTTTAATATTTTAACTGTGCCATTTTGCTTTCTGCAAACTTGCAGCGCATTTTCATTAATCACTAAAAATGTGCTGCATCGCATGTTTAAGGTAAAAATAAAATATATAATTAATATTGGTATGACTATTAAAGAAAAAAGAATTATTTGTTCTGGTAAATCAGGTATTTTATTCAATACACGCAATATGCTTAAAGGAAAAATGCAACTTAGGAAATAATATTGCAATTTCGTATTTAAATCCATTTTTATAACTTTATAGTCCATATCGTTATTATATGGACTAATGCGGTTTTTTTAAAATCGGTTTATTGTATGAATTTGGATAAAATAGCTACTGATAATGCATTAGTTACATACATGATTTTTTATGTATGGCAGTGTATTTGCTCATTAATGACTTCATTCTAGCTTCTTCAGAGCTTGGTATTGATGTTTTTCCTAAATATTTAGCATAAAAATTTTTAATTTCTTTTGAGATGCTGACAATTGTATATGTGTCATTAGAGGAAAAATAACAATTCGCCAGATTTATTTTTTCGTTTGTGGTTTTGTCGGTAAGTGAAGCATTTGGAAATTTTACATGACATTTTCCGTTGACTTTGCCAACTATTGTCCCATCAAAAGTGATTTCGCCTTTGGGGCTGTATGGAGTGCAAGATTGTAAACTATTCAAGAATTCTTCACTTTCAAGTGCAGCCTTAGTTTCGCCACAAATCATGAAAAATAAAAATACCAAAAGAATTAATGTACTTGAAATTTTATTCATAAATTCCAACTCCTAATTTTATTATATTATTTGTATTCCCATTAATATTTTTTTTAAACAAATTGATTATATTTAATATAATTTTAGGATTATTATCTCTATTATATACTAAAAATCCACCTATAATAAGGTGGATTTTAAATGGTCGGGATGACAGGATTCGAACCTGCGACCCCCTCGTCCCAAGCGAGGTGCGCTACCAAGCTGCGCTACATCCCGAAAAGCTATCTTGGGGGTTAATGCGAATTATCGCAAAATCAAATTTACCAATAACAAACTTTAAAGTCAATAGATTGACTAAAAAAAATTTAAAACGATAATAAAAATATGAAAAATTATAAGAATATTTTATTAATTAATTACGGTGGAATTGGCGATGAAATCTTATTTTTGCCCACCATTGATTCTGTTAAAAAAACTTATCCTAATTCAAAAATCACGTTGGCACTTGAACCTCGTTCAAAAAGTATTAAGAATCTATCAAATAACATTGATGAAATTATTTGTGTTGATATTAAGGCTGAGGGTATTAAAAAATATTTTAATATTTTATTTTTTATTATTTCAACTTGGTTCAAAGGGTTTGATTGTGTTATTTCAAGCGGGAAAAGCCCTCTTGTAGCTGTAATTTTATTTCTAACGGGTATAAAAGAAAGAATTGGCTATGGCTCTAAAACTGGTTTTCTTTTAACTAAAAAGGTTGAATTAAATGAAAATCAATATGCTGGAAAAATGTATCATGATTTAGCAAAACCAATTATTAATGACAGATATCAAAATCCAAACATTGAAATTATTGGTAAATTTGAGCTAAATCCTGAATTAAAAAAAGATGAATATATCTGTATTCACCCTGGGGTATCTAAAATGTCAATTTCAAAAAATATTTTAAAATGCCCTAATGTTGATTTTTGGAAAAATTTAATCGTTGGTTTGTTGAAAAAGGGAAAGCAAGTTGTGCTTTTAGGAACTAATGATGATAAAGATTTAATTGAACAATTATTGAAAATTGATGAAATTTCTAATAATTCAAATTTTAAAAATTATTTCAATAAAACAAAAAATATTATGGAAATGGCATTTTTGATGAAAAATGCTAATAGTGTAATTTGTGTCGATAGTGCACCATTACATGTGGCAGTGTGTGTCAAAGCTAAAATATTTGCTGTTTTTGGTCCAACTAATGAGGTTAAATTAGTTCCTAAAGAAGAAAATATTAATGTGATTAAAAACAATAATTGTGATTGTCGTCCTTGCTTGTGGCACAAAAGAATGCAAAATTGCGACCAATCTGAATGTTTAAATATTGATTATAATTTAATTTTAGATAAAATTAATTGATTTTAGCTATGTGTTAGTGTAGAATTATTTTGTAATATTGTCAAAAGACCATTTATGAGGTATTAAATGAAAAAACTACAAAGAATGCTGGTTGCAACTCTAGCGATACTATTAGCAAATATTGCCAATGCACTTGAAATTATTGATGTCAGAACTGATTATTGGGCTGGTCAAGAAATTGTTCGTTCAATTCAAAATGGATATATTGGAATTGTTGACGGCAACAAATTCAATCCTGAAGGAACAATGACTCGAAGCGAGTTCGTAAATGCTCTTTTAAAAGTAATCAATCGTCAAAATGAAGAAATTATTAAAAGAAGCACATTTACTGACCTTAATAAATTAACACCAAATTTAAGAAGTGTAGTTTTATCAGAACAAATTCAAATGGCTTTTGGCTATCCAGATAAAACATTTAAACCTAATTTAGCAATTAACCACAACGAAACAATGAGTTTAATTGCAAATATTTCAAAAAGTGATTATGTAGCATCTGACATTACTCGTTTTAAAGACTATAAAGAAATTCCGCTATGGGCAACTCGTCCTTGGATTAAAAACGTTGCTAACGGATTTTATGTAAATCATCCTGACGCTTTAATGTTCACTCCTCAAAATGAGCTAACCAGAGCAGAAGCTGCAGTATTATTTGATAGAATTGCAAATAATCTTGATAAAATTAAAGACTATTTCAGAGATTTAGAAGTAGCAAATGAAGATGATTCTACTGGTGTTTATCTCGATTTTGATAAATCAAATTTCATTGCTGAAAATACTCTAGATTTAGCGTCTTTTGCGACAAACAACAAAGTTCAAGTTTATGACAATAAAAAAATTATCGAAGCTGGAAATATCCTTGTTGGAACTGCACTTGATGTTGTTGAAACAAGAAAGGATTTAGTTGGTCATGAATATCGCTTTGTTGCTCCAAACGATGTGTATACTAAGGAAGGCACATTCTTATATCCAAAAGGAACAGAATTTTACGCTCGTGTAGATAAAATTGGATATAGCGCTTGGAGATCAAAACCTGAACGCTCAACTGTAGTATTCCATAAATATTCGCTACCATCTGGTGAAACTTACGATATGGCTGGCGTTCCATTTACTAAAGACGACAAAGTTATCTATACAAATAATGTTTTAAAACCAAAACATGCCAAAAAATTAAATGACTATAAAATGTCACAAAAAGAATATGTTCTTGCGGTTGCTCATCAAATGTCGCCATTAACAGAGTTTAATATTGATAAAAATAAAACAATTTATATTCTTTTAACTCACGATATGGTTATTCCGCAAAACGATAGTTATCTTCAATTGAGAACAAAGAAAAGTTTATTAGAAGAAGATGATAACGATATGTAAAATAAAAAGCTCTCAATATGAGAGCTTTTTCAATAGAGGTTATATTATAATAAGTCAATTGTTAGTCTAATTTAAATTTGTTTTAAGCTAAAGCTGTTTTATTGTTTTGTTGATCTTTACCTGCAACAGTAACACCGCCATTAATGGCACCAGCAATAAATCCAATACCAGCACCGATTGCGATACCAATAGGATTACAACCGCTAATGGCAGCTCCAATTGCAGCACCAGCAGCAGCTGAACTAGCTCCGCCACCAATAATTCCGCCTGCATATTCTGCCACTTTTGATGACATTGATTCATCAATACCTGTAATCATTGCTTCGACTTCATCACCAGATAAACCATCATCAAATAAGCCAAATAATGGAACACCTTGTTTTAAACCAGAAGCAAATGAACCACCTGCGCTTTGTTCTAGCGCTGTTGTTAAATCAACTCCATAGTATCTTGCAAAATAGTTTTCAATTCTATTTCTAACTTGTGAATTTCCAGCAATGTTCATTTGGTTGTATTTTTGCATAACTTGTTTTGCATTGCCATTTTCAATATAGCGAATTAAATCGCTTATATCTGTTTTTGTGACTCTTGCATATGATCCACCTGCATAACCGCCTGTGTATCCACCTGCAATTCCGCCACCACCGTAAGAACCTAAATTAATTGGTAAACTTCCACCTGTAAAGTAACTCATAACTAACCCCACTATTAAAATTAAACTAACCTACATTATAATAAAGTTTTTTTGTTTAAATTAATTGCTTGGTTTATTCTTTTTTCTTAACATTTTGTAACATTGTATTGTATATAAAAAAATAGAGCCCTTTTGGAGCTCTATTTTTATTTAATTTATCAACTATTTTTGAATATCTTTCATTGATAAACCAATTCTGTGTTCTTGAGGAGTGAATTTTTTGATTAATACATCGACTTCATCTCCTAAGTTGAACATAGCGTTAATATTTACGTTTCCATCAGCAATTTCAGAAGATGGTAATAAAGCTTCAACACCTGGGTAGATATTAATAAAAGCACCAAAAGAAGTGATTTTATTGATAGTACCTTTGATTACGTCGCCTTCTTTAAATTTGTCAACGATTTCTTCCCAAGGGTTAGCACCCATTCTTTTTAAAGATAGAGAAATACGTTTTAAATCTTCATCAATTTTAATGATTTTAACTTCAATTTTTTGACCTAATTGGATAACATCAGATGGGTGTTTAATTCTTTCCCAAGAAATTTCAGAAATTGGAAGTAAGCCATCAATTCCTTCGATGTCAACAAAAGCGCCGAAGTCAGCAATCCTAACTACTTCACCAGTAACAATTTGATCAACAGCAAGTTTAGAAATGATTTCATCAGCAACCATTTCTCTTTGTTGAGTATAAACTTGTCTTTGAGATAAGATAAGTTTATTTCTTTTTGGATCAGCTTCAAGAATTTTAACTTCGATTTCTTGACCAACTTGCATTTCAGAAGGTGCACCGGTTCTCAATTGGCTTGATGGAATAAATCCTCTTAAACCTTCAATTTCAGCAATTAAACCACCTTTAACAGATGATAAAACTTTAGCCATAGCATTTTCATTGCCGTTTTTAATGTCAGCAAGTTTTTGCCAAGCTTGAGCGCAAGATACTTTTTTAAGTGAAAGAATAGCTACTTCATCGTCTTCTTCGTCTTTAATGATGTAGAATTCTTTTTCGTCCCATAATTTGATGATTTCATCAACATTTTTGTCTGGGAAATTTGAAATTTCTCTGTTTGGTAAGAAAGCTTCTGTTTTAGCGCCGATGTCTACTAAATAGCCATCTTTTTCTTTCTTAACAACAACGCCTTTTACAACGTCTGCAACGTTGATTTTGTAAGTGTAAGAATTTAACAATAATTGTTCAAATTCTTGGTTTGACATAGTTTCTGTCATTTTATGTTCCCTTTCTAATTTATATTTTCTAGTTCCGTCATTACAGCATTGATTATTGAATCCGGAGTTGAGGCTCCTGCTGTAACTCCTATGTTTTTAGCGTTAATTATTTCGTTTTTATAATTTTTAAGTTCATTTTGATGTTCAATATGAATTGTTTTGGTAATTCCATCTAAAATCTGAGCTAAATGAGTTGTATTTGCGCTTTTTTTAGAACCTACCACAACCATTAAATCAGATTCTAAGCCGAGTTTTTTTGCTTCCTCTTGTCTTAGAGTGGTTGATGGGCAAATTGTATTTTGAACTTTTAAAACTTTGCAAATTGTTGAAAGATAGTTAATTACTTCAATTAAAAATTCTTTTGTTTGTGTTGTTTGAAGAACAATCCCGACTTTAGAAGCCAATTTTATTTTGTCTTTTATTGCTTTAATTGCATCAATATTTTGCGCTACAAAAACATTGTTAATATCATTTGCTTTATTTTTAGCGTTTGTATAAATTGCGCTAACTTCAGGATGGTCATATTTTCCAAGGATAATGACAAAATATCCATCAAGCACCATTTCAACTGCTTTTTGTTGAACTTTTTTAACGTCCAAGCAAGTTAAATCAACAATCTCATAGCCTTTTGATTTAATTTCTTCAAAAGTGCTATCGCTTTCGCCATGGCTTCTTATAATACAAATGCCTTCTCCAGCTTCAGGCAAAGAGTTAAGAGTTTCAATACCAAGACATTCAAGCTCATTAGTTACATGAGAATTGTGAATTAACTCACCAAGAACTGAAACACTTTTAGATGGGTTTTCTTGTTTTATTTTCTTTGTTGTATCAACGGCTCTTTTGACGCCATAGCAAAAACCTGCGTTTTTAGCTAATTTAATTGTTTTTGTAATGGTTTTAGACCAACTTTCTTGTAAAGTCAATATTGTTAAATATTGCTAATTCTATTTAAACACAAACATTTTTTTAGTACAATATAGTTGTATAGTTTTGGAGTTTTAAATGGAATTTAGCGATAAAAATGCAAAAGAAAGTATTTTATTTTGGGCAAAAAGGCTCTACCAAAGAGGAATGAGCCCGGCTACTAGTGGAAATATTTCTGTTAAAACTGATAATGGAATAATGATTAGCGCAAGCGGCACTTGCTTAAATGACATGGATGAAAATGATATTGTTTTAATTGACTATGATGGAAATGTTAAAGAGGGAAATAAAAAACCATCCAGCGAAAAAATAATGCATAGTGAAATTTATACAAGAAGAGATGATATTAATGCTATTATTCATTGTCATTGTCCCGTAATCGGTGCTTTTGCGGTTGCTGGAGTTGCAATGAAAAAGCCAATATTACCGGATTTTGCTCTTTATTATGATGAAATTCCTTTAATTCCTTATTTTTGTCCATCAAGCATTGATTTAGCTGTTGCAGTTGGTGAATGTTTTGAAAAAAATAATGTAGCATTATTAAAAAACCATGGAATTGTTCTTGGAGATACAAGCTTACAAAATGCTTACTATAAGCTTGATTTGCTAAGAGCATATGCTGAAATGTATTTTGGTGCAGAAGTTTTGGGTGGTGCAAAGGCTATACCTAAAAAAGATGTTGCTGAAATTAAAAAATTATATAGAAAATAATTAAGGAGAAAATAAATGATAACTCGCATGCAACAGGCAAAACTTGGAAAAATAAGCGATGAGATTAAAAAAATTGCTTTAGAAGAAGGCGTCGATGAAAATTTAATCGTTGACGGTGTTGCAAAAGGTCAAATTGTAATTTTGGGCAACAATAAAAGAAAAAACATTAAGCCAGTTGCAATGGGTGATTGCTTAAGGGTTAAGGTTAGTGCAAATATTAATGCAACAAATAAAAAAACTTCGCTTAATAGTGAACTAGATAAAGTTAGAATTGTACAACAAGCAGGCGCTGATATGGCTCTTGATTTTTGTGCAAATGGAATTAATGATGAAATTAGACAAGCTATTTTAGCTGGTTTTGATATGCCAATAGGTACAATTCCGACTGTTCAAGCCGGTTTGCAAATTTTAAACGAGTTTAATAATATCGAAATGATGACAAAAGAAGACATCTTTAATACGATTAAAATGCATTGTGAAGAGGGTGTTGATTTTATAATGGTTCATTGCGGTTTAATAAAATCAATCTTAGATAAAATGCAACATCAAAAACGTTTTTCAAAATTTACTTCACATGCTGCTAATATGCTTGCTTGTTGGATGAAAGCAACAGGAAAAGAAAACCCACTGTTCGAATATTTTGATGAACTTTTAGAAATTGTTAAATTATATGATGTTACTTTGCTTTTAGGTGGCGCTTTTAAATCTGCAAGTACATTAGATGCTTCTGATTCTATTGAAGTAGCAGAATTAATTATTCTTTCTGATTTAATTAGAAAAGCCAGAATGAATGATGTTCAGGTTATGATAGAGGGTTTAGGGCAAGTTTCACTTAACAAAATCCCTATGATGGTTCAAAATATTAATGAATTAACAGATTATACGCCATTATATGTAATCGGCGCTAATGCTTGTGATTGCGCTGTTGGATATGATAACATTACGACTGCAATTGGTGGAGCGCTTGCGGCTTATCAAGGAGCTGATGTATTAAGCGCTATAACAAGTGTTGATAGAATTGGCTTTGCACACAGTGCGCAAATTCGAGAAGGCGTTTTGAGTGCTCGAATTGCTGCTCATTGTGCTGATTTAGCAAGAGGGAATAAAAAAATAGTAAGACAAAATAACAAAATTTCATTTGCAAGAAAAAATTCAGATTGGAAAAAACAAATTGAAAATAGTATTGATAAATCTGTTTTTGAGGGTATGAATTTAGCGCAAGATGGTAATTTAGGAATAATGTGTGGCGATTATTCTATGGATGAAATGTATAACAAATATTTTTCTTAAATAAATTTGACGATGTAGTTTTGTTTGAATATAATTAGATTATGCAACAACCTTTAATTTCAATTGAAAATGTCGAAAGTTTAGTTGAAGAAATCTTGAAAGATTTGCCTCAATGGCGAAAAGAGATGATTCATTACATTAAAGACGAAAATCCTGAACTAAACAGCGCAATAATTGAACTGTCACAAAAAAGCGGGCTTGACCCAAAAGCGCTTGCAACAGGAGCGTATATGACATATAAACTTCTTGAAAATGAAAATGATGAACAAGCAGATATTTCATTTGATGAAGAATAGAAAATCGGAAATAAGATAAAAGTATGAGCAATTTAAGTGAAAATCAAATAAAGCAAGCAAAGAAACTTGTTTCTTTGTCTAAAATGTCACAAATTCTAGAAAACATTCGTGAAGTTATCGCTCGTGACAGAATGCAAAAACAACCGCTTATTTTGCGAATCAATGAGGGCTTCATTTTTAACATTGCAAGAAAAGCAATCGAAGAAAAAAACTCTACTTTTATTATGTCAATTGCAGGTGAAAGTGCCTCTGGTAAAACAACTTTAGTTAAAAATGCAGCAAAAGCCTGTGTTAAATCTGATACAAATAATGTTTATACTGTTATTTGTTGCGATGATTATTATAAAGATGCTTCAAGAGAATTAAGCGAAGCAGGAAGCTATGAAAAACTTTTTGAATCAGGTTTTTCTTTTGATACGCCCGATGCGATTGATCTTGAATTGATGCGCGAGCATTTGATTAAGTTAAAAAACGGTGAAGAGATTTATTCGCCATTGTATAACTTTGTTACTTGTGAAAGTAAAAAAGATACTGTTTTAAAAAAGCCTGCTAAGTTAATCTTAAATGAGGGCTTGTATGTTCTTCATGAAAAAGTTAGAGATATAACTGACGTTAAAATTTATGTTTATACACCTTTTGAAGTTATTAAGGATAGATGGTTTGCTCGTGCAACAAGTCGTGGCAAAACCGGAATGGCAGCTCAAATGCAGTTCCATGATGTTAATCAAACTGCTTTTAGGCACATTCGCCCAACGATGGATATAGCAGATGTTGTAATTAATGGTATGACAACTCAAGCTTATATTGAAGACATTGTACAACAGTTAATTGATGCGATAGTTTCTGTTATTAAAGATACAACTTGTACATTATAAAAAAATCTTGACAAATAATCTTTATATATTATTATAGTAATTGCCTGATGGGGCGTCGCCAAGTGGTAAGGCACCTGGTTTTGGTCCAGGCATTTCGGAGGTTCGAATCCTTCCGCCCCAGCCAACAAAAAAGCTCTCTTTATGAGAGCTTTTTTGTTGTTATTACTGAGTTTTAGATTTTAAAATTTTAGAAATTTTGCAAAAGAGTCTAAAGGATTCGAACTTTTACAACGCTTATACAATAAAGATTTAGAACTTTTAGTTTAATTTATCGCCTGCATTCAAGAAGCAATCGCAACACTATTAAGTT
This sequence comes from Cyanobacteria bacterium SIG27, assembly GCA_015152565.1. Taxonomy (GTDB): domain Bacteria; phylum Cyanobacteriota; class Vampirovibrionia; order Gastranaerophilales; family Gastranaerophilaceae; genus RUG14156. Next base: position 20,252 of record SUTT01000030.1, read on the forward strand.
ACTTAGTAGAGTAGGAAATGTATAAATTTGGCGGTAAAATATCATTTAAATTTATTACACAAAAAAACAGTATAAAGAAAAACATGTGTTAGTATAAAAAATATAGTAATTTATAAGTGAGATAAAACGAAAATTTATGACAGGAATATTAAGCATACAATTTAATCCTAAAATCAGGGATAAAGAGTTTAATTTAAAGAAAATTGAAGACTTTATATATCAAAATTCTGAAAAAAAGTTAGATTTGGTATTATTTCCCGAATTCTTTTCAACAGGAATAGACCATAATTCTTTTTTAAATATCCCTGAAGATGAAGCGGGGGGTAAGACAATAGCAAAAGTAAAAGAACTTGCGAAAAAATTCAATACTAATATTGTTGCAGGTTCTGTTATCGAAAAATCTAAAAATAAACTTTATAACACATCTTTTGTTATAAACAGAACAGGTGAAACTGTTGCAAAATACAGAAAAATTCATCTTTTTAATTACAATGGAGGAACTGAAGGAAATAGAATTTCGGCAGGAAAAGAGCCTGTTGTGGTTGAACTTGATTTTGGAAAAGTAGGTTTAAATATTTGCTATGACTTTCGCTATCCTACAATGCAGAAAAATTTAGTGAAAATGGGGGCTGAAATCCTTGTATGCCCTACAGCATGGTGTATACTAAATGGTACTAATTATGATCTAAGCTGCAGTATATGGCAGGCTGTAAATATGGCAAGAGCTTATGACAATTTGGTTTATACCATATCTTGTAATCAAGTTGGAAAAGTAAATGAAAGAATAAGTAATATCGGCTATTCTATGATAGTTTCACCGGATTGTGAAGTTTTAGCAAATGCTAAAAATGAAGAATGTGCAATTTATGCCAAAATCGATCTTGAAAGAGTAAGACAATACAAAAAAGAATATCCGATTAGTTGTATAGATTAAACAAACAATGAGATAAAAAATGAACATAAATTAAAAATATAAAAATTTAAGTGAGAGTTATATTTTTTCAACTATTACGAAGAAAGTTAGTAATTTTCTTCAAAAAATTGCGATTTAAAAAATGGACTTTTTGTTGGTAATTTTCGGACAAAATGGCCAAAGTTAGTATATTGTGGTTTTTACCCCAACTTACGGTTATCTCAATAAAGGCAAAAAGGTGTGTTTCAACACAGGTATTATTAACATACTATTTGTTTTCTAACTTCGACGTCTTGCCCCAGCCAATTAAAAGAGTTCGTTTGGACTCTTTTTTGTTTGCAATTGCACTATAAGATGGAAATAGTTGTTGCGCAAACAGGCAGGTAAAATAAAAATGATATAAAATTTTAGGCAATTTTTTTTCCAATTTGTTTTTATACACTTACCTAGTGTTGGAGATGTGTATGGAAATTGCAAATTATTTAAATTTTACATATAAAAAAAATATTAATTCTCACTTTAATCAACCAAATTGCAACATGTCTTATCCAAATCTTGCTCCATTAAAACAAGATTCTATCTCATTTTGCGCTCTTAAAAAATCCGACTTTAAAGGAATTGATAGAGCAATTATTGAAATGTTCAAGATAAATCCTCAGCAATTAAAAACAAAAGAAGATTTACAAGAAATTGCAAAACAAAAAGTTGATGAACTAAAGCAAAAAGATTATTCTGGGCGTCTAGAAGAAACTAAAATACAGAGAAAAGCAATGCTTGGTGAGTGGTTTAATTATGTAACAAAAGAAAATGACGCTTATTCAAACACTCAACAGCTTCTTATTCTGTCATCTGTTGTAAAAGATTTAAAAGAAAATAATGACAATATTCCTCCTGTTTTAAATAAAGGGGTTTTAGCAGATTGTATTTACGAGCTTGAAAGCAGGCTTAAAGAAAATCCTAATGGAAAATTTGATTTTAATAAAATGTATCAAAATAAATTAAGAGAAAGTTTTTTGGAAGATTTTTCAACAGGCGAAACTATGACAGGATGGGTTAAAATTCCATCTAAAAAAAATGATCCAGATAACTTTGAACATAACGTTGAAAAATTAAAAACCCTATCTCATAAAAGCTGGTGTACAAAATCGTATAACGCAAGACCATATTTAGCAAAAGGCGATTTCCATGTTTATCTTGAAAATGGTCAGCCAAAACTTGGAGTAAGGTTTTGTGGTGATGTTGTTGAAGAAATTCAGGGCGAAAAAAATGATTCAAAAATACCTGTAAAATATATAGATGAATTTAAAATTCATATGCAAAATGAGAATTTAAAGTTAAGTGACAAGGCTAATGAAGAAATTAAAGATGCTGAAAATAGAAAAATTGCAGTTGAGAAAATCAAAAAAGATTTAGGAATTAGTGTCGAATTAAAAACAATCGATGATGCTCTAAAAGTTTTAAATTGTTTTGGACTTGAAGCAGAAAAAAATGAAGACGGAACTGGAGTTGTTATATCTTCGTACAAACAACCCGATGGATTTTCTTTTGAAGATGTTGGTGTTAATGAAATTAAGTTGTTTAAGTTTGTTACCAAAATAAAAAATAGTGCTAATTTTAGACACTCTCAAATAACAAATCTTGGGAATTTGAAATCAATTGGCGGTGCTGCTGATTTCAGAGACTCCCAAATAACTAGTCTTGAGAATTTGGAAACAATTGGTGCTGGTGCTAATTTTTTCGGTTCCCAAATAACCAGCCTCGGGAATTTAAGAATTATTAATGGCTACATTTGTATAGAAAATTCAAAATTATCTGATAATGATTTTGCAAATATACAATATGCAGGCAAAAGAATGTTACCTTGGGTATAGTTTTTCTATTGTTTATTTCGACAAAAAATAAAAAAAAGAATAATTAAATGGTGAAACGAGTTCAGTTTGACTTTTTAAAATATCTTGTTAGGCTATATAAAATTAAACCCCTCGTTGCGAGGGGTTTAATGGTTATACTTCAATCAATTTCTTAACTTCGTTTCTTTTAACTTTTCTTGTTGTAGTTCTTGGAAGTGGTTCTTTTTTAATTATAACCGTACTTGGTCGTTTATATTGCGTTAGTTGCATTGAAAGAACCTTGATATCATCCTTAACAATTTTTTCAACTTCTTGTTCAGAATGTTTTTTGTATAGTTCTTCTTTTGGAACAACAATAGCTGTAACTTCTTCCATGCCATCTTTTGCGCCAAAAGAGCGATTAATTCCCATTACGCAGCATTCAGATAAATATTCGCTTTTTTCTAAAACTGATTCAACTTCTTCTGGAAATACCTTCTTACCACCTGCTAAAACAATCATGTTTTTAATTCTGCCTGTGATATAAATATGACCTCTGTCAATTTTAGCAATGTCGCCTGTATGCAACCATCCATCCTCATCAAGGACTTCTTTGGTTAATTCTGGTTGGTTATGATAACCTTTCATAACGGATGGACCTTTTAATTGTAATTCGCCTGTTTGAGCATCAATTCGAGCTTCAAAATGTTTTAAAGGACGACCAACAGAAGCCAAATCATTTCTTCTATCAGTATTTACGCAAACAACAGGGCTTGTTTCAGAAAGACCATAACCTTGATATACTTTAATGCCCAGTCTTTCAAAAAATCTTCCAACGTTGATATCTAACGGAGCGCCACCAGAAATGCAACCAATGAAGTTGCCGCCAAATTTGTCATGGATTTTTTTGAATAAAACTTTTTTAATAGCATAACTTGGAATGAATTTTGCTAAATGATACATGAAATTAAACGCCATTTGAGTCACTTTTGGTGCGTTTTTAAGTTCTTGTTCAATCCCTGCTTTTAATAGTTTTAAAAATGCTGGAACAACAATCATAAACTCAACTTTTTTCTCTTGCATAATTCCTAAGATATCTTTAGGTTTTAAGCTTTGAGTGTAATAAACCGAAAAGCCGTAGTTTAAGAATGTACAAAAACCAACAGTCATCTCAAATAAATGATTCATTGGTAAGATTGACAATGCTCTAACTTGTTTTCCATCTAAAATTTCATTTAGCGCATATCCTAGGTCTTCAAGTTGGCTTGTTATATTTGCAAAAGTGATTTCAACACCTTTTGGCTGACCAGTTGTTCCTGATGTATAAATAATTAACGCTGTAGATTTTGGACTTCTTCTTCTCCATTTAGCGTTAAAAATATCTGGAACATCATAAACGTTAATAATATTTTCATGCTTAGAGTGTTGGTCTAAAACAAAAATATGTTGAATGCTTGGAATTTCTTCTTTTAGAGCTTTGGCAGTTTCTAAATAATAGTTTGATGTAAATAAAACTGTTGGTTGAGCGTCTAAAAGAATAGATTTTAGTTCATATTTTGTAAGTTTGACATCTAATGGAACTGTAACAAGTCCAGATAAAGCAGATGCAAAAACGGCAGTTGCATATTCTGGTTTTGATTCAGATAAAATTGCAAGTCTTTCTCCTTTTGGAACGTTTAGTTCTTCAATGATATATCTTGCAACCTTTCTTGATAATTGCCCTATTCCTTTGTAAGTAAACTCTTTCCAACCGAAAGTATCCCTTGTTCCAAGAGCAATTTTTTCTTGGTAATCTCTTGTTTTATCCTCAAGAATAGATAGAATGTCTTTACTTCTTAACCCCATATCAAATCCTTACTAACATAAACTATATACTTACTCTTATTCTATTCATATTTTTTTGAAATGTCAAAATAATTTATCTTTACAATTTATTGGCTCTTTTTTGACATTTTTTTGTGTTTTTGTTAGCTTGTAGGAGGTATATTATTTTATTCGGGATTAGGAGTATGAAAATTAAGAAACTTTTAACATTCGTACTTGTTTCGCTATTATTTACTGTGTATAGCGGTGCCGCTTTTGCAATAGTTGAAGGTAAACTTACTAATGCAAAAACAGCAAAAGTACAACAAAATGTTCGCACAATGGAACTTGCTTTCGTATTTGATGGTCCATCAGATAAGAATGCAACAGTTTCTAAAACTTTCCAAGAAACAATCACTAAATCTTTGTATCCAGATTACAAAGCAGCATTCCCAAAAGATTTAGTTTTTGTTGGCGATTGGTCTGAAGAAGGCGCAAAAGCCGCTTCAAACAAAGCACTTGCATCACGTGCTAAAATGGTTATTTCTCTTGGCTATATGTCAAGCATGTATTTAGCCAACAAAAAAAATCCAAACAAATTTGTCTTAACTATTGATGAATATGGTTTAAGAGAACTTGGTTCAAACGCTTTCTTTAACCCAGTTAAACAATATGTTAATGACTTTATTTTGTTTAAAAAATTAGTTCCAACTCAACAAAAAACAGCAGTTTTGCTAAATGAAAATTTCTATAAAACTCAAAAAGATTGGCATGGAATTATTGATAAAAAATTCAAAGAAAAAAATCACAACATCGATTTTGTAGTTTTACCTGTTAGTGCTAAAGATATAGCAGGTTCTTTGAATAAAATTCCATCTGACGTTGATTCTGTTTTTGTTACACCAATGTTTAATTTAACGGTTGATCAAAGAAAAGAATTATACGCTACGCTAAATACTAAAAAACTTCCAACATTTACTTCAGTTGGTAAAGATGACGTTGAATTAGGTGCACTGATGGGTACATCAACACCTGATTTAGATAGAAAGCTTGCTGAAGCAACTAGTTTTTCTATTCACGGAGTTCTTCATGGCAAAGCAGTTAAAAATGAAAAAATTGCTTTCTTTGATGATGAAGTAATTTATTACAACAAAGACACAGGTGAAGAGCTTGGCTATAGTGCACCATTAAGACTTTTAAACAATGCGCAAATTATTTCTCATAAACAAAATCCTGTTTATGATTTATCATACGTTTTAAATACAATGTATGATAACAACTTGGATATCAAAAGAAAGAAATATCTTGTTGATGCTGCAAGAAGAAGTGCTGTTTCTTCATTCTTAAGATATCTTCCAACTTTAAGAATTGATTTAGGATATCAAACATACAATGATTCTTATGCTGAATCATATACTGATGTTCCTCGTCATGTTGGTCAATTTGTTGTTGGTATCGACCAAGTGATTTATTCACCTGACCTTGTTACTAACATCATTGTTAAAAACAAAAAGCTAAAATTTGATAAAGCTGAAAAGCTTGTTACAGAACAATCTGTAGGTCATAATCTTGGTAATTTATATATTGAAACTTTAATGTTTGAAAACATGATTAAAGTTCAAGAAGAATATGTAAAAGAAACAAGAGAAAACCTTGCGATTGCTCGTGTTAGAGAAAAAGCAGGAAGATGTGGTCCAGAAGAAGCTCTTCGTTGGGCTGGTCAAGTTAATGAAGCTGAGAAAAAACTTCTTAATATGCAAGCTGACTATAGAAATCTAAAAATCACAATCAATAAAATTCTATACAAAGATCAAAAAGAAGTTTATTCATTTAAACCTTTAACAGCTGCTGACCCTGCATTTTTCACATCAGAGTTACATGTAATTGATCATGTAAGAACACCTGAAAAATTAGCTAAATTTACAGACATGCTTGTTGAAGAAGTAATTGCTGTTTCTCCTGAAACTTCTAAATTAAGAGCTGCAATTGCAATGAAAAAAGCTGAAATGAGCAATTATGCGCAAAAATTCATTCTTCCAAGTGCTAAAATTTCACTAGAATTTGGAAAACAGTTTGATAGAGATCTTCCTTATGAATCATCTGGACACTATCCTGCTGCTGGATATGCACCGTTATACAACTTAATGGGTGTTCCAGCGCAAATGAGCCCGTTTGGAGGTTCTATGACTGGTCCATACTATGGCTTAAACGAATCTTCTACTCGTTTAATGATTGCAGCTCAATGGAAACCAATCGAAGGTGGTCATAAAATCGCTGAAATTGCTCGTTGTAAATCTGAGTTAAACGAACTTAACGCATATTTAACTCAAGTTAATACTGAACTTGAAATGAATGTTCGTGAAGTTGTTAATAGAGCAATTGCAAAATACTTCTTGATTGAAAAATCATACAAGTCTATGTTTGCTCAAGCAGAAAATTACCAAAGAGTTAAAGCAAAATATTTAGCAGGTCAAGCTCCAATTGCTCAATTGGTTGATGCTCAAGATTCATACACTCATTCAAAAGTTGATGCTATGAATTCTCAATATAACTTCTTTAAAGAATTATTATGGGTTCAAAGAGGTTTAGTATCAATAAACTGGACAAGAGCTACAGAAAGAGCTAAAAAATGGATAGCTGACGTTCCTGGTATTCTTCCAGCGGAAGCAGATTTCACTTTATAGTCTTAATAAGGCAAATAAAAAAGACCGACGTAAAAATCGGTCTTTTTTTATAATATATTTTTTATTCCCAAATTGCTTGTATTAAACAAAGTTCTTCGTCTGTCTGTTTGTTTTTAATTATATGCAAAGTCGTATTTTCAGCTATTTGAACTTGAGATGAAATAATATCTCCAAATTTTGCTTCTTTTTTAAAAGCAATATCAAGCGTTTTTGGTTTTTTAGAATTTCTAAAATCAAAATTTAATGCTTCAAATGCCCAAGTGATATAGTTTGAATTATTAACATGTCGGTTAACGTCTAAATCATCAAAACGAACGCTAAATTCTTTTTCAAAATCAATATTTTGAAGTTGAGGTATTTTATTATATTTTAAATCATCCTCTCTTTTTTCAAATAAAGTAATTTCTTTATTATCTTTAAATGTTTCAATCATGCTTGTCATAGATTTTGTTTCTAAATTAATCAAGCCCCAAGTTGTTGTAGCATTACCTAATAATTCATCTTTTGAATAAATTTCAAAGTCACGAAAAGCAAAAAGCTTGTTATAGCCTCGAGATTCCGTCTTTAAAGTTAAATCGTAAATTCCTTTAGGATAGTTATTAAATTCAAGATGATATTTTAACAAAAACCAGCCTAGATTTCTTTTTTTTAAAAAACTATATCCAAACCCTTTGTTTTCAGCATCTACACTTGCGATGTCTTGCAAAAGCTGAACTAAAGATGATGGTTTTAAAACCAAATTGCAATCAAGTTCA
>SUTT01000031.1 GCA_015152565.1 Cyanobacteria bacterium SIG27
GTTAGAAAAAAACGGCGCATTATTAAGAATTCAAAACCATATTCATAACGTTGGTAAATGCCAAAGATGCAATACAACAATTGAACCATTATTATCTCAACAATGGTTCGTTAAAATGGAACCTCTTGCAAAACCGGCTATTGAAGCGGTTAAAAATGGTTCAATCAAATTTATTCCTCAACGTTGGGAGAAAAACTACCTAATGTGGATGGAAAATATTCGTGATTGGTGCATTTCTCGTCAACTTTGGTGGGGTCATCAAATTCCAGCATATTACCATAACAAAACCGGAGAAATGGTGGTAGCGCTTGAAAACCCAGACCCAACAAATTACACTCAAGAAACAGACGTATTAGATACTTGGTTTTCTTCTGGCTTATGGCCATTTGAAACAATGGGTTGGCCTGATACAAGTCATCCTGATTATAAAAAATTCTACCCAACAAATACTCTTGTAACTGGTTTTGATATTATTTTCTTCTGGGTTGCAAGAATGATTACTATGGGCCTAGAGTTTACCAAAAAACCACCATTTTCAACTGTTTATATCCATGGACTTATAAGAGATGAACACGGTCAAAAAATGTCTAAATCAAAAGGAAATACAATTGACCCTGTTGATTTAATCGAAAAATATGGTTGCGACGCTCTAAGGTTTACATTAACTCATTTATGTACTTATGGCGGACAAGATATTAAAATTAGCGATGAAAAATTTGAATTTGGAAGAAACTTTGCAAACAAAATTTGGAATGCTTCACGCTTTGTTTTAATGAATTTAACAAAATCAGCTGATGAATTAAAGCTAGATTTAAATAATCTATCAATAGCTGATAAATGGATTTTAAATGAATTAAACGAAGTTGCTAAAATTGTAAATGAAAACCTAGAAAACTATAGAATAGGCGAAGTTGCTTCTATTTTATACGATTTCTTCTGGAATAAATATTGTGATTGGTATATTGAATTATCTAAAATCGAGAAAAACGAAGGAGTTTTGGTTTATGTTTTAGACCAATATTTAAAACTTCTTCATCCAATTATGCCTCATATCACAGAAGCTATTTGGCAAAAAATGCCAATTTCAAAAGATACGATTGGAATTTTAAATACTGTTTATCCAACATATAATGAAAAACTTAACTTTAAAGCTGACAGCGAAAAAATGGAAACTGTTTTTGAAACTATCAAAGCGCTTCGCAATTTAAGAGCAGAATTTAACGTTCCACTTGGTTCAAAAATCGATATTATAATTGATAAAAACGAGGAATTATATTCTCAAATTATTCCTTATTTAAATCGCTTAGCTAAAGTGGAAAAAGTTGAATTTAGTGCAAATTCTAATATCGAAAAAAGCGCATATTGTACTGTAGCGGACACTAAAATCACAGTTCCTCTAGCAGATTTAATCGATTTAGATCAAGAAATTGCTCGTCAACAAAAGAAAATCGACAAACTTGAAAGCGAGCTTAAATCAATCGATGGACGCTTAAATAACGAAAAATTTGTATCAAGTGCTCCAGCTGAAGTTGTCCAAAAAGCAAAAGATAGAAAAGATGAGCTTTTAGCTGAGATTAATTTAATCAGAGAAACAATTAAAAAGTTATCATAAAAAACTAAACCCTCTAGAGCAAATAAAAAACTTTAGAGGGTTTAAATTAATATGAAAATTAATTCAATAAGTCTTAATTTTGGCACAACTCGCATATATAAAGACGAAAAGAATCCTAGCTTTAACCCAAAAGAGCCTGTATTGGTTAAATATACAAGCTTTTTTAGATATGGGGAAAATGACGAGTTTATTGTAAATGAACTAAGAAAAAAATCTGGCAATGAACCTTTGAAAATATTAAGCGCTGGTTGTTCCTATGGCGAAGAGGTGTATAGCTATGCTCTTGCTTTATGCGATTTAGAGAATAAACCAATTATTTACGGCATAGATGCGTCGCAACAAGCAATCTTGGGAGCAAGAAAAGGCGTATATATGCTTGATACAATGGAACAATCATTTTTAGAAAAAGGCTATACGGGCAAGGAATATCGACCAAAAACCCCTTATAATGAAATGCTTAAAAAAAGATTTAATCAATATTTTGAACAAATAAATCCATCAACTAGCCAATACAGACGAAAAGGCGACGAATTTTACAACTGTTCATTTGGTTGCGCCAATATAACAAACATAGATTCAATGTTTGAAGAAAATTCGCAAGATTTAATTTTATGCAGAATGGTTTTATATCATTTATCAGATGAAGATAAAAAGGATTTTTTCAAAAAAGCATACAAACTCTTAAAACCAAACGGAATGCTAGCCCTAGAGCCGCTTGGGGAATACTCATATCAAAATACTTTATTGGAATTAGGTTTTATTCAACCATACAAAGAAGCAAAAAATATCTTCACTAAACCGAAAGAAGATATCGATGTTTATAAGTATATAAAAGATTCAATTTTAAACAATAAATCTAATTTTAATAACATTTAATAAGGCTTCAAAAAATATTCTTTTATTCATTTTAGATTTTCCAAATTTTCTATCTTCAAATACTATTGGAAATTCTGCAATCTGAGCGCCTAAAACATAGGCTCTATATTTCATTTCAATTTGAAAGCTATAGCCTTTTGAAATAATATTGTTTAATCCTATTTTATTTAAAATATCCAATCTCCAAGCATTAAAACCGCCTGTTAAATCCATAATTGGACACTTTAAGATTATTCGAGAATACAAAGAACCCCCCTTGGAAACAAGATATCTAAGCAAATTCCAGCCAATGACTTTGCCGCCTTTAACATTTCTTGAACCAATAACAACATCATTTTCTTGAATTTTTTCAAGCATTAATGGAAGATAATCAGGATTATGAGAAAAATCAGCATCCATCTGAATGAAAGCTTTATAACCCAAGTCGGCGCCATATTTAAATCCATCAATATAGGCGCTTGCAAGCCCATATTTACCTCCACGCTGCAATAAATAAAGATTTTCATATTGTTTTTGAAGATTTTTAACAATATTTGCCGTATCGTCTTTTGAATTGTCATCAACAACTAGAATCGAAAAATCATATCTTGAAAGAATAAGATTAATTTTTTCAATTATAGCTTTAATATTTAACTCTTCGTTGTAGGTTGGAATGACAATTAATGTTTTCATTTAAAATTAATCCTTTTTAAATTTTACGTTAGTTTTAAAAATTTCTTCTAAAAATTTATCTTTATCTAATTGTACTTTAGCATATTTTTTCTTTTTGTGTTTATTTAGTGCATAAATGTTAACTTTTTTATCACCATAAAGTAAAAAATAATCCTTATTTTTGGATAATTCATAATTTGCAATATACTCTAAATCAAGCATGATGAAATCGGGAGCATATTTTTTTAATATTAAATCTTTATTAATTTGCTGAATAAAATCGTATTGCTCTTTTAAAAGCCCATCATAATAAACTTGCTCTTGTCTTCCATCAACATGAATTTTAAAATTAGGAGAATATTTATATCCAATAAAAGAACCATAATGAAAATGAGTGAATAATTTTCCGCTATAATTATTAGCTTTTAAAAATTCCATAGCTTCAATAGGGTACTTATCAAAAAAAGCTTTTTTATATGATGCATCAAAAGAATAAGCTAATAAAACCAAAGAAGAATAAGAAAATAAAATAAAATAAAAAATTATCACTAAGCTCTTTAAAAATTTTATATTAACCCATTTAAATAGAGCTTTAAGTGTTTCCATAATGTCATCAAACAAAAACATTGAAAAGAAAACCAAGGCAAGGGCAACATGTTTTAAATATTTAATTGAAAGATAGGTTAAAACAATAGTCAAAATAAGCTTTACTTTATCAAGGGTAAAAATCGTTTGTTTGGTTTTAAAAATTTGAAAAATATAAGAAAAAATAGCAAACAATAAGAAATAAAAATATGGATTAATTTCAATAGGAATAACATTAAAAAATGTATTCCACTCCGAAATGAAACTACGATTAATAACAGCGCTATCAAAAATAAATTTAATATATTCAATACCCCAAGGATTAATCAAAAACATTAAACAAGTAACAAAAAAAGTTATTAAAAGATGTTTGAACGGCTTTTTATTTAAAATTTCGCCAATTATATATAAAAATAAAACCCCAACACCAGCAATGCAACCACCATGGGTATTTAGCCAAAAAAGCATAATAAAAGGCAGAAATATGCAATTTTTAATTTTACCTTTTCTAATAGTTTCAAGTAAATATAGCCATAGTGCAAAAAGAATAAAAGTAAATATTTGACATCTAACAAAAGAAATCAAAACGTGATTTAGGGTAACAATTGCACAGATAGTTGAAAAATAAAAAAGATTACAAGGTTTGTTTTTAATATTCAATTTATACAAAAGAAAAACAATCAAACATAATAAAAAATAAAAAGAAAGGCAGTTAAACACAACAAGACCAACTGTACCAAATTTGGACTGGATTAGATATATTATCCAACTTGAAATCCACTCAGGATCATACCAAGTATGAGTGGGTGTAAATGAATAAAAATCAACCTCAAGAGGAGCATGAAACTCACTAACATGTGCGCCTTGGATTAATCTTGCCCACAAATCATAATCAAAATTATGAAATCTAAAACCCAAAGAAAAAACAACCAAAAACAAAGTTGCAAAAAACATAAAGTTTTTAAATGCTGGAAAGCTAATTTTTACATTTGAGTCCATAATTAAATTCTAAACTACAAGGGCTTTCAAGGCAGATTTTTAATAAAAAGCAATATAATTTTGTAACAAAAAATTAAAATCGTATATACTTTTAAAAAGTTTGAGCAATTTTTTCAAACAAAAATACTTTATTAAAATATAAGGAACGGTATTAAATATTTTTATGAGATAAGCGACACTAAAATTAAATAATAGAGGATAATAAAACAGATATTTTTACTCTCTCTCTTGATATCCTCGTGTTTATAAATGTTTGACCTAAGTTTTAAATAGTCAAACATTTTTTTTATTTAAAATACCAAATTATTCTCCAAAAACCTTTGCTACTTCTTCCCTATCATCAAAATGAACGGTTTTATCAGCCAAAATTTGATAATTTTCATGACCCTTACCAGCCAAAACTAAAACATCATTTTCGCAAGAAATATCTTTTAAAAGCTTGATTGCAAGAGCTCTATCCGGTTCAACAAACACTGTCTTTGGGTTAATTAATGCAAGACCAGATAAGATATCAGTTATAATTTGTTGAGGATCTTCGCTTCTTGGGTTATCAGATGTTATAACAATTTTATCACAAAGCTGTTGGGCAATTTTACCCATTTTTGGACGCTTTGTGCAATCTCTATTGCCGCCACAACCAAATAAACAAATCAAATTACCCTCTTTTGGGGTTAACTCACGAGCTGCACGAAGTATATTTTCAAGCCCATCAGGAGTATGAGCGTAATCTACTATAACCATGGGGTTAGCATTAACAATTTCAAATCTTCCTGCTACGCTTTTTGTGACTTCAAGAGCTTCTTTTATAACTTCAAGCTCAATTCCGTTATATAATGCAGCACCGATTGCAGCAAGACAGTTATAAACAGAAAACATACCGTTTAAATGAAGTTTAAAATTAAGAGTTTTTTCTTTATAACAAACGTCGAACTTAACGCCATCCGCCATAAATTCAACATTTTTAGCCATTAAATCAGATTTATTTTTAACACCATAAGTAATAACTTGAACATCAGGGTTGATAACATCAAGTAATTTTTTAGCATATTTATCATCATTATTTACAACGGCACCGCAATCTGCGCCCAAACCCTTAAAAAGCTTAGCTTTAGCATTAAAATAATTTTCCATTGTAATATGATAATCAAGATGGTCTTGTGTTAAATTGGTGAAAATCGCCAAAGAAAAATTACAATTTTTAACTCTGAATTGTTCAAGAGCATGGCTTGATACTTCTGTTATAACGTTTAAAACATCTGCTTTTAAGATTTTTTGCAGAGTTTCTTGCATTTGCGGAGCTTGGGGTGTTGTATGTTTTGCTTCAAGATAGTCATCACAAGATGTAATTTTATAACCCAAAGTACCGATAAGTGCACATTTTTTATTATTTTGCTCAAATATTTTTTGAACCAAATGGGCAACGGTTGTTTTACCGTTTGTTCCAGTAACACCCATCAAATTAAGAGATTGAGTAGGATTATGGTAAAAAGCTGCAGCTAAATCAGCAATTGATTCTTGGGTTGATTTTACAATAATTTGAGGAATTTCAATATTTAATGGTCTTTCACACATAAGCGCAACTGCACCTTTTTCAAAAGCACTTTGAGCAAAGTTATGTCCATCAACATGCTCGCCTTTCAAACAAACAAAAATCTCATGCGAATTAATTGTGTTTGAATTATATGAAATTCCTTTTATATCGATATCTTTAAAATTCAAAACTTCCAGTGCATCAATATTTTTTATTAATTTACTTAAATCCATTTCTCTTCCTCAATCTATTTAAATTTATTTTATCAAAAAATTATTTTTTAGTGTGTTTATCTGGGTTTAAATTTAAAATTCTAACTAATTCAGTTGAAATTTCTTTAAAGACGGGTGCGGCGACCGTTGAACCCCAAATTCCCTCGCCTGATGGCGAATCAACAATAACATAAAGTACTGCTCTTGGGTCAGTTGCAGGGAAATAGCCAATCATAGAAGTATAGAGTTTATTAGAATAACCGGTCCCATGGGAATTTGGCTTTCTTGAAGTTCCTGTTTTAGCAGCTATATAAAAATCATCCATTTTAGCAGTGCTTTTGCTATTTTCCATGGCCTTGACAAGAAGTTTAGTAATGTCTTTTGCATCTTGCTCTTCCAATACTCTTCTTCGGACTATTTTGTGCTCAGCTTCTTCAGGCGAATATTTAACTACATGCGGAGTAACCCAAACGCCATTATTTGCAATTGCGCTAACTGCCGCAACCATTTGAATAACAGTTGTTGATGCGCCGTAACCATAGCCCATAGCGCCATGCGTTGCAATATCCCAATGTTTAATAGCAGGTAGCAAGCCAGCAGACTCTCCAGGTAAATCAATTCCTGTTTTTTCGCCAAAATTGAACAGTTTTAAGCTATCATAAAATTCTCTATCGCTCATCATCTGTGCAATTTTAATTGAGCCAATATTTGATGAATGTTCAAAAAGATATACCAAATCAATTAAACCTGGAGCACCTTTTGACTTATAATCGTAGTTTGAAATATCCCACCAGCCAACTTTCATTTTACCTGTATCTTGGATGCGAGAATTTTTGTTAATTTTTTTATTCATAAACCCGCAAGCAACAGTGATGATTTTAAACGTAGACCCAGGAGGGAAAACGTCTGTAATTGCCCAGTTTTTCATCTCTTGCATAGAATATTTATTATATTCATTAGGATCATAAGTAGGTGCTACTGCCATGGCTAAAATTTCACCAGTTTTAGGGTCCATAACGATTGCCGCAGCTCTTGGTGCTTTGAATTTTTGAATAGCTTTTAATAAATATTTTTCACAAACATGCTGAACAGCACTATCTATTGTTAAAGTTAAGGTTTTTCCTTTAGCAGGAGCTGAAACATCAGCAGGGTTTACACTAATGTTATAGATAATATCACCATTTGGTGCTTTTTCATAAGTAATGGTTTTATCAATATATTCTAGATAATCTCTTGCTTTATATTCAATTCCTCCTGCTGTATCTGCGTTTGGATTATAAAAACCAAGGACATGAGAGGCAAGAGTTCCTTGAGGATAAACTCTTTTATTTTTAACTTCATAAGAAAGTTCACGAAGTCCTTTTTTCTTGATTTCTCTTACAGTCTTTCTATCTAAATCTTTTTTAACTGTAATAATTTTTTTATTGGTTTGAGAAAGTTTTTTTGTTAATTCCCCAACAGGAATTTTGACATAAGGTGATAAAATTTCAGCTAATTCAGCAGGAGTTCTGTCATAATAGTTTGGGTGAGCATATAAAATAAATGTTGTTTTATCGGCAGCAAGCTTAAAACCATATCTATCAACAATTTCTCCTCTTAAAACATACATTTTAGAGGAACGCTGAGATTTTGCTTTGTTTTTACAATGCCTAATATCGCAAACTTGAAGCAGGAAAAGATAAACAATCAATCCTATAAACATAAAATAGAATATTGATTGCAAACAGCCCATACGTCTGTCAAATTTGTTATGAACCGTACTTTTCACCCATACCCCAATTAATAACTAACGACCAAAGACTTTTTATTTGTCTTTTTATTTAAATTTAAATCAGGAAGTTCAATTGCATCAACTTCCACAACATGACGAGCTCTTTCTAGAATATTAGTTTTAGAAACAGCTTTATCAATATTATAATACGATTGCAAACTATCAATTTTATTTTGCAATTCGTCATTTTCATAGTTTAATTCCAACGTTTCACGAGAAATTTGATTTAGTTGGACTTCCTTACAAGAAACAAAATAATAGGAAACCAAACAAAACAAAACCAAAAAACCTAAAACACAATAAAGAAACGTATTTACTCTTTGAACAACCATTTCTTTATATGATTTTTCGTTAACAAAGTAACCGCTAATAATTTGGCTGTTTTCCTGAACCAAAGGATTAGTAACGGAACCATCTTCGATATTTTTTTTGCGCAAATCGTTAGGTTGTTTTTTACTTTTTATTTTATTTTTATATTTATCAAATGAAGGTTTCAATTTTATCTCACTTAATTTTTTTAGCTATTCTAAGTTTAGCACTTCTAGATGGAGGGTTAATCTTAACTTCTTCGTCACTTGCTTCAATTGGTTTTTTATTTACCAATTCTAAAATTTTTCCTCCACAAGTACAACTTGGAACATTTCTATCACATCTGCAAGATGAAGAATATGACTTTAAAAATTGTTTTGCAATTCTATCTTCAAGCGAATGGAAAGATAACAAACTTATTATAGCACCAACCTCTGTTAAATTGATTACTTTTTTCAATGTATTTTCAAAATTTAACAATTCCTGATTAACTTCGATTCTAAGGGCTTGAAAGACTCTTGTTGCAGGATGAATTTTAGATTTTATATTAGGTGTTGATTTTTTGATTAAATCAGCAAGTTCAAGAGTTGAATTAATCGGGCGATTTAAAATTATTGCGTGTGCAATTCTTTTTGAAAATCTTTCTTCGCCATATTTTGAAAATATTTCAACCAATTCGTTTTCTTTATAGTTATTAACAACATCCCAAGCATTCCAGTCCTGCTCTTGGTTAAAGCGCATATCTAACGGTGCATCTTTCATAAAGCTAAAACCACGCTCAGCACAAGTCAATTGGTGAAAAGAAGCACCAAGGTCAAAGATAATTCCTCCTGTGATTTTTTCAATTCCAAGATTAGCTAAATGAATATCAATATCAGCATAACTACCCTTAACAATTGTAAGGTTTTTATAGCCTTTAAGCCTATTTGACGCATGTTCAATTGCATCATCATCAACATCAAAGGAAACCAATCTGCCATTAGGTGAAATTCTTTTTAAAATTTCCTCACTATGCCCACCGCCGCCCAAAGTGCAATCGACATAAATTTTATCCGAATTATAGCAATCCAAACTATCCACAACTTCGGTTTTCATAACGGTATAGTGAACAAATTTAGATTTTTTTATTTTTGAATTATTTTCCATATTAAAAGTTTATCATTCTTTTAAAATTTTTTAAAATACTTTTTAATGGTTTATCCCACTCGCCAACAAGGTTTTCTTTGTGATATTTTTCATATTCATCAATAATATTTTGAGGCATTCGATTATTTTCTTTTAAAATATTAGCTAAATCCGAAAGAAACTCGTCTTGAACTTGGGCGTAATCAGGCTCTTTTTCTCTTAAATCTTCATCTGCTTCCCTGTGCATTAATGCATCAAAAGCGCATTTTAAGTTTATATCGTTTTTTTCTTTGGGAAAGTTACTTAAAGCTTGATACACTGTGATTTTACCAACTAAAACATTATTGATTAAATCAGCAACATAAAGACGATTTTGATAAATTTTTAATTGTTCACTTTCCATTTAAATATTATACACTCACAAGCAAATCTTCTTCCATCATGGAATTTAAAATCAAAGATAACTTAGCCAAATCGCCAGAACAATAGCGGTTTGCAGTTTCTTGCAAAGATTTAACAACAATTTCATTATTAGAATAAACAGTTCTATAGAAAAATTTTTTACCTTGTTTGTATCTTAATAGAACTTTTTTTTCAAACAATCTATCCATAACTGTTTTAATTGTAGTATACGCACGTTTTTCATCATCATTTTTAGACAAAATATCAAAAACATCTTTTACAGAATTTGTATAAATGCCATTTTGTTCTAAATTCCATAAAGCACCTAAAATTGCACATTCTAAACTACCATGTCTTGATAGCATAATCATTCCTTTCTTTGTTGTTAATGCGTTTAAATATTTTACTTAAATCTTACCGGCATGTCAAAATTAATATCTCCGGGTCCAAACTGAATGCCATTTTTATTACTAGAGTTATCATCTTTTAATATAATCATACCAGCAGGTCTCTTTGTTGTATTTTTTTCATCGACTTTAAACTTATTAATAAGAGTAGAGGCAGCGCTTTCACGGTAAAATTTGATTGTTTCATGTTTGCAGCCAAATAAAAGCAAACTTGCAAAAACAATAACTAAAACAAACAAAATGCTGACTTTTTTCTTACTCATAAACTATCCTTATTTTTCATTTTGTGTTACAACAAGCTGATTAAATGGAATTTCAATATTTTCTTGTTCAAATTTTTCTTTAACTATTTTATTAAATTCTCTTTTAATAGACCATTGTCCTTTTGGTTGAGTTTTAATACGAGATTTAACACAAACAGAGCTTTCTCTAAAACCGTCTAAACCCCAAATTTCCAGTTCGCCAATAACCTTGGCCTTATTTTCTTCCTTAGAAATTAATTCATTAAATGCTGCTTTTAAAGTTTTAAATACATGGTCAATGTTTTCTTTGTAAGCAACATCGTACTCAAAAAAAGCATAAGAATATTGCATAGTATGATTAATTATAGAATCGATATACCCACTTCTAATAAAGCATAAAGCCCCAGTAGTATCGGAGCGAACGGTAATTAAAGGTAAAGTAATTTTTTCAACAAAACCCTTAACCGAGCCTATTTCAACATAATCTCCAACTCTAACTTGCCCTTCTAAGATTATAATTATTCCAGTAATTATATCTTCAACAAACCTTTTAGCTCCAAAACCTATAGCAACACCCATCACCCCAGCTGTAGCTAAAATTGGACGAACATCAATGCCAAAAAGATTCAGCATATTCATAATATAAACCGCAAAAATAATCACTTGAAGAGCATGAATAAAAATGGTTTTTAAGGTTGTAAGCTGTGCAACTCGTTCATGAGAAGACATTTTTACAACAATATTTGAAAAAATTTTATCAGTTGCAAAACGGAGCAATTTCACTGATAAAATAAACAAAATTGTACACTTAATAATGCTCCAAATAAAAACAATTACTTTTATTCGAGCTGGCGTTAACACACTGGAAAAAAGGTCCAAATTTAATAATTCTTCCATAAGTCCCCCAAATTTATAAGTTAATTATAGAAAAAATAAATCTAAAGGTCAAAATAAAATTCATCTCTAGATTAATAAGTTTTCGACTTAAACAAACTAAACTTATATTGTTTAGGAGGAAAATTGGCTTTTAGATATACAAATAAAAATACTGATTCATTTAGCAACACAACAAAATTCACTTCATCTCCAATCAAAAAAGATAAAGCGTTTTTTTGTTCGCTGGGAGATAATTTTATGCTTAAAAATGAATATCGAAAAGCAGTTAAAGAATATCTTGTTTCATTAATGATAGATAAAAACAATCTTCCGGCTTGCAAAGGTGCCTCAAAAGCCTATAAAAATCTAAAAGAATATGATAAAGCGATAAAACATCTTAAAAATGCAAGAAATATTTACGGGTTTGATTCTGAAATTTATTACGAACTTGGCTTAAATTATTTACTAAATGCAGATAATGCTAATGCGCAAAAAAACTTCATAAGAACAATTAAACTTGAACCTGATAATAAAAATGCTCAAATCAAACTAGCGCTAACACATGAACTATCCGGTGAAGCTGATATGGCTATTTTAGTATACGAAACAATAAATGAACGCTACCCATACTATATTCCTGCATTAGCAAACCTTGCAAGCCTATATATAGAACAAGAAGAATACAAAAAAGCAATTGAATTATTTAAAAAAATCTTAAAAATTAATCAAGAATATTATAGGGCATATTTGGGTCTTGGTTTATGTTTTGATAAACTTGAAAAATATAGTCAAGCGGTAAGATTTTATAAAAAATATATAGCCAAAAAACCACATTCTCAAACTGCAAAATCGCTGGTTGGAAGAATGTGTGAAATCTATAAAAATCGAGGAAAAGTCGACAATAAAAATTTAAAAGTGATAAGCTTTTAAGATATAAAAAAATATTTTGGGGAATAAATAAAAAAATCATTCATTAAAACTAAATATATTCCCATTATTGACACAAAAAAATACAAACACTATAATACTAGAAGATAGAATCGTAAATAGTTTATAAAGGAAGTATTACTATGAGACTTAAAAAAGGTTTTACATTAGCCGAAATCTTAATCGTTTTGATGGTAATTGGTGTTATCGCCACAATGACAATTCCATCAATGATGAAAGGTGTTACTGAGGCACAATTAAAAGCTGGTTACAAAAAAGCTTACAACACCATTGCCAACTTTGCTGCAATGGAAAGGGTAGCCGGCGCTCTACCAATCAGAGGTACTCAAGAAAACATGGCTTTAATGTACCAATCAATGAACTCTTCATTATCTGTTAACCAATTTGCATTATTTGGTGTTAATAATGGTACAGTAATGCAAAATAATGCAGATCAATCTGGCTGTATGACTGCTTCAATCAACACGAAAAAAACAGTTATTGGTACTTCATCAGCTGTTGCTGACGCTGGTGCAGGTGCTGAAGGCGAAGATGTTGGTACAGACTGTCAACCAATTCAATCAATTACTACAGCACCTACTGCTAATGGTGGTGAGGCAATTGCAAACCATGTATGGATAATTACTGATGATAATATCGCATACACCTTAATGGCTGGTGGTGCTACAGGCACAAACGCTGGAACAAAACAAGCAATTTCATCTGCAGCATCTGATACAGCTGCACAAGGTCTTGCTAGTATTGTTGTAATTGTTGACGTTAACGGCTTATCAAAAGGTCCAAACACATTAGAAACACAAGGCTTAGGCACTGCAATTGATACTAATGCTTCTTTAAATACAATTACAGGCGACCAATTTAAAATTTATATAGGTTCAGACGGTGCAACTGCTGGTCCTAGAATCGCTACAGTTTCTGGTCGTATCATGGCTGACTTAAAATAGTCTTATAGTTTTTATAAAAATCAAAACCGCAAGCAACAGCTTGCGGTTTTTTGTTAGATTATTTTGGTTTGATTTGTTACATTTTGTAATAAAAATAAAGTTTTAGATAAAACATGCCGTAAATAAATATGCAATATATTAATTAAGGTGTGTATATGACAACAACAAATGCAAACAATCCAAATTTCAATATGCCTTGGCAAAGGCAAAACACAAACCCTAACAGCACTCCTGCAAGATGGGTTGATAGCAGTTTAAACGAAATCGAAGCGCTATACTTCACAAACGATACAGAAAAAGAAAGAACAACATTTAAAGGGACTTTTACAGAATACAATACAAATATTTCTGATCATGAAGCCTCAGCAGGCGCAACAGAGGGCTATCAATTTTACAAAGCTCTTATAGATTGCAAAGAAAATAATGTTTCCAAAGATGGCAAACCAAGAACAGGCTTGATGGAAAGATTAAATATATCATCAGAAGAATATGACGCTTTTGCGTGCATTGCCCTTGCTATTGGCAGCCAAGAAACAGGTCTGGGCTACGAAATCGAATACACAAATGAAAATACAACTCTTGAAGATGTAAATGATTTAAGAGATGTTGGAGATTTAGTTCACACTTATGGAAGAAAATTCGGAAAAGCTTTCATTGCTATGCCGGTTATAAGAAATATTGCGGGATTATTTGGAGTTAAAGACGATTCAGCGTCATCCGGCATTACACAATTAAAAATATACGACCAAATGCAAGAAATGAGCGAATGGGAAAAAGGCATTTTAAAAGAATATGGCATCGAAACAAGCAAACTTTTAGGAAAAGGTTTCGATAATTTAGCGTCAGACCCTGAAAAATCTGCAGTTGCAACAATGGTTGTATTAAAAAGAATTAAAGATAACTACAGTGAAAATATAAACGGCGACAATGTTGATAGCTACAAAGGCACAATGACAAAAGCGTTCAATGAACTTCAAGAAGAATATATCGCTAAAGGCGAATCACCACAAGAAGCATTGGAAAAAGGTTTTGATAGCTTGGCAAATATTTATAACTACTACCAATCTATTAATGATGAAGATAAAAAACTTGAAATAAGAACTGCAATCAAAGATGCTTTTATTGCGTATGACGATTCAACGCTCGAAGAGCGCCAAGACAGCCAAGGAAACCGCATTAAAGATATTGAACTTGTTGAAGAATACCAAATTCAAAAATTACAAGAAGCGCTAGGGGGCAATGTTAGCTTTAGTGCAGAAGATTTAAACTACATTAGATTTGCAATGTGCAGCGAAGATGCTCAAATGGATGTAGCAGAATATTGCGCTTACGCTTGGAATAAAGGAACAGGCGAAAGCGGAATGAAACCTGATAGATTAATATCAGAAAAACTAGGAATTATTTTTTCAGACCCTGAAATATTTGACTACAATCAATACACAGCAAACGTTGTTACAATCGCCTCACACTACGCTAATCAGATAACAGAAGATGAAAATGGGTATTTTCTAATAAATGATAATTTAAAAGAATAAAAGCGGCAATAAAGCCGCTTTTATTTAATAACAAATATTGATAAAAGCCACATCACAACCATAATTGAAATCGAATATGTCAGCGCTTTCACTAAGTCGTCAGAACAATCATCAATATTTGCTCTTTTTTTATCATTCATAAATTATTCCTTTAATTTAAAAATCTAAGATAAATGTAGGCACTGCTTAAAATTAGAGAAATTAAAACAACAACTACACCATATTTCATAAATCCCATAAACGAAATTGGATAGCCTTGTTTTGCTGCATTTTCACTAACAATTACATTTGCTGCAGCGCCAATTATTGTAAGATTACCGCCTAAACATGCACCCAATGATAAACACCACCAAATAGGATAAGCATATTCACTTCCCATAACAACTTGCATTTGAGCAATCATTGGAGCCATTGTAGCTGTGTATGGAATGTTATCAATAATACCAGATATAATTCCTGAACCCCAAAGGATAATCATTGAAGCAATTGATTGAGAGCCACCAGTTACATCAATTATCCATTGCGCCATTAATTTGATACCGCCTGTTGCTTCTAAGCCGCCAATTATAATGAATAAACCAATAAAGAAGAAAATTGTATTCCATTCAACTTCTTCAAGGATTTTTGTTGGTTTTTCAAAAAATAACAAAATAGAAGCACCTAGCATCGCCATTATGCTTGTTTCAATATGAGTTACATCATGTAAAACAAAGCCAATAATAACAAAAGATAAAACAATTACAGATCTCCACATAGAAACATAATCAGCAATAACTCCGCTATTATCAATATTTGCAGCTAACGCCATTTTTTCTTTTGATGTAACTAATTGTTTTTTAAAGCAAGCGGTCAAAAATGCAACAACTGCAACCATGATAATTGCAACTACCAAAGTTAATTCTTTAACAAAATCCATAAACCCAAAACCAGCAGCTGAGCCGATAATAATATTTGGAGGATCACCAATCAATGTAGCAGTTCCACCAATATTAGAGCAGAAAATTTCTGTTATCAGAAATGGAATTGGATTTATTTCTAGCTTTTTAGCAATTGAAAAAGTAATTGGCATAATTAGAATTACAGTTGTAACATTATCTAAAAATGCGCTAACTACGGCAGTAAAAAAACCCAGCACAACCAATATTTTAATTGGATGTCCTTTTGTCATTTTTAAAAAATTGTTTGCCAGATAATTAAATACGCCGGTTTTTGCGGTAATTGAAACAATAATCATCATTGAAACAAGCAAAAATATTACATTAAAATCAATGAAATTGATAAAATACAAGTGATTTAAAGCTCCATCAGGCGTCATTTTATCTTGACTAATTAAACCAAGCAATATGGTTACAACACCACCAAAAAGAGCAATTGTAACTTTTGGGATTTTTTCAAGTGCAATAAATATATAAGCTAAAATTAATATAATAGCAGATATCATTACACCATTTTGAGATACAAAATTATGTAAAAATTCCATTATTTGCCTCCTTTTGAAGCATGATGAGCCATCGCAACGGCAATTGCGATTTGACTATCATCTTTCACTTGAACTTTTTTCTTAGTTGTTTTGTCTTCAGGCAAAACCTCTGGAAAATATTTATTATAAATTTCTACGATTTTTGTTGATAAACTAATTGCAAAAATCATTAACACTAAAAACGCCATTACTACCAACATTCCAATAATTGTAATAGTAAGACCAGTGTTCAGATTTTGCATAAACAAATCTGACATTTTATACTCCTTTTATTAATAACTACATGACAAAATGCGGTTTTTTAAGGAGCATTTGGCTGAAGTTCAAACAACAAAAAGAGAAGTGCTAATTCTGAATTGCTATTTGAAAAATCAGATATATTAGAACAAGAAATTAAATTTAAATTATTTTGATTTTTAAAATAAATATTTTCATCAAAAGAACCAGAAAACCCCTCATTATTTTTCCTTAGACTTGATAAAGTAGAATTTGAAATTGGACTGATTAAAAATTCATTTTCTTTTGAATTAATGCAATCTTTTTCAAAGGGTTTAATTGATGATATAACAGGATTTTGTTTAATTGGGTAAATATTTTGTGCAAAAATTTCACAATTGGAGGAAACAAACCCCAAAGTGCAAAAAATGATTAAAAAAATTTTCTTTAAAAAATCCATATTGATAATCTTATAATAAAAATTTAATTTGTGATATTATTTTTATATGAACAAAAAGAAGATAATAAAAATATCATCTATTGTTATAGCTCTTTTACTATTATGGGGATTAATTTGGAGTTGGTCTATTACTCGAATAGTTAAGAAAAATAATGCCAATTCTGATTTAAAAAATCAAAGAGCTATAGTTAAAAATATCATTGTAACTGAAACCCGAGAAGGCAAAAAATATTGGGAATTTTACGCTAAATCGGGTGAATATAACTCCAATCATAACAGCATCCTTTAAATGATTTAATTGGAAATTTTTACGATAAAAATGAACAAGTTGTTGTAAGCTTCAAATCCAACAAAGGAACTTACGACGAAAAATCAAAAAAAGTTATATTGGATGGTGATAATCTTTTTGTAGGAAAAGATGGCTCGCAATTATATGCTGATTTATTAGTTTGGCAAGGGCAAGATAAAGATATCCTAGCCAAAGGAAATGTTCAATTTATTCAAGACAATAAAATCACAACAAAATCCAAAGAAGCTGTTTTCAACTCAGACTTAACAGTTTTTAAAATAATTGGAAATGCCAAAACCGAACTTTATGCAGACAAGGAAACAAAGAAAAAATATACAAGTTTATAATTTTTGTGCTAGATTAAAAGTAATGAAAAAAAGAGAGATAAAATTTTTAATAACATTTTTAGCAATGACACTGTTAGCTGGTGGCGTCTTTGCTATTACAATTGAATCAAAAGAACAAGAAATCAAAGTTGAAGAAAATAAAGGTTTTTTCAAAGGTGATGTTAAAGTTCAAGTTGGAGATGTTGTCGTGCATTCACCAAGAGCAGACTTAGACCTTGAGCCACAAACCAAAAAGCCTTCTTTAGCTACGTTTTTCGATAAACCTTATGCGCTTCAAGTTAAAGACAACAAAAAACACGAAGTAAAAGCAGACATTATTAAAGTTTCATTGATAAACAAAGTAATAACAGCACAAGGAAACGCTCAAACCAATGTTTTACAAAACAAAAAACCTGTTGTAATCATTACATCAAACGAACAAGAGTACGACACAAAAACCAACCTAATGAAAGCAACAGGCTCAGTTATCATTAATTATGAAGATATGGTTGGAACATCAGATGAAGCTTATGCGCTTTTAGATAAAAATAACGATGTGCAAAACGTTAAACTTGTTTCTAAAGCAACGCTAAAACAAGATAAAAGCATTATAAAAGGTGACACAATTCAGTATTCAAAGCTTCGCCAAGATATTATAGTTTCTGGAAATACTCATTCTGACGTTACTTTTGAAAATGGCGATAGAATAATTGTAAACGCCAGGTCGCAACAATATGACAGGCTTGGAAACACTTTAATGGCAACTGGAAATGTTGATATTAAATATGGCGACTATGTTGTGGTTGGTCCAAAGGCAATTATGCACATTGACCCTAAAACAAACAAGCCTGAAAAAATCATTTTTAGTGGCAGATCAAAAATCACAGAAAAAAAAGTTAACTCAGTAGAAGCAGATAAAATTACAATTACAACACAACCAAGAACATTTGAAGCAGTTGGAAAAGTTAAAACAATAATTGAACAAGGTTCAAAAAACGATAATCAAAACAAAATGGAGTTCAGTTTATAAAAATGACAAGCATTACACTAGAGCGCAAGCAATGTCTTGTAGCAGGGGATGGCAACTTACCAGTTAACATGGCAAAAAGTGCACAAGAAAACGGTTTTGAAGTTGTGTG
Organism: Cyanobacteria bacterium SIG27; assembly: GCA_015152565.1. Taxonomy (GTDB): domain Bacteria; phylum Cyanobacteriota; class Vampirovibrionia; order Gastranaerophilales; family Gastranaerophilaceae; genus RUG14156. The sequence continues at coordinate 18,936 of SUTT01000031.1, forward strand.
CATATCACTATCAGGCGATAATTATAAAGAATTAAAAAAATATTGCTCAAAAGTTGTATCTTTTGGCCCTGGGCAAGTTAATTCGATAACAAAATTTTTAAAAGAAGAAAATATTAAACAATTAACTTTCTTAGGAAAAGTTTCAAAAACAATGCTTGTTAAAAGACCAAAGTTAGAACGTCGTGCAATTGAAATGATAAAAGAAATGCATAAAATGAACGACGATGCTGTAATGCTTAAAATCATTGAAGAAATGGAATCAATCGGAATTACCATTTTAGATCAAACAATTTTTATTAAAAATCTAATGGTTCAATCTGGCGTTTTAACAAAACTTGCTCCAAGCGAAGCCCAAAAAGCCGATATTGAATATGGTTTTGAAATTGCAAAACAAATGGGCGGGCTTGACATAGGGCAATCTGTCGTTATGAAAGATAGAATGATTATGGCAATTGAGGCAATTGAGGGTACTGACAGGTGTATTAAGAGAGGTTGCAAGCTTGCAAGAAGAAAAAATGCAATCGTGGTAAAAGTTTCAAAACCGGCACAAGATAAGCGTTTCGATATTCCTGCAGTGGGTTTAAAAACAATCAAAACAATGAAAAAATACGGAGCTAATGTTTTAGCACTTGAAAGTGGCGAAACAATCATAGTTGACGCTAAAAAAATGATTGAATTTGCAAACAAAAACAATATCATCATAGTGGCAGTTTAATATGGCAAAAAAAATATTCATAATAACTGGGGATTATTCAGCAGATATCCACGCTTCAGCTGTTGCAAGGGAGATTAAAAAGTTAATTCCTGATGCAATTATAGAGGGCGTCGGCTCAACCAATCTTGAAAATGCCGGCGTTAAGCTCTTTAAAAACCACGATAAAATGGGGCAGATGGGTTTAACCCCCAAAGTTGTCATTGAACACCTCTTTATGGGTTTAGATATTGTTAAATATCTAAAAAACGAATTTCGACCAGATTTAGTCTTGTTGATTGACTATGGTGCTTTTAATTTACAAATTTCAAAAGCATTAAAAAAAGCTGGCATTAAGACATTTTTCTTTATTCCGCCACAAGTATGGGCTTCAAGAAAATATAGACTAAAAACAATCAAGAAAAATATCGATAAAGTTCTTACAATCTTTCCCTTTGAAGAAGAATTTTACAAAGAAGCAGGAATTGACTCAACTTATGTTGGGCACCCTATTGTTTCTGAATTACCAACTTGCAACAATAAAGAAGAATTTTTTGCTCGTCATGGGCTTGATATAAATAAAAAATTAATCGGGATATTCCCAGGTTCAAGAACTTTTGAAATTAAATTTTTATTAAATATTTTCCTTGGTGCGATAAAAATAATTGAAAAACTAAAACCAGATGTCCAATTTGTTTTTTCACATGCTAAAAGTTTAAAAGACGATGCATTTAGTGTCCCATATCAAAAAATTAAAGGCGAAAATCATCAATTGCTTGCCTATTCTGATGCATTAATTTTAGCTTCAGGAACAGTAGCGCTTGAAGCTGCAATGTACAATACACCAATGCTTATAGCGTATCGTGGTCCATTAATATTTTATTTAGGATATTTACTTGTAAGAAATATCAAAAGAGCATGCCTTGTTAACATCATTACGAAAAGGGATTATGTTGATGAGTATTTAATGTATGACGCAACAGCGCAGAACATTGCAAACGGAATAATAGAAATTTTAGACAATCCTAAAAAAAGAGAGCATATTTTGAAAGGTTGCGCTAAAACAAGAGAATTATTAGGGAAAACACACTGTGTTGAAAAAGTAGCTAGCATTATAAAAGATGAATTAATAGAGGAATAAATTATGAAAAAAAATCTTGCAAACATAATTACATTATCAAGAGTTGGTTTTGTTTTTGTTGTGATAGGGCTTCTGTATTGTACAAATTGCCCACATTCATATAAAATCGCATTATTTTTAACCGCAATTTTAATGTGGTTTGATGGATTGGATGGATATGTAGCAAGAAAATTCAACATTTCAACAAAACTTGGCGCATTGTTAGACATCATGGGCGATAGAATTGTTGAAAATGTTTTTTGGATTGCTTTTTGCGCCCTTGGTTGGATTAATGTTTGTATTCCAATCATTGTTTTAACAAGAGGAATAATCACCGATTCGCTCAGAACTCTAGCTTTTGAACAAGGCTTTACTGCGTTTGGCAAAACAACCATGATGCAAGGCAAAATTGCGAAATTCATCGTTGCTTCTAATTTTTGCAGATTTACATACGCAGTTTGCAAAGCTGTAGCATTTTTCTTCTTGATTGCAGGGCACATGCCACAAGCTTATGCTCATCAAGATTTAATTTTGAAAATTGGTGAAATTTGCGCTTATATTTCAGTTGCATTCTGTGTATTAAGAGGTTTACCAGTAATTATCGAATCAAAAAGATTTTTCTAATATGAAATCAGATTTTTTAAACATTGTTTTATATGAACCAGAAATTCCACAAAACACGGGTAACATTGCCCGTCTTTGCGCTTGTTTAGGCGCAAAATTATATTTAGTTGGAAGATTGGGTTTCGTATTATCGGATAAATATTTAAAAAGAGCGGGGCTTGACTATTGGGATAAGCTTGATATTGAGCAAGTTGAGTCACTTCAAAAATTAAAAGAAGAAAATAAAAATTCAAATTTCTACTATTTCACAACAAAAACCGATAGAATATATACCAAAACAACGTACAAACAAGGTGACTTCTTGGTTTTTGGACCAGAAACTAGAGGATTACCTGAAGAAATATTAAATTCCAACAAAGAAACATGTGTTACAATACCAATGAGAAAAGAAACAAGAAGTTTAAACCTCTCAAATTCGGTTGCAATAGCAGCGTATGAAGCATATAGACAATTTAGCCAAACATCAGATTAAGGAGTAAAAATGAGCCAGCAACAAGCTGACATTCAAGTTTTAGGAAGAGATATCATACTTAAACTCTTACCAAAAAGAATACAAAACTCACACAAAGGAACTTATGGACATGTGTTAAATATTGCAGGTTCTAGCCAATATCAAGGGGCTGCGCTATTAAGCTCATTGTCATCTTTAAGGGTTGGTGCAGGTTACTGTATGCTTGCAAGCTGTTCCGATGTTATCTCAAACACAGCTTCAAGCACTCCTGATATAACATTTTTAGACTTAGGTCAATCAATATATGGCACAATTCCAAAAGATTCAATTAAATTTATCAGCGCAATTGCTAATTATGACGTTGTTTCAATTGGTTGTGGATTAAACCAGATTGGCGGAGTAGAAGATTTTACGCTAAATTTCTTAAAGAAAAACCAAAAATCTTATACTCCAATTGTAATTGATGCCGACGCCATAAACATAATGGCAAAATCTAAAAATTTCACAATTCCAATGAATTCTATAATTACTCCACACCCTATGGAACTATCAAGATTAATGGGTATTGAAGTAAAAGAAATTCAGCAAAACAGGGCAAAATGGGCCTGGGAAGCAAGCAAAGAGTTTGACTGCATTGTACTTTTAAAAGGGCATGAAACAGTTATCGCCGTTCCAAGCGGAAAAATTTTTATTAACCATACAGGAAACTCAGCGCTGGCAAAAGCTGGCTCAGGAGATGTTTTAACAGGAATGATAGCAGGCTTTTGCGCACAAGGAATTTCGTTAGAAGAAGCAGCGTGCTGCGCTGTATATATTCACGGAATTACAAGCGAAGTAGCTTCAAAGGCAATGAGCGAATATTGCGTATTGGCTTCTGATTTAATTAAATATATTCCATTAGCTATGAAAGCCATTTTAAATTCAAATTAAAGGCTTGAAATTTGAACAGAATTTTCTTCACTTACAATTAAAGCGTTAGAAATCGCAATGCCTTCTTTGTTATGTGCACTATTTGCTATTTTTCCATCTACATATAGTGCGCTTGATGAGCCACCATCAAAATTCATTGCATATTCACAACCAATTTCTTTCATAAACCTTGCAAGTTCATATAAAGTCATTCCAACGGAGGCATGTTCTCTTCCATCAATGGTTACTATCATAAAACTTCCATCGTTTTTGTAGCCAATTGCGCTTCTTGGATTTTTGCCTGAAATTGCAGTCAATTTTTCCTCTTTATAATCAACATAAATTTGTCCATCTTTAACTAAATACGGACCGGCGCCAATAATATGATTAGCGCCGGATAAACTTTCTTGCAATTTTATATCAATATAAATTTCTTTATTATTTTTAGCTAAACCAACAATAACAGCCTTAGGAGCAGAAATTACAACACTGTTGGGTAAAAATTCGATAGCGTTTGCTGAAATTTTTGTAATTTTATTTCCAACAACAAGCATGTTATATCCATATTTTGGTGCAGGAGGAGAAAACTTGCCCCAAATTGGAGTATACATTAAAGTATAAGTTGAAAGCATTCTTGGCTGGTTAATATTATCAATTTTTACAGCTTTTGACTTTGTGTATGCCATAATATCAAAGTTAATATTATCCATTTTAAAAGAAATATCTTCTCCATCATCAAAAATAGCAATTCCCACTCTATTAAAAATTGGACCCGTCAATACATTCCTATCAATCATCAAAGCCCCGAGAGGCACACCTGTCTGTGGTTTAAAATATCCTCCGTTAATTGCTACAATAGCATTTTCTTGTTGTGCAATTTTTCTTATAGTTCTCTTGTTGTTGAGTTTAGAGCTCGCAATTTGCGGTTTTATAGATAAATTTTTATTAATTTTTGTATTTATTTCAACAATATTTATTTTAATTGGCTTATTGTTAACATATTTTGTTTTTTTAATATGTGCAATTCCTTTGGCAGGAAATGTTATATAAGCTTTTTGATATTTATTTTTTATATTTTGTTCAAAATTTATTTTTTGATGTATCGGAGGGCTATTTGTATCTATTTTTTCGATATCGCTATGAGCAAAAATGGGCTTAGAAAAAACAAATGTAAAAATAAACATAGCTAACAAAAAAGAAATAATAATACAGTTTAGCCGCCTGTCCTGTTGAGCTTTGTTAGAAATATATTCACTTAAATAATTCAAGCTCATACCATAGGACGCATGATAATATTCAGTTGTTTTTGAATTTATCATATCGTATCACCGTATTAAACTATCTAGTATGCTCTACTTATATTATATCACAAAGGTAAAACCCTCTCAATACCTTGCGGGGGAATAGTTTTAGAGGATTTTTAAAGTGTAATTTTTACGATTTTGTAAAATAGCGATAAATTTCACGATTTAGCCTAAAACACTCGAATAAGTGTAAAAACAGACATTAAGAAATGTAAAAAGAAAGTTTTAATGTTATCTTTTTCAAAAAAATTGGTATATATAATATATACACTTTATATACTCCTACAAATTTATACACACACCTACATTTTTCCTAACCTTTCCTTCCTTTCTATGTACAAAGTAGAAGTCCCCTTGGTTGGGGATTTTTTTTGGAAAACTAAATTAAAACAACAGGTAAATCATTCTCATAAGCAAATTCAAGCGCATCAGCAGGAACTTCTTCTATAGAAGATGATTTAGAAATAACACCTACAATTTCTGGAATATAACCTAAAATTTCGTTATGTTCTTTATGGGTTTCATCAATAAGCTCATTTTGAACCGCACATATTGCATCAATTAAGTCGCTACCTTTGATTTCAAATTGAACTAAAGGATAGATTTTATTTGGATTGATTTGCGCTAGGGAGGTTAAATTTGCTAAATATTTTGAATAAAACTCAGCAAATTGTTCTTGGGTAATTCCATTATCATTAATATTTAAATGAGCAAATAAACTTTTTCGCCATTCACCTCTATCTACTCCGCAAAAAGGCTCATAAGCATATCGCAGCGCATCACCTATAGTTTTTTTAGTGCCTGTGTGCTTGTTTGAACTTGAAGTTAAAATGATATCATTATTTGATTGAGATAAAATAACACCATGTTTTCTAAAGCCATAAGTTCTTTGGTGAAGAGGAGTAATTATAGATTCAGATAATACCCCTGAATTACAATCAGAATGAACCGATAAATATTTTAAAATATTAAGATTTTTCTTAATAGATTCATCATCAACCATATGCACTAAAAACCTTAAATCCTTTTTAACAAGGCCATAAGGAAAACCAAAATCATCCACAGGAGCGTTTTCATCTAATTGTGATAAGTTAACTAACTTGTATTCTTTTCCGCCATATTCAACCTTATGGTCTTCAAGCTTTATTGGATTTGAAAATTTATGAGTATAAACAAGATTTCCTGCTTTTTGATATTTAAAAATAAGGTCAGCAATTTTTTTAGCCCTATCACCTGTAATGCAGGCTGAATATTTTTCATAAAACCTGTCATTCACCGCCTTAATATCAGAATCAGCCATAATTTGAGCTATATTAAAGTCATTTGGGCGCCTGAAATTAAAAGCTAAATTTCTTAAGGTTTCTAAATCAGAAGTAGTATTAATAGTTTTAGACCAATGATGATTTAAAATAAGTTCATAAATTCTATCTTGAATTTCTGTTGAGTTAAATATTTTAGATGAAATTTTTCTTGCATAGCTAGCGCTTTGTTTTGGATGGTTTTCATCAACCGTTGCATATTGTTTAGATATATCATGTAATAAAATTGCAAATTTCATTATTGATTTATCTTTTTGTGGTAATTGATGATATTTTGGGTTTTGAATAGCGTAAGCTAGAGTTAACAAGATATGAATATCTAAAGTGTGATCATGGGTAACGTGTTGTTTTTTTCCTATGATATTTATAAATTCAGGGAGAGCTTTAATTATTTGGTTTAGATAATTATCAAGTTCAGAATTAGAAGTTGATATTGAATTTTCATACATAAATTTATGTGAAATATCATAAATTTTATGTTCTAAATCATCATCAAGATTAAGGTTATCGAGTTGAATTATGCCATTATAATTAATTAAACCGTCAGG
>SUTT01000032.1 GCA_015152565.1 Cyanobacteria bacterium SIG27
TTAGAAGAAGAATATTTATAATCAGCTCTTAAAATATGAGGTTCTAAAACTTTTAAAACTTCTTTTATAATTCCTATTTTTTTAATTTCAAATTCATTTGGCTCAACAAGCGCTTGAGGTTGATCTTGTCGATATTTTGTTTCAATAGGAATCATGCCAAGTCTAGCAAATTCATTTTTACAAATTCTATATGAACCTTTATAAATATTTTCTTTTTGGTCGAAATATTTTTGACTTGCCGCAATGCAATTTGCACCAAATTTAAATTTTAAACCTTTTGTTGAAATACCATTTAATATAGCGCTAAAAATATCTTGAATAACTGCATCACTTTTGTCGCTACCATAAGAAGCTTTTTCCCAATATTTATTAAACATTAAAAGCAGCTTAGCAGCATCTTCTTTTGATGTTTTAGGTGAAACTATGAAGTTTTGCAATATATTTTTTAAATCTGCCCTTTGGAGCATAACTCTATCTCTTGAAATATCAAATTTATCTGTGTTCTTAGGTTTTTCTTTAAATAAAACTACAACACCATCTAATGTATCCCAACCCATCTTTACAGTATGCTCATTATAAAATTCAAATTTTTGTCCAGCAATATAAATTGAGCCTTGTTCATCTTTATTTAATAACTTTATTGCAAATAAATCATTTTCGAATGAGAAATTTTGAAAATCAGGGTTATTTGAGTGATAAAAATTATTAATTGATTTTCTTAGTGTCTGCAAAAGCTCCATATTATCTGTTTCAAATTCAATATAATTCCCATCAATCTCATCTTGATGCAACAAAGAATAAGAAAGAATATCTTTTTTGCAAATTTTGCTTTCTTGAGGTTTAAAATTAACTCTCCAATCATCAGATGAAATATTTACTTCTTGTGCGCCATATTCTTTTAAAAGTTTTAAAACAACAACTTTTAAACCCTCACCAAAATTTCCAGCGGCACGTGAATCGTTTCTTTTTGTGCTTTCACCAAGTAAAATTGCTTTTTCTTGAGAATATTGCGCATCACCTTCTATTCTAACTTTATATTTACCGTTTTCTTGTTTTTCAAAAGATAGTCTTACACCATCTAAGGTTTGACCATGACCATCAAAGAAATTCTGCATTAAATCACGTGCAATTTTATCAACATTCCATTTAATTGAATCTGCATAATTCATCGAGATATTCGTTTCATGATTATAAATTTCATCAAATGGCATTTTAATATATTCAGGATAGGTTATTTTATCACTTCTGGGCACTTCAAAAGACCAACTATTTTCACCATCAAATTCAGGAATTGATAATCTTGTTTCAACTTGTCTTTCCGGTGGGAAATATGCGCAATGCGAAATATCAGTGCTATTTTGAGGTGCTTCAAAAGGTTCAATCTTACTTCTTTGAGCAGCATTATAATCATAATCAAGTTCAAAATCATCCAAATATGACATCATCAAAGCTTTTCTTGCTTCAATTTCTCTATCAATAAAGCCTTGATTTAGTGCAGCAATTAGTTCTCTTGTTTGTTCGAGCTTTTCTTCTGCCTGTTTTTGAGCTAAAATCAATTGAGCTTGTTTTAATTGATATTTTTGTTCTAAAGAAGTTCTATATCTATCAAAATCTTTTTCCAAAAGCTTACTTTGTTCATCATACGCTCTATATGCTTCTTGTTGAGCTTTTACTCTTGCTTCGTAGGCTAGTCTTTCAGTTAAGCTTGCGGCATCTTTTTGCGCTTTTTCGATAATTTTTTGCGCTTCTTTTTCGGCTTCATCCAGGATTATCACAGATTGTCTTTTAACTTGTTTAATTGGATTGGTAAATTCCCACCATTTCCTTTTAGGCTTTTTTCTTGAACAAGAAAAAGTATCTTGCGAAAACTCATCATACCACCCGCAATCTTCGCTAGATTTAAAAGAAATTGGCTTATTTTGAATATAGGTTCTACTTAAATTAACACAATTTAAATGCACACTAATCTCCTACTTTATTAATAAAGTAAAATTAAAAAGAATAATTGCGCATATATAAAATCATATTACTAAAAATTTTCGGACTGACAGGATTTTGCTTAAGCTCTAGGCGAAGAATGAGCCTTAGAGATTAAGTATGCAGAGTTTTGTTTGTCGTTTGCGAATTTATGAGCAATACGAAAAACAAACGAGCTAACCGTAGGTTCAACCTGGAGAACGATTTTGAAAAAATCGGACTGACAGGATTTTGCTTAAGCTCTAGGCGAAGAATGAGCCTTAGAGATTAAGTATGCAGAGTTTTGTTTGTCGTTTGCGAATTTATGAGCAATACGAAAAACAAACGAGCTAACCGTAGGTTCAACCTGGAGAACGATTTTGAAAAAATCGGACTGACAGGATTTGAACCTGCGACCCCTACCACCCCAAGGTAGTGCGCTACCAAGCTGCGCTACAGCCCGAAAAACTATTTGATTTTATTCCGTCTTAATACATGCATATCTCTCATCACGAAGAGATTGTAGAAATAAACCAAAATTATAATAACATATTATTAAAAATTAAAAAACTGTTTAATTTTAACCACAAAAAGTTGCTTATTTTTAATAATCATTTTAGGCAAATTAATCATATCAAAAAATAAATTTTTATAGCTTTCTTTTTCGTCTTTTTCAACACAAAGTTGATTATAAGCTTGGTGTTTGTAACAAGAGCAGCAAATATTAGAGCATACAACAGCGTTATTGATTAATTTTGCACTATTGTCACACACATTACCTAAATAATTTGATTTTAAAAACCTAGAAGAATGACAACGATACATAGAGCCATCTTCATAAATTACAGCACTTTCGCAACCTGCAAAGCAAAATTTTGCAAAAGATTTTACTTTGAATTTGCTTGAAGGATATTTATCGCTATATTCTTTTTTAAACTTAACCAAAGAATGGATTTCCTGGAAGCGACAGTTGATGCTGTTTCTCTTTGCGACACGGACGATTTTATCGATTTTATTTTCCTTTTTAGCATCAACATCTAACAAAGGAATGAAAAAATCAGTTTTGGTGTTTTTTGGCTTATTTTTTAGAAAAATTTCAAGTTTCTCTAACATTAAATTAAAATTTTGTATTTGGTTAATATGAAAACCAACATCAAAACGATTTAAATTATCGCCCAATAAATCAAAAATCTTTTGATAAGTTTCAATCTTAAAAGAAAGATTGGTGAACAAATTAACTTTAAAGCCTCTTTTTTTAACTTGTTCTATAATTTCAAAAAAATGAGAATGTAAAATAGCTTCGCCACCTGTAATTGATATTTCAAAATCATGCTCTAGATTATCTAAAAAACGATAAAAGCCGTCAATAACTTCGATACTCGCTTCATCAAATCGACAAAGTTGAGGGTGAACCTTTGAGCAATAAGAACAATTGTAAGTGCATTTTTTGGTGATGATAAATTCAATAAATTTATTTGTATTTTCCATATCTATATTCCGATAAAAATCCGCCCGCAAAAGTGGGCGGATTTGTAATGTTAGTTGTATATATTAAAATCGATAGATTAATATCTGTAATGAACAAAAGCTTTATTAGCTTCAGCCATTTTATGAGTATCTTCTTTCTTCTTAACAGCAGCACCCATAGAGTTAGAAGCGTCAAGGATTTCAGAAGTTAATTTTTCAATCATAGATTTACCGCCTCTTTTTCTTGCAGCTTCAATAATCCATTGAGAAGCAAGCGCAGTACCTCTATCGGCTTTAACATCGATTGGAACTTGATATGTTGAACCACCAATACGACGAGCTTTAACTTCAATTAAAGGAGTTGCGTTTGTTAAAGCTTTTTTGAATGTTTCGATTGGTTCAGCTTTAGCTCTTTCTTGAACACGTTCCATAGTTGTATAGAAAATTCTTTGAGCAACAGACTTTTTACCTTTTTTCATTAATCTGTTGATAAATTTAGCGATATCTACACTGTTATATATTGGATCCGGAGCTGGAATTCTTTTAGCCGGTTTTGATCTTCTTGACATTATGAATTAACCTTTCTTACTTTTTAGCTTTTGCTTTTTTAGTACCATATTTAGATCTTGATTGCATTCTGTTTGCAACGCCTTGAGTATCTAAAGTACCTCTGATGATATGATATCTAACACCAGGAAGATCTTTAACTCTTCCACCTCTGATCAGCACAACAGAGTGCTCTTGTAAGTTGTGTCCGATACCTGGGATGTATGAAGTAACTTCAAAACCGTTTGTTAAGCGTACACGAGCAACTTTTCTCATGGCTGAGTTAGGTTTTTTAGGAGTTGTTGTGTAAACTCTTGTGCAAACACCACGTCTTTGAGGACAGCTTGTAAGAGCTGGTGATTTAGTTTTATCTATTTGTTTTTGTCTTTCACGTTTAATTAATTGATTAATTGTAGGCATATTTTCCCCTTAATAATAGTTTACTGTATTTTCTATTTCACAATAAACAAGGTTTGAAGTCAATATATTTTTTCCATTTGGGTAATTTATTTGGGTAATTTTTGTTACAAAACTAAATATTTGTATAATCTAAATAAAAAATATATAATTTTGATGATGGATAACAAAGACAACAGAAAAATTTTAGATAAACTTGAAGACAGCTTAGGTCATTTTTTAATTGGTGAACTTTGTAAAGCTGATCCATCACGAAGATCATCCCCCGAAATGTACAAATATAAAGGACTTAGCATTAATGCTGATGACAAACAACAAGCATCAGAAAAAACTGTCTTGGTGAGAATTGGCGTTTTAGAAGCTGAATTTAAAATTGATAGTTGCGAAAAAAATTCAGGTTGCCTTTCTCCCGAAGAAGAACGACTGGTTAAAATGTGGCTAGCTAAAAGCGAAAACAATCACCAACTCAAGACAATTTTCAAGAAGAAAACAGGTACATACAAACTTGATATTATTCCTTTTGATTTAGAGCATTTTTACGATTGATTTTCAAAGCCCTCAAGCAATTGAGCACTGTAACTTTCAAAAGTTCCATCAATAATAGATCTTCTTAAATCTTTAACAAGATTTAAAAGAAAATGAATGTTATGCATGCTAAGCAGGGTTGCCGCTGTAGCCTCTTGAGTTTTATACAAGTGTCTTATGTAAGCTTTTGTATGGTTTTTGCAAGCATAACAGTTGCAGTTTTCATCCAATGGCGTAAAATCGTTTTCGTATTGCTTATTTTTAATAATTTTATTTCCTTGATATGTAAAAAATGTCCCATGGCGAGCATTTCTGGTCGGCAAAACACAATCAAACATATCAATTCCAAATTTTATTCCATTAATTAAATCAACAGGAGTGCCAACCCCCATAAGATATCTTGGTTTATTAAAAGGCAACAATGGCGCTGTAATTTCTGTTATGTGATTTTTAACATCCGTGGGTTCTCCTACAGAAACACCGCCAATAGCATAACCTACTGCATCAAATTTTGAAACAAATTCAGCACTCTCTTTTCTTAAATCGTCAAAAAAAGCTCCTTGAACAATTGGAAAAAGCGCTTGGTTGTAGTTTTTATGAGCTTCAAAACATCTTTCTAACCATGCTTTTGTTTTATCTAGCGCACTTCTTGCTTGCTTGTAATCACAAGGATATGGCGCACATTCATCAAACGCCATTATAATATCTGCCCCTAAATCTTCTTGAATTTTCATAGAGATTTCAGGCGAAATAAAATGTTTTGAACCATTTTTAGGATCTTGAAAATGAACACCATCAGGTGTGATTTTTCTTAATTTAGCAAGTGAAAACACTTGAAATCCACCAGAATCTGTTAAAATCGGCTTATCCCAATTCATCCACCCATGTAAACCACCTGCACTTTTAACAAGCTCGCAACCTGCTCTTAAATACATGTGATAAGAATTTGCAAGAATAATCTGAGCGCCAGTAGCTCTAACTTGGTCAAATGTCATCATTTTTACGGCACTATTTGTTCCAACAGGCATAAAAATTGGGGTTTCAATTATTCCATGTGGAGTAGTAAAAAGCCCTGCCCTAGCGGAACTTTGGGCAGAAGCTTTTACTATTTCAAAATCAAAAAAATCTTTATAAGACATTATTAATCGCCTAATTCTTCAAGAACGACTTCAAACATATTTTTATAATTATCGCAATATTCTTCTTTTTTGAAGTATAAATCAAGTTCTCTTTGAGCACTTTCTAATGAATCAGAAGCATGCACCAAATTTAGTGTCGAAAAAGAAGAAAAATCAGCCCTGATTGAACCATCATCAGCCTCATCAGGATTTGTTTTTCCTACCAAATGGCGAACGCCTTTAATTGCGTTTTTTCCTTCAACAGCCATAGCAACAATAGGCCCCATGGTAATAAATCTGATTAATTTATTATAAAATGGTTTGCCATAGTGTTCTTCGTAATGTTTTGCAGCAACTTCTGGCGTAACATTAATCATTTTTAGTGCAATGATTTTATATGACTTATCTTCAAATCTTTGCAAAATTTTTCCAATTAATCCCCTTTTAACTCCGTCCGGCTTAATAGCTACAAATGTTCTTTCCATGTTTACCTCTTTTTGCTATACAAGTCTATTAGAGCATATTTTTCAAAAAAGCGCAAATTTTAGACTTTTAAACCTCCTACTTTTTAAGTAAATTTTTATTAAATGTCTTACATGTATTTGCTTTTTGTTTATAATTAAGATAATAAAGACTTAGTGGGAGTTTATAATGTTTAACAGTAGCAATTCAAGTTACTTGGGCACTAACAACAAAACATTTAAATCAAATGATTATTACGCAAATATAAATACAGCTGTTGCTCTTGGAAGAACGCAAGTTCCAATCAAGCACAAGCAATTGGCTTCTAATTACGTTTTAATTAAGAAAATCTTTGGTTCTTGCGCCGCTGTTATTCCAATCACCAACGCAGATAGAGCAGTTTTATCCCGCCATGGATTTATGCAACTAGAAAACACAACAATATCTCAAATGAACAGACAAATTGAACAGTTAAAATCTTGGTCTAATAGTGGGGATATTTTGCTTGGAGCTTACGCTAACGAGCTTTTTGAAATAAGAATTAAAGAATTAAAATATCTAAGATTAACCTCGACTTCAAACAGAATAATTGAATTTCAAGATGGTTATCAAGCTTTAGAAAAATATATAGAATACATCGCAAGATAATTAAAATTTTAATAAGTTAAAAATTGTTAAGTTAGAGGCAATCTTGTATATTGATATTTTTTAATTAAATGGTATTTTTTAACTAGGAGGCAATATATGAAAAAAATCAGTTCATTATTACTTTTCATGTTATTAACATTAAACGTATCAGTCATTGCTAAAGATAGAATCAGCCCTGTTGCACATACGCAAGAATATTACGAAATGAATGCTGATTCGGACTTTAATTTTTCTGATAGCAGCAGCTATTTAACTGACGAACAACTTGAGGATGCTCAAAAAATTGATGAAATTGAAGATAAACCATCTTGGCTGGATAAAATTATCAATTCAAGCCACTTTTCATCAAAAACAGCAACAAAAACATACATTCCAATTAACAAAGTTCAAAAATAAGAACTATTTTAAAATAAAATATACCTGTCTTAAATTTGACAGGTATATTAAATTGCTTAGTTGAAATATACTTATCATTCTACATATATATTTTTTGCTTCGTAATCTTGAATTTCTTGAACAGCTTCAGGAAGCACGAGCTTAAAAATTTCAACCAAATCTGGATCAAATTGTTTTCCAGCCCCTTGTTCGATAACTTTTAGTGCTTCTTCAGATGTCAAACTATCACGATATGCACGTTTTGAAACCATAGAATCGTAAGCATCAGCAATAGCGATAATTCTTGAACCCAGAGGAATTTGTTCCCCTTTTAAACCAAAAGGATAGCCGCAACCATTATAGTATTCGTGATGATATTTAATAATTTCAGTGATTTCACAAAGCTGTTTAATATCTTCTAGGATTTTTACGCTATAATGCACATGCATTTTAATTTTTTCAAACTCTTCATCGGATAGCTTTTGTGTTTTATTTAATATATCCTCTGCAACACCAATCATACCGATATCGTGCAATAATCCAGCAAGTTCAATTTTACTAACTTCAGCAGGAGATAAAGCCATCTTATTAACTATCTTTAATGCATAAAAAGCAACACGACGAGAACGACCCAATGTAAAAGAGTCTTTAGCATCAAGCGCTTCAATAATTGCTTTTACGGTTCCTGAGAATAAATCTTTTAAATCTGTAATTAAATTTTCATTATCAATTTTTAATTGATAACATTCAAGAGCAGATTCAACAATCATTAATAACTCATCAGGAGTAAACGGCTTTTTAATATAACGATAAATTTTTGCGTAATTGATTGCATCAATAAGAATTTTAACATCAGAATATGCCGTTACTAAAAGACGCATGGTTCTAGGTTGAATATCATTAACACGCTTTAAAAACTCAACTCCATCCATCAAAGGCATTTTGTGGTCAGATAAAATACAATCAAACTTTTCACCTTTTAAAATTTCCAATGCTTCAATTGCGCTATGAGCTTTTGTAATCATATATTTAGTACGAAGTGTTCTGTATAATAAAGCTAAATTATCTTCTTCGTCGTCAACTATAAGAATTTTATATCTTTTATCTTCCATTATTGCTCTACTCCGTTTTCTTCACGTAAATCTTTAATTATTTCTTCTTCCAAAGATAATTCTTCCTTTTTTTCATGGTTAATTGGCAAAGTAATGGTAAATTTAGTGCCTTTACCAACTTCAGATTCAACTTCAATTGTACCATTATGATCATTAATTACCCTATATGATATGCTCATTCCTAAACCGGTACCTTTTCCAACAGCTTTTGTTGTAAAAAATGGGTCAAAAATTCTTTTTAAATTTTCCTCAGGAATACCGGCACCAGTATCAATAAATTCAATTTTTACATTTTTATCAACCATATACGTGTTTATGGTTAACGTTCCAGCTTCCGCCATAGCGTCTTGTGCATTATCTAAAATATTCATAAACACTTGATTTAATTGACCGCCATAAGCTTCAATTTTAGGTGTATCCGGATGATAATTTTTAATAACTGTAATTCTATTTTTATATTTGTTATTCAAGATATTTAAAGTAGTATCAATTTCTTTTGGAATATCAAATTGAGTCAAAACCATTTCTTCCATTCTTGAGAAGTTTTTCAAATCAAGTACGATATTTTTTGTTCTTTGGGTACCCTCAATGCAACTTTTAATTAAATCGTTAATATCATCTCTTAAAAAATCTAAATCGATTTCGTTTTTAAAATCTTCAATTTTCTTTTTAATATCATCAGGAATAGTTAAATTATTTTCTTCGTATAAATCAATCAAACCAATTAAGTCTTTAGCATAGTTTTGTAAAATCATGATGTTCCCATGGATAAAATTAATCGGATTGTTGATTTCATGTGCAATACCAGCAACCAATTCACCTAAAGAGCGCATTTTTTCACTATGCACCATCATTGCTTGTGTTTCTTGTAGCTTATGGTTTGCTGCTTCAAGAGCAATTGTTCTTTCCTGAACTTTTAATTCTAAAGAAGAATACAACTCATTCAATTGAAAAGCCATCTCGTTACAAGAATAAACCAGATCGTCAATTTCGCTAAATTGAGATTTTTTAATTTTAACGTCAAACTCACCATCTGTGATTTTTTTAGCTGCACTTGAAACATCTTTTAAAGGTTTTGAAATAATTGATGCAAAAATAACAGCAGCTACAGAAGCAATAACAATAATTAAAAATAAAGCATAAGCAACAAGTTCAAAAAGACTATGCAAATAGCTTTCAACTCTATCTTTAGAAGAAACACCATAATAAAGAGTGTAATCACCAATTGTTCTTGATAACTCTTTTACGTTTGCAACTTGAACATCATTATGACGATATTCGTCTTTACCTAATACAATTTCATCAGTGTTGTTGTTTTTAATGTAAATATAAGCTAATAAATTTTCACTTCTATAGAAATTTATCAAATTTTTAGTAGATTTAAAGCCTTTTTTATCAACATCCATGCTAATAGATTGAGTGACAATAGCTGCAAGATAATTTGTTAATCTATTTGATTCAGATTCATATTCTCCAACCAAATTTTTAACACTGTTAAAAGTAATGAACATCAAAACAGTGGCAACGAATGCAATAACTAAACCCATCAACACTGCTAAATATACACTAATACTAAATTTAAACTGTTTAAAATTGGTAAAATCGATTTTCTTCATAAAATCCCAAACTCATCATCATCTTGTATTTCAGCGCCAGCAAACATACTTGGCATTTCATAAGCCTCTACTTCGCTTTTTTTCTGTTCAACAACAATTTTATTACTAAAACCATCTAAAATTTTTCCAATGGAATAACCAAGAAACCAAAAGCAAAATGCTGCAGGCAAAACAACCTTTAATAATACCAAAGTGCTATAAATATCGATAGATAAATTGTTTAATAAACACAAAATAGACAAAATAATTATCGAAGTTGAGCAAAAAAGCGACGATAATAATTTTGAATATTTAATTCTATCTTCTTGTATGGTAGTTGAATTTTCCATTAATCGTTTTCTTTATTTTGTTCTTCCATTTTGATTTTAAAAGCATATTGAACCAGAACTATTCTGTCTGCATTTTCAAGGTCAACAAATTTTCCGGATATTGCGTATGCTTTTTTATTTGCAAATTCACATTCTTTAATTCTAATTGGTGCAAGAGAACACTCTATTTTCATATTTGTTGATAGATTAATTTCAATATCATAATGTTTATCAATTTCAAGCGCTTCAGAAGTTATGATTTTAATACCGCCAGCAGAAATATCTTCAATTTTTAATATTAAATCAGGAGTGCTATCTTTAAAAATTACTTCACCTTGATTTAAATTAACACGAGAATATTCTCTTCTTTGAATTATGCTGTAATCAGAAGAAGTGGCAAGCACAACATCATAACCATCTTTTTTTAATACACTGGATTCAAAATATATTAAACCTAAAGGATTAACGCCAAACACTTCAACTTTAGAGCCAACACTATAATCCTGAAGTTCACTATCATCCAATAATCTTAATTTAGCATTAATTTCATCATCTTCAACTGATATAACTTCAAATTCTCCAGAACTTTTGAAATTTCCAGGAATAATTTTAAAATCTTTAGCGTTTTGAAGTAATTCTTTCATTGTAATCCTCTTCTACATGGCAGCAGTTTTTAAGTTAGCTCTTATAATGCCCACTGATTTTGCTTTAACATTATTGGTTACTTCATTATAAGACATAATTGTAATTTGTGGGTATGTTTTTTCAATTAATCTTCTAAAAATCAACCTAATAGGTGAAGAGCATAAAATCACAGGCTGATTTCCTGTTTGGTTAATTGCCTTTTCAAATTCCAAATTCAGACTATCCATAAGTCTTTTTACAAAATCAGGATTTAGCGTTAAACTTTCCCCATCAGGATTAATTCCCTTTGCAATTTCTTGTTCAACTTCTTGTGTCATAGTAATTACAAGCAATTCTCCCGTATCCGATAAATTTTGTTTACAGATATTTCTTGCCAAAGCTTGTCTGCATTGTTCGGTTAAGTAGTTATAACTTTTATTGATTTTATATTGTAAACTCATTGTTTCTAGGATTGTTTTTAAATCCCTAATTGAAACTCTTTCTTTTAAAAGATTTTGCATTACACATTGTACATCAGCAGTAGTAAGCTCTTTCATTAAATCATTAACGTAAGTTTCATTAACTTCTTTTTTAAGATTTTCAATCAACTGCTGTACATCGCTTCTTGTAATAATTTCAGACGCATTTTTCTTAATAATTTCGGTCAAATGGGTTGAAATAACAGCACTTGGGCTAACAACCGTGTAGCCAACGGATTCAGCGTATTCCTTATCTTTTTCTAAAATCCAAGTAGCTTTTAAATGAAATGCCGGTTCAATTGCTGAAATCCCAACAATATTAGGATCATCTTCTCCGCCCATGGAATTCATTGCAAGACTTCTATCAGGATAAATCTCTCCCGTTTCTATTGTTGTTCCTTTTAATTTTATTTGATATGTATTTGGAGGCAATTGAAGATTATCCCTTACACGAATAGATGGTAAAACTATACCCAAATCAAGCGCTGTTTGACGTCTAATTTGAGAAATTCTATCTAATAAATCGCCACCTTTTTCAACATCTAATAAACTTACTAATCTATAGCCGATTTCGATTTCTAAAGTTTCAACAGCCAAAAGTTCAAGCACGCTTTCTCTTGTTGCTTTTTTCTTTTTCTTTCCTAGTTTTTCTGCTTTTTTTGCATCTTTTTGAGCTTGAAGAGCTTTTTGTTCTTCTTCAACTTTTTCTTTATATTTTTTAAAGCTCATTCCACCAGAAACAAGCGAAATTGCAAGAAATGGAATAGTTGGCATACCAGGAACTATACCCATTGCAAAAAGCAATCCTGAAATAATTCCCAATACCTTAGGATTTTGAAACATTTCAAGCCTAATATCTTCTGATAAGGAATTATCAGAACCATTTGCACGAGAAATAATTAAACCTGTAGCGGTCGAAATAACTAATGCCGGAATTTGAGAAACCAGACCATCACCAACCGTTAAAATTGTATAGGTCGATAGCGCATCCATAGGTTTCATTTTTAATTGGATGATACCGATAATTAAACCTCCGACAATATTTATTACGGTGATAATAATACCAGCTGTAGCATCTCCTTTAACAAACTTTGAAGCACCATCCATAGTTCCATAAAAATCTGCTTCTCTTAATAAAGCTTTTCTTCTTTTTTTAGCTTCCGCTTCATCGATTAAGCCAGAGTTTAAATCAGCGTCAATTGAAAGCTGTTTACCAGGCATAGCATCTAATGTAAAACGTGCACTTACTTCTGCAACACGCCCAGCACCGCCAGTAATTACCATAAAGTTAATTATTACAAGAATAACAAAAATTACAGCACCGACAACATAATTTCCACCGATTACAAACTGACCAAAAGACTCAATAACAGAACCTGCATCAGCTTCTAAAAGAATTAACCTTGTTGATGTAACATTTAAGCCAAGCCTAAATAGTGTTGCAATAAGAAGAATTGTCGGGAAACTTGAATATTCAAGGGGTTCTTTAGTGTATAAACATACCAAAAGAATTAAAACAGAAAGAGAAATATTAAGGGTTAACAGCAAGTCCAAAAGTTGAGCAGGTATAGGAATTACCATCATTAAAACGATGGTAACAAGACCAATAGCCAAAACTATATCATTATTCTGCAATATTTCTTTGAGTTTACCCAAAATTAGCTAATTCTCCCCTAAGATATATTATACAGCTTTCAAAAAACCAAAGTCAAAATTGATAAGAAATTTAAACTTTTGCGCAATTTTTGTTTTTCATTTGTTTTAACATAACAAAGATATAAGGTGTGTTGATATGAATTTAAAAACTAACGGTACAAATTTTTGTGGTCGATATGCGCTTGTTGGAAAAGCAGAACAAGCAAATATGGCAGCATACACAATTAAAACAGCCAAAAAGGATGATGTTGAGTTTTATCCGGTAACTTGTAAGGATAGAAAAATAGTAATTGTTGCAACGGATGAAGATGCTGTTATATTGAGAAGTAAAAAAACAGAAAATAATTTAAATTCAAACATTAGAGAACTATGCAAAAATAAAAAGAACTTTATTTCAAATTTGTTTAAGTTAATTTTTGGTACAGATTCAGATGCACTTTTACTTCAAGATGATGATTTAGCACGTTTTATTATGCCAAGGAGCGTTATTAACTATTCAAATGGAACATCTTCTTCGCGCTATAAAAGCGCAGAAACTTTTGTAGATGGAACAATTAAAAGATATTCGCTCAGAGGAAGACTATGTGAACTTGTAAGACCAGACGGCGTTAGAGAAATATTAGATATTGATGGTTCAAAAACATTAATATATCCAGACGGAAAAACAGAAACAATAGGAAAAAAAGAAAAGAAAACAATAGAAAATAAATCCCCTAAACCAGAAATCCCAGTAGAAAAATTCAAAATTGAAATTCCAAAATCTTGTCCAAAACAAGCAAAAAGCCCAAAAACAGAAGAAAGATCAAGAACAATAACTCCAATTATAATTCCAGAAGCTCCAGTTTTAATGCCGATTATTAATCCTGAAAACACGCCAGAAGAAAAAACAGCAACAAAAATCACAACAGAAGAAAATTCACTTCTTCAAAACCAAAAATTTATAGCAGAAAAAGATATTTTTGACGAACAAAGACGCTTAGTTGGTCGCACTTTTGAAAATGGAATAACCGCCAATTACCACTATAATGGAAATACTAGAGAAATTCTCTTTGCATATTTTTCTGATGGACATTTTGAAAGCTCAAAAGGAATAATTAATCCTGAAGAACAAACTATTTCATTTGAACACAGAGATGGAATTTTAAAGGTATTGGATAAAGATGGTAATTTAAGAGCATTCATTTTCCCAAATGGAATAAGAAAAAATTACGATAAACAAGAAAACTTAACTGAAAAAATATATCCAAACGGGAAAAAAGAACTTTTCTCTAAAGAAGGCAGTATGTACTTAATAATACATCCTGATGGAACCTATGAAGATGTCAAACCAACATTTCCAAATAGAAAAATGTATTATTAATTTATTTTCCTTTTTGCGAATAAACATAATGAAGAATTTCAGCAACAGCTGTATATAATTCTTGTGGAATAATTTGATCAATTTCAACTAGTTTATATAAACTTCTTGCCAGTGGTTTATTTTCAACAATCGGAATGCCGTTATTTTTAGCTATTTCTCTAATTTTAAAGGCAACAAAATCAACACCCTTTGCAACAACAACAGGAGCTGGGACTTTATCAGGGTTATACATTAAAGCAACTGCAAAATGCGTTGGGTTTACCACAACAACATCTGCTTCTTTGACTTTTGTCATCATCTTTTGTTGCAAAATTTTCATTTGGAAAGAACGAATTTTGCCTTTGATTTTAGGGTCCCCCTCGATATTTTTCCATTCATCCTTTACTTCTTGCTTAGTCATTTTAATAGATTTGTTATATTCCCAAACTTGGTATTTTCTATCAATAATTCCGATAATAATCAAAAGAACACAAAGACTTATTAAAATTTCAAAAATAACATTTCCAATAACAGCAAGTCCAGTTGATGGGTCAGCTCCAATAAGTCCAAATAAATCTTCTTTTCTTTTAAGTACAACATTAAAACCAACAGCAGCAACTAAAATTGTTTTAATTAAAGATTTAACAAGTTCAACCATTTGTTTTGGCTTAAAAATATTAATTTTTTGAATTAAATTTTTAAACGCATTTGCAGGCGATAATTTATTTAAAGTTGGTTTTAGCGCTTCTTTAGCAAAAAGGCTACCCGTTTGAAATCTCAAAATTATAATAGCCGCAATACACAAAAACACAAAAAACAAAATGGTCAAATCGCAATAAGAAGTCATAAAAGGTGCAAATAAACCAATGAAATTATCCTCTGGAATATTATTCGGATTAAGCTCGGAAAAAGTTCGTATCAATAAAGACTGAATTTTTTCTAGCATACCGGAACCCATAGCATAAATTAAAGCAATACCCGACGTTAAAAGCAATGACGAAGTAAAGTCTTGGCTTTTTGCAATGTTGCCTTTATCTCGCTCTTTTTGCCTCCGCTTGGGGGTGGCTTCTTCTGTTTTTTCATTTTGATCGTTTGCCATAATATCCCCTATTACATAAACAGCAATCCAAGCGCTTGTATGTAATTTTTAATAATTCCTTGCATATATGTATTTGTAGCACTTAAAAAGGCAAAAATCAAAAACAAGCCTATGTATATTTTAACAGGCAAAGCTACCATATAAATATTCATTTGAGGCATCATCTTACTCATCATACCGAGCAACAAATCAACAATTAGCAAAACTGAAAAAATAGGCAGTGCAACTCCAAAGGCAATTTTAAAAATTTGAGCAAATAAAATCATTAAGGAATTTACAACCTGAGAATCAAACAACAAAAATTGACCAATTGGAATTGAACTAAAGCTTCCAAATAACGCCATAAACAAAAATTGGTGAGCGCCAATCGCAAGAAAAACTAGCGTTGCAAGATAAATATAAATCCTTGATATATCATTAGAACTAACGCCTGTTGCAGGATCAAGTGCTTCAGACATAGATAGACCTGTTTGAATAGATAAAATATTACCTGACATTCTAACGCCTTCAAAAATTAAATTAGCAACAAAGCCAATCAAGTATCCAATTAAAAATTCAAACACAATTAATATCATAAATTCCGGCATGGATTTTGGCATAATATATGTTTTTGAAGCAAACACAAGCGGATACATAATAAAAGCGCTAATTGCCCCGAACCAAAGCTTTGTCATAACAGGAGCCGACAAACTATTAAAAAATGGCGCAGATTGAACCATGCCTGTTAATCTTGTAAAAACCAGCATAAAAATTACAATGTTATATGGTGATAAAAGATTTAATAAGCTTGGCGTCTGCATTTTTTACGAAATAAATACCTTTATATATTCAAATAGTTCAGTTGTAGTTGTAACGAATGTATCTACCATCCAAGGAGCAGCAAAAACAAGAACCAACAATGCTGCAAAAATTTTAGGCACAAAAGTAAGTGTTTGCTCTTGAATTTGTGTTACAGATTGAATTATGCTAATTGCAAGCCCTACAACGATAGCGGATAACAATATTGGAGCGCCAATCACCATAATCAGCATGATTGCTTTTTGAAAAACCGTTAAAAATAAAGCTTCATCCATATCTTACTCCTTATGGCGCAAAGCCTTCAACTAATGACTTCGTAATTAAAAACCAACCATCAACCATAACAAACATAATCAACTTAAAAGGCATTGCAATAGTAGTTGGTGGCAAGAACATCATACCCATCGAAACTAAAACAGAAGCCACAACAAGGTCAATAACTAAAAATGGAAGAAAAATTACAAACCCAATCTTAAAGGCTGTTTTTAATTCAGACAAAACAAAGGACGGAATTAAAACATAGGTTGGAACATCTTCTTTTGTTTTGGGTTTTTCAATTTTTGCCATTTTAACAAACAAGGCAAGTTCTGATTCGTGTGTTTGTTTAAACATAAAATTTCTTAAAGGCACAAGTGAATTATCAAGCGCCTGTTGCTGGGTAATAAGATTTTTCATATAAGGTTGATATGCTGTTTCATTAATTTTAGATAAAGTTGGGCTCATTACAAAAAAAGTTAAAATCAATGCCAAACCAACTATTACTTGATTAGGTGGCAAACTTGCAGTACCAATCGCTTGGCGAGTTAAAGATAAAACTATAACAATTCTAATAAATGCTGTCGTCATGATAATTATACTTGGAGCAAGTGTTAAAATAGTAAGCATAATTAAAACTTGTACACCCTGAGTAAATTCCTGAGGTGTACTTGCTGTTTTCATGCCAACGTTTATTGATGGCAAGCTAATTGCAGCTTGAGCTATCGGACTTGTGAACAAATACACGCCCAATAGCCAAAATATATTTTTTAAATTCTTAATCATTTTCATCCATCTAAAATAATTCTATCTCTCAACCAAAATTTTATGCTTATTGAGCAAAAACGCCCATAGCTCTGAATTTAGAATATCTATGATTTCTCAATTGCTCACTATTCATTTTTGAAAATTCGTCTAATGATTTTAAAAGTGCTTCTTTTAAATTATCAGACATTTCTTGTGCGCTATAATGAGCTCCACCCATTGGCTCTTTTACAACCTCATCTATAATTCCAAGCTTTAATAAGTCTTCTCCTGTAATTTTTAGAGCATCAGTTGCAGTTTTTGCCATTGAAGCATCTTTCCATAAAATTGAAGCACAGCCCTCTGGAGATATAACAGTATAATAAGCATGTTCTAAAACCATAACCTTATTAGCAACAGCTAATCCTAAAGCACCTCCGGAGCAACCCTCACCAGTAATCACTGCAATGATAGGAACATTTAACTTAGCCATTTCTTTTAAATTAAATGCGATTGCTTCTCCTTGTCCTGCTTCTTCAGCTAACATGCCAGGATAAGCACCCATTGTATCAACAAGAGTGATAATTGGTAAATCAAAACGATTAGCATGTTCAAAAAGGCGAAGTGCTTTTCTATATCCTTGAGGTTGAGGCATGCCAAAATTGCACTCTAAATTTTCTTTAGTCGATTTACCCTTAACCGTACCAATCAGCATTACGCTTCTTCCATTAATTGAAGCAATACCGCCTGCAATTGCTTTATCATCACAACCATGTCTATCACCATGGAGTTCAATAAAATCATCACACATAAATTGAACATAATCATAAAAATTAGGTCTTTGTGGATGCCTTGCAATTTGAAGTTTTTGATAAGGTTCTAGTTTTTCATAAAGTTCTTTTTTGTACATTTTTGTTTGCTCTTCCAATGACTCAATACCGTTATCATAATTTATCTGAGTAGTTGAACTGGCATTTTTTAGTTCTTCGATTTTTTTTTGCATTTCATATATTGGTTTTTCAAAATCCAAAATTTGAATTTTTCTATCTGTGTTGCTCATCTTCTTGTCCTATTTTTTAGTATGCAGGCGAATAAGCTTAGAAAGCTTTTCTTTCATATCTTTTCGCTCAACAATGAAATCTAGTTGTCCACATTTTAATAAGTATTCTGCCGTTTGGAAATCTGCAGGAAGTTTTTGTCTAATTGTTTGTTCAATTACACGACGACCAGCAAAGCCTATTCTTGCTCCTTTTTCTGCAATAACAATATCACCAATTGTCCCGAACGAAGCAGTTACACCACCAAAAGTCGGCTCACAAAGCACGGTAATATATAATAATTTAGCTTCGTTTAATTTAGCAACAATACAGCTTGTTTTAGCCATCTGCATTAAGCTTAGCGCACTTTCTTGCATTCTAGCGCCGCCCGATGAAGTAAATACAATTGACGGCAATTTATTTTCTAGGGCATGTTCTAAAATTCTTGTTATCTTTTCACCTACAACAGAACCCATAGAACCACCCATATATTCAAAATCCATAACTGCAATTGCAGTTTTTTGACCATCAATTTCACAAGTTCCTACAATAACGGCATCATCAAGTCCTGATTTTTCTTTAGCTTGTTCTTGGCGTGACTTATATGTTTGTGTATCTACAAAATTTAATGGATCGCAAGGCTTAATATTAGAATACATTTCAACAAATGTATCTTTATCAGCAATTAATCCAATTCTATCTCTTGCGCCAATTCTAAAATGATAATCACAATTAGGACAAACCATCAAATTGGCGTCTAAGTCTTTTTTTGGTAATTGACTAGAGCAATTATAACAAAGTGTCCAAAGTTTACCTATAGAATCGTCGATTTGTATGTCATTATCACGAGCAGCAATTTGCTGCATTTTCCTCTTGTTAAACCAATCGGTTAGTGTCATAAAAATAATCCTCACCAAATAAATTTAATATAATTATATTACAAAATATTTTTGCAATACAAATCATTGCTAAACGTAAATTTTTTATCTATTATAAAACTATGCAAGGACAAGTATTTAAAATACATTCGGATTTTTATTATGTTAAGAACCTTAAACATGATAATCTTGTTTGCAAGTTAAGAGATATTTTAAAAAAACAAAAAATAGACATTCGAGTTGGCGATTTTGTTGAATTGTCAAACGATAATCAATTTATTTCATCGCTTTTGCCTCGAAAAAATAGCCTAAACCGCCCAAAAGTTTCAAATATTGATTGTGCTTTAGTGGTTTGTGCGCTAAAAGAACCGGAGCTCGATTTAGTGCAATTAAACCGCTATTTAACATATCTAAAATTTCATAATATTGAAGCTGCAATTTGTTTTAATAAAGAAGATTTAATTGACAATTTAGAAGATAAAAAACAAGAAATTAGAGCAATATATGAAAAATTAGGCTATAAATTATTTTTTATAAGTGCTAAAGATAAGCTTGATTTAGAAGAATTACAATACTATATTCAAGATAAAACCATTGTTCTATGCGGAATGTCTGGCGTTGGAAAATCTACTCTTTTAAATAGCTTAAATGTTGATATGAAGCTTAAAACAGGCGAAGTTTCAACAAAAACCCAAAGAGGATGTCACACTACAAGACATTGTGAAATTATAGAATGCGATAATTTTAAATTAATCGACACTCCGGGGTTTTCTTGTTTAAAATTTGACTTTTTATTGCCGGATAAATTGATTGAACTTTTTGACGATATAAAAATTTATACAAACTGCAAATATTCAGATTGTATGCATAATTCCTTAAACGATAAAACTTGTGGAGTTATTCAAAACTTAGATAAAATTGATAAATCAAGATACGAAAGCTATTTGATGTTTCTATCAGAAAGCCTTGAATATAAAGAAATAATCAAAAAAAGAAGCATTAAAGAAGAAACTAAAAACAAAAATGTTGGAAATAGAATTAGTGTTAAAATCTCAAAAAGAAAAAGAGATAGTGCAAGAAATACAGATAAACAAAAAATTAAGGACTTTGATTAAATGAATATTGCTCAATATAAAGAAATTATCCAAAAAAATATAAAAGAATATTTCGCTGAATATTCCAAAAATTCAAGCTATTCTTCAACTATTTGGGAATCAATGAAATACACCACTCTTTTAGATGGTAAAAGGCTAAGAGCAATAATGTGCCTTGAAGTAGCAAAAAGCTTCAATATTCCAATCCAAAAAGCAATGCCATTAGCTGCTGCAATGGAAATTATGCATGCTTATAGTTTAATCCATGACGATTTACCTTGTATGGATAACGATGATTTAAGAAGAGGAAAACCAACAAACCACAAAGTTTTTGGAGAAGCTACAGCAGTTTTAGCAGGAGATGCACTAATTTCTTTTGGAGCACAACTTATAATCGATAAGTTGGAAACAGAACCCAAAATCAAGCTTGATATTGTTAATGATTATCTAAAAACAGCAGGAGCCCAAGGTATTGTTGCAGGACAAATTGCAGATATAGAAGCAGAAAATAAAGAAATAGATATAGAAAACTTAAAATATATTCACAAATTTAAAACAGGAGCACTGTTTAAATGTTCAATGATGATAGCTGCAAAGTTAGCAAAAGTTAACGACGAAAAGCTAGCTCTAATTGAACAATACGCTGATAATTTTGGAATTTTATTTCAAGTTTATGATGATATTATTGACTACACTCTAACTACAGATGAATTAGGCAAAACAGCAGGAAAAGATGCCACTGTTAACAAACTAACCTATGTTAAAGCTTATGGAATAGAAAAAGCTAAAAATATTTTCTATAGCCTAAGAGATGAAAACCATGATATACTGACTAAACTAAACATTGAATTAAATGTTTTTGAAGAAATATACAAAATGCTAGATGAGAGGATAAATAAGTGAGCGGATTTGAGTTTTTAAACACAGGATATGAGGCAATTTTTTGCGGATTAGCAGCAGCCTCAATTGCCCAATTAATCAAAGTTATCACTTATATATGTACCCATAAGAAAATAAATTTTAAAATTTTTACAACAACTGGCGGCATGCCATCATCTCATACAGCAGGCGTTATTGCACTATCAACATCAGTTGCTTTAATAGAAGGACTTGATTCAATAGCTTTTGCAATATCTCTTGGTTTTTCATTGGTTATCATGCAAGATGCCGCAGGTTTAAGACGTGCAGCAGGAAAAACCGCAGCAACATTAAATCGCCTTGTTGATGAATTCGTTCAAAAAAATCAAGAAGTTAAACCCTATGCTGTTTTAAAAGAACTTTTAGGACACACCCCTTTGGAAGTTTTTTGCGGCATGCTTTTAGGAATATTTATTTCTTTTGTAGTTCATTACTATAGCGCAATAATAGCATTTTTAGGCTAATTAAATATTTCTTTTTAGCATTTGACTTATCGGAACATCTTTTGAGATTTTTCTTTTGAATTGTTCTTTATTTTCTTGCTGCTTATAAAAGTCATCGCTAAATTTGCATAATCCGATAGCACAACTATCATCATCATTAAAACTAAATAAACGCTTAATTATATCCATTTTAACCTCGTCAATCATATCATTTATTTAATTACAATTTTTGAAAAATCAATTTTAATTATAAAATTTCAAATGTGTTTTTTGCTCATTATTTTTATTATGGTTAAATAGTAAATATGGATAACAATAAAAAAACCTCATACGAAACAATTGAACTTCAAGATATGAAACTTGATTTTTCGCATGACGAAATATTTGAAAATTTAAAAAATGAAAATTGTGAAGATTTTATTAAAATTTTTTCAATAATTAACTTAGAAGAAATTAAAACATTCGAGGAAGCGCAAGTTTTATTTCATCATCTTACAAATCATCCAACCCCAATTCGAGAAGCAGTTGCACTAAAACTGGAAGAAAAATACGATTATAAATTTTTTAATAATGAAATTAAAGAGCAGTTTTTAAAATCGATAATAGATATAAACCCAAATGTTTGTCGCTCAATTTGTGCTATTGTTGCCAAATTTGACAATTTAAAAAACAATCTAGCAGATGAAATAATTTTAAAAATAAAAAATCTGCTAAGCGAGATTGAACAAAATGACAAAGAATTGGGCGGATTTTATGAAGATGCTCAAAAAATAAGAAAAAACCATGCCAAAAATAAAAAATTATTTTCACTCTATTGGTATTTAGAATGTTTATCAATTTGCGCAGAAGAAAAAAATAATTCTGAGGTATTAGAAATTTTAAAAGAAACAATCAAATTTAATGATTACACAATTCGAGAAAAAACCGCAAAAATATTGGCAAAACTCAAAAATAAAGAACAAGATTTATTACAAATCGCAATAGCAGATGAAAATTTTTATGTAAAAAATCAAGTTTATGATAAGATTAACTTTGAAGATTAGATAATAGGATAATTATTATGATTTCAGTAAACGACTTAAAAACAGGCTTAACTCTAGACATTGATAACGGACTATGGTCAGTTGTTGAATTCTTACACGTAAAACCAGGAAAAGGTGCAGCGTTTGTTAGAACAAAATTAAAAAACGTTGAAACTGGTCAAGTTGTAGAAAAAACTTTCAGAGCTGGCGAAAAAGTTGCAAAAGCTATGCTAGATAGACGTGAAATGCAATATTTATATAAAGAAGGTAATGACCTTATTATGATGGATTTAGAATCATACGAACAAATGCCAGTACCTACAGATAGAGTTGGCGATGGCGTTAAATATTTAAAAGAAAATATGAACGTTCAAATCTTACTTCATGATTCTAAAATCATTGGTATTGACCTTCCAAACTTTGTTGAACTAGAAGTAATCGACACTCCACCAGCTGAAAAAGGAAACACTGCTCAAGGCGGTACAAAACCAGCGACATTAGAAGGCGGTGCAGTTGTTAACGTACCATTCCATATTCAAAATGGTGATTTATTGAAAATTGACACTAGAACTAATGAATATCTAGGTAAAGCATAAGGAAAAACGTATGAAATACGAAATAGAATATATTGAAAAAATTGCCAAAATT
Source organism: Cyanobacteria bacterium SIG27 (assembly GCA_015152565.1). Lineage (GTDB taxonomy): Bacteria > Cyanobacteriota > Vampirovibrionia > Gastranaerophilales > Gastranaerophilaceae > RUG14156. Next base: position 23,585 of record SUTT01000032.1, read on the forward strand.
GTTGCAGATAATCAATTAACTGAAATTGCACTAGAAGATGGCGATAAAGCAATCATAGTTAGAAAAGAATCAACAGTTGTTACTGGCGCACCTGTTGCAGTAGCTCCAAGCACACCTGCAATCGCACAAGCTCCGGCAATGAATGTTACGCCAGCTGCTAAAGAAGAAAAAGCTGCTCCAGCTTCAAAAGGAACAGCAATAACTTCTCCTATGGTGGGCGCATTTTATGCTGCTCCAGCACCAGGTGCTAAACCATTTGTTAAAGTGGGTGACGTAGTAAGCGCTGGACAAGTGGTTTGTATTGTTGAAGCTATGAAATTAATGAACGAAATCGAATCAGAAGTTTCAGGCAAAATCACAGAAATATGCGTTGAAGACGGTCAAAGCGTTGAATACGGTCAAGTACTAATGTACGTAATTTAGAATTAAAATAAGCAAGCACATAATTGTGCTTGCTTATAGTCAATATAGGTATCGTTATGTTTAAAAAAGTATTAATCGCCAACAGGGGCGAAATTGCTATCCGTGTAATCAGAGCTTGTCGAGAATTAGGAATTGCAACTGTTGCAGTTTATTCTCAAGCAGACGCTCAAAGTTTACATGTTTCATTAGCAGATGAAGCATACTGTATAGGTCCAGCACAAAGTGCAAAAAGCTATTTACACATCCCTGCGTTAATTTCCGTTGCACTTACTTCTGGAGCAGATGCAATACACCCAGGATATGGCTTTTTATCCGAAAGAGCTGATTTTGTGGACATTTGCGAAGAGCATCATATTAAATTTATTGGTCCAAGCTCAAACGCTATGAGAAAAATGGGCGACAAAGCGACAGCAAGAGCCACAATGGAAGCATCAGGCGTTCCAATCACGCCAGGACTTGGAATTGTAGATAATACAGATGAAATTCGAGAGTTTGTAAAAAAAGTTGGCTATCCAATAATCATCAAAGCTACAGCGGGTGGTGGCGGAAAAGGCATGAGAATAGTAAGAAAAGATGAAGAATTAGATGATGCATTTAATCTTTGTCGTGCAGAAGCTCAAAATTCTTTTGCAAACCCTGATGTATATGTAGAAAAATTTGTTGAAAACCCAAGACATATTGAGGTGCAAATTTTAGCCGATAGCTATGGTAATGTTATCCACTTAGGTGAAAGAGATTGTTCGATTCAAAGAAGAAATCAAAAACTTCTTGAAGAAGCTCCATCAACTGCAATTTCAGAAGATATCAGAAAAAAAATGGGTGAAGCCGCAGTAAATGCCGCTAAAGCAATCAACTACGAAGGAACAGGAACATTAGAATTTTTATTAGATGAATCAGATAAAAACAACAAAAAGTTCTATTTTATGGAAATGAACACTCGTGTTCAAGTTGAGCATTGTGTTACTGAAATGATATCAAATATCGATATTGTCAAAGAGCAAATTCGTGTTGCGCAAGGTGAAAAGCTTTCCTATACACAAGACGACGTTAAACTTCAAGGTCATGCTATTGAATGTCGAATTAACGCAGAAGACTATGAAAAATGTTTCATGCCTTGCCCAGGAGCAATTGAAGGCTACATTACC
>SUTT01000033.1 GCA_015152565.1 Cyanobacteria bacterium SIG27
ACTATATTAATCGACAATCCACCAAAAGAAGCTGTTGATGGAACTTATGAGAATAAAGTCATAAACCCATCAGAACACAATTTCCGTGGTGGAGATGGGGCTGTGATTATAACTTGGTAAAAAAATTCTCACCCCAAGGGTGCTTCCATTTCGTAAGTTTCGCTAATGCTCAACAACGAAATTAGGGCGTCGCTTTGCTCAGGATGACGGGGTGTGGAAAGCATTTTATGATACGTCATTCTGAGGAGTGAAACAACCGAAGAATCTAATTGTATAAAATGCAAAATGCTTGCAATAGATCCTTCGCTTTGCTCAGGATGACGGGGTGTGGAAACAATTGCTATAATCGTCATTCTGAGGGAGTGAAACGACCGAAGAATCTATGCTAAAATGACTTTGTGAGAAAAGCATATGTATATATTTTAACAAATTATAACAACACTGTTTTATACATCGGTGTAACAAGTAATTTAATAAGGCGCATAAGCGAGCATAAAAATGGTACAGTTGTTGGTTTTAGCAAAAAATATCGTTTAAATAAGCTTGTATATTATGAAATTCATCAAAAGATTACTGACGCTATTACTCGAGAAAAATATTTAAAAGGAAAAAATCGAAAATACAAAGAAGAATTAATCAACAGTATTAATTCTAGTTGGTTAGATTTAAGCGAAAGTTTAGCTGAATAAATTCTTACCCCAAGAACACTTCCATTTTACAAGTTTTCCCAATGCTCAACAACGAAATTAAGGCGTCGCTTTGCTCAGGATGACGGAGTGTGGAAACGGTTAGTGCACTTATACCACTCGTCTGCGTTCGCCAAGCTCTGCTGAGCTAGGCTCACTTGACTCTATGGTACGGTTTACGCTCTGTCCGCCGAAGCTCAACGCTTCGCCGTCACGAGCTCCACACACCTCTGCCCTCGTCTGCGTTCACCAAGCTCGGCAGAGCTAGGCTCACTTGACTCGGGTTACCACAATATTATAACTGCCCCATTCTTGCCAATTCCACCTGGGTTTTGTTTTAAAATTCTTTCGGTCAATTCACTTTGTCTTCTAATTGAAATCATCTCAATCATTTTGGACATCTTTGATTTTTCACTGGTTGACCAGTCCGCAAGAGTATTTTTTTCAAAATTCAACAATCGCTCTTGGGCAAGATAGCTCGAATTTGCAAATTCTAAACCAAATTTAACATTTTTTCCACCAACTGTGTCATTTTTACCGCAACGAATAAAGCCACTATAACCAAAAGAATTAGCATTTGAAATTTTTTGTATCAACTCTAAAGGAACATTTGAAAAAGAAGTTGTTTCTTTTAAACCGCTAAAATTAATATCAAAAAAGGTTAAAAGGTTTCCATCATCAGGATTGCCAGACTCGTCATAAGTTTCACAACCATTAATTCTTACTTTGTATGATTGGTCATAAAAAATGCCGGCTGCATTATACCCATGGCTTATAACATCAAGTACTTCACAACTTGTTGCTTCTCCTGTAGCTTCTGAAACCAGTTTGCAAGTAATAGCATTTTCAGGAATAACACCACCAAAGTCATTCAATCCATTGCTAATTATTCTATAATCAATACTATCTTCCCTAGGTCCAGCAGCATTAGCTTCAGCAGAACCACCTGCAACAAAAACTTTTTCATCAGTATCATCAGACGTAACATCATACATACCGCCTGTTGAAACGGTTGTATTCACAGATTGTGAAACTCCGGGAACATCAACATTAATACCCCGTTGTCCAACAACAATTGCAAGTTCATTAGAAAGGGCGGGAGTCCAAACAGCACTAACTTGCGCAGGAACAGTGGAACTGCCTGCACCACTAGCTAAGATATAAAAATTAGCTGGTCTTTGATCAAGCTTTAAAATGCAACCTCTTTCTTGTTCACCCACAACATCAATTGGGTCAGGGGTTCTTGGCGTACGTTCATCAAAATACCATTCTTTTAATATGTATTTTCCTGATGATGGATCAGGTTCATACCAGCAACCATATTGACCACGCAAAGATACTGATTCAATCGGAGGTTTGGATTTTGTTAAAACAGGCAAAGCAGCGATACCAACCATTGCTATAATAAGCATTGAAATCATAGCTTCAGCCAATGAAAAAGCTCCAGATTTTTTTACCATTTTATTATTACTTCTCCATCTTGCCCATTTTGTCGATAATCTCCACCTGCGCCGCAAGAAGATAAAGAGTCTCCTGAAGCAAAAGTGGGCGCTTTACCCTTTTGCAGTTCTTCTTTTTCTTTTTTATATTCATTACTTCCGGTGTCTTCTGCTCTAATATCGCCGTCATTAATTTTCTCGTTAGAACCCATACCGCCAAGTGCAAATTCTAATAGTTCATATCCTTGAAAGTTGCCTTTATCATCTTTTTTAATTTGATAAATAGCACTAGCACCACCATTTATTCTGCCACTATCATCATTATATTTTCCACCTTCTCCGAGTTGAACAAGAAATTCACCCTCTAAAGTCGGGTAGTGAACAATTTTACCTTCGCCAGCTTGCCCGCCACGCTCAGCACTTCCTGCCGCACCACCACCTAAAATTTGAACAGTGAAAAACTCGTGTCTTCCGCCGTGAGGGTCAATTTTTTCAACAGTACAAGTACGTCCATTGCAATTGCATTTTATATTTCTTGTATTATCACAAGAACAAATAATCATGTTTGTTTGTTTTTGAGTCGGCATAGTGTCTTTTGCTTTTTTAAAGGTTATTGAAACCATACCTCCAAAAATCAACATCATAAAAGTAAGACATATTATAAACTCTACTGCTGTAAATCCACTTTTTCGCAACATTAATTCCTCTTTTAATTAATTATAATACGTAAATGGGTTGTTTGCAAAAATCTTCAATAAAATTAAAGATTTTTTACTTTTTGTCGTTAAGGAAAATATATCTTTAAAGAGTGGAGTTTATATGAATCTTAAAAAAGCTTTTTCGATGGTTGAACTAATATTAATTATCACCTTAATAGGTTTTATTATAATTGCCGAACTTACAATTTTGAACAATAAAATGAATGAATATGGACAACCATATTTCACAGCATACAATGCGCTTAAAAAAGCTAGCTATAACGTTCTTGCCGATATGTATTGCCCCGGAGAAGCTTGCCCTGTTAAAGACTTAAAAGCTCCAAGGAAATTTCCAAAAACTTCAGAAGAACTGTGCGAAAGATTATCAGAATTTATCAACACTGCAGGTAAAGTTGAAAACATGCATTGTGCTGCAACGGAAGGATATGAAGATATCAACATAATGGCAGATAACTTCGACGAACAACACGACAAACCAAGAATGATAGCTTCAAACTCATATAGATTTTATTTTACATCAGATACATCTAGCGGTGGAAGCAAACCACTAAGAATTAGCGGAATAAAAGATGTTTATGGACATGAATATAATGTTGATTATTTTATCGTTTGGATTGATCTCAATGGAGAAAAAGAACCAAATAGAATTACTTGCAACAATTCAAAACTATATCCGGATATCGTACCATTTGCAGTTACAACAAGAGGAGAGGTTATTCCTATGGGATTTCCAATATACAACACCTTATATTTAACCGCAAAAATAAAATATCCAACAAAAATTGAAACTGAAGAACAACCCGACGGAACAAAAAAAGAAGTTTTTGACAACGAAAGTTCTGCTTCAACTAGCTTTTATAAAGCAATCTATGGCGCATGGCCAACTAAAAATGACCCAAATAAAAATGTGCAAGAAAATATAGACATTCCATTTAGCATATTATTTACGGATAGAATGCCCGAAAAAAGCTTAATTCATCAATGCTACAGCGAAGAAAGCGCAATAGAGTTTGGTTTAAAAAGCAAAGCTCAATTCCACGATGAGCTAATTGATCGCTCAGATATGGGTTGTACTGGCGGAACTTACGCTTGCAGAGTTATTGTGGATAGCACCATTGAAACAAGATTTTAGATGTTGTTTTCCAGTTTTAAAAAGTCGACTTTACCTGTATCAAGATGATAATATGCAGGAACGATTTTTACATCATGGTCTTTCATATATTTTACAAGATCACTATCTTGATTTAAAAGCTCTCTAATATCTTGCATAACGTGCGCTTTTACAACGTTGTCAGAATTAATTTCTAAGCCCTCTTTTTTACAATCTTCGATTGCAGGCTTAATTGAATCTTCTAATGCTTGAATATATTTTGTTTCAGAAACTCCTGATAGAGTAGCTGCAATCGCTCCACAATCCTGATGACCCATAATAACTATTAATTTAACACCGCAATGCATAACAGCATATTCAATACTACCTATAACATGTTCATCTAAAACATTGCCTGCGTTTTTAATTTCAAATAAATCTCCTAAACCTTGATCAAAAATAATTTCTAAAGGAACTCTTGAATCAGAACAAGAAAGAATTACAACAAAAGGATGCTGACCTTTTAACATTTCGTTTCGTCTTTCTTTAGTTTCATCGGGGTGTTTTGATTGAAATTTAATAAATCTTTTATTGCCATCTTTAAGCTTTTGCAAAGCTTCTTTTGAAGACAAATTTTCTATATTATGATTTGCCCAAATAGGGTTAATGTTTAAAGTTAACGCCAAAGTTAAACCAAGCGAATATATTATTTTTTTCATATTGTCATCCTTATAAACTAAACTTTCAAAACAAGCTTAACTCTAAAAAAACGAAAAGCAACAATTTAATTAATATAAAAATAGTATTTTAAAACAAGTATTAAATAATGTATATTAATATTAAAAAACTAGGAGCTAAAATGGCTAACGAATTATTTTTCGATCACGAAACAACTGAAAAAGATTTAGAAAGTAATCAATCAAGTACTTTTATTTTTATAATTGCTTCATTAGTTGGTGTATTAGGAATACATCGTTTTCTTACAGGACATATTCTAATTGGTGTAATGCAATTACTTACTCTTGGCGGCTTAGGTATTTGGACAATAATAGATGTTTTTGCAATAGCAACAAATAATTACGAAGATTCAAAAGGCAGGCTTTTAAAAAACTATAGTAAAAAAGCAATAGGTATTACAATAATTGTTTTTGCCATTATTTCGCTTACCTGTAGCAAAAGTATAGCTGCATTTATAACAAAACAACTAGAAAACATGCAAGAAGAATTATCACGCCTTGAAACGCCATTGGATAATGTTACAATAGCAAAGAAAAATTCTCGCACACATTCTCTTTTAAAAAACGACTCTCAAACAGCAAAACAAACACAAAAACAAGGTGACACTTTAAATTTAAGTGGAGAAAACATTATTAAATCAAAAGTTGGTTTGCATATTATAAACAGCGAACCTTGCGAAAGCGCAAAAGGCGTGAGGATGGTATGCGGCGAAGTGGTGAATGCTACAAAAGAATATAAAAATAATGTTGTTATAAAAATTCACCTATTTAATGCAAGAAAAAAATTTGTTGCTATAACAGAAGATAAAGTTTACAGCATAGCTCCCGGAGAAACGTGGAGATTCAAAGCTCCAATTTATTATGGAACAGTTGCGGGGTATAAAATCGTAAACATTACTTCCAACTAGGGTTTTATTCCCCATTTAAAATCTCTTATAGAATTTAAATTTTTAACATTCCCATTAATGTTTACAACAAATTCACGTGTTTCATTTGTTGTATTTTGATATGCCAACGGAGGAATTTTATCTAAATTACTTTGAGAAATTTCACTTGATAACATTTTTTCTATCGGCGAAGCAGTGATTGTTTTAATCATTTCTTTTGTATCATCATTTGAAATTTTATCAACTTCCTTATTAAACGAAAACTTGCCAAAATTGCCTAAAACATTAACTGTTGAAACTGGAATTCTTCCAAAGATATCGCCTATCATATATTGCTTTAGAAAATCAAATTCTCCATCAATATACAAGCTCATATTAGACCCTTGGGTTTTAATATATTCAATATCTGCTATTGTTTGATTAACATTGATTTTACCTTCAATTAATTTAAAATCACCCGTATTTTGTTTGCTTAAAGCAGATAAAGCTGAATTTAAAGACAATTTTAATATACTTTGAGATAAAATATTTCCTGCTTGCAAAAACCTTTCTAATTTTGCAAATTGACTCAATTCACCATTTTCAATTGTAAAATTTATTTTAGATTTAGAATTAAAAATAACATCATCAATAAACAGGCTATTTGATTTTAAATCAATATCAGCGTTTAATTTGCCACTTATCGCAATTAAATTTTCTTTTAGTTTATTTGATAGAAGCCTTATATTTAACCCGTTTAGGTTTATTTTTGTTTCAAGTTTTTTATCTAGAAGATTAATTTTCCCACTAGCTTTTATTTTTCCATTCAAATAATCAGCACCAAAATTATTGATATTTAGTTCATTATTTTTCAAATTTCCATCGAAAGATAACGAATTAAAAAGAAAATCTTCATTTTCCAGCGTTAAAATATTTGCTTGAATGCTTTTTATATTAAGTTCCATTGGTTTTGAAGAAGCTTTTGAGGATAAAGTTTTTTGAACATTTTGAAGATTAATATAATTTGAGCTAAATTTTAACAAATTAAAAACTAAATTATTCTCTTGAATTTCAAAGTTGGCCAATAAATCAAAATCAATTTCATTAAATTTTGCTTTTGGAAGAGTTAAATAAAACTGAGAATTTTTAACATTCAACAAAGCTTCAGGAGAACTAAAATTAAATTCATCTGATTTAAGGTTATACAAATTAAATTTAGCTGATAAATTTGGCTTTTTAATATCTCCATTTAAAGTTAAAAAACCTAATAAATCTAGTTTTAAATTACCTAATTTTAAAATTATCAATTTTATTTTATCTGAGGTTTCAAACTTTAAATTTTCAAATTTTGGCTCATTTTTATTTAAGGAAATAGAACCTGAAAGCTGCGCTAAATTGGAAATATCATCAAATAAATAAGCAGAAAGAACAGTTAGTTTTTCTTGTTTATATAGTAAATCTGCTTTGAATTTTGCATTTTTTGAAAGTGCAACAAAATCATTATTGTTTAAATTATCAATCTCAACTTTTGCTTCAATTATTGGTTGTTTTTTGTAATTTTTAATAACAGAAGTAAGATATATTGGAATATTTTCTGTTAATAGCTTGGTTTTAGGGATAATTATTTCATTATTTAGAAGATTTAATTGCGTTTTTGGAATGATAATTTTTTGATTTTGAATTTTTAGAGTTGAATTTTCAATTTGAGCTTTGATTTCATTTTCTTTTTTATTAGTTGAATTAGTAGTAAAAATTATTTTTTGACAAGCAAAATTATAATCATCTTTTTTATTATAAACATCAAAATCAACCAAAGAAGAGTTTGTTTCAATTATTGGGTTTTCAAAATTTCCTTTAATATTTGAATTAATCTTCAGTGTTCCTTTTTTAAAATCATAATTTTTCAAATGCGGATTGATTATATTTAAAAAAGGCAATTCGTTTACCAAAGTCAACACTTGTGCGATATTTAGCTCAGTTGAATTAATTTTTAAATCTAAGTTTGTTTTAGAGTCAATTTTACCAACTAAATTAAATTTTGAATTATTTATAAAAGCGCTTGTGTTTAAAATATTAATATTGTTGTTTTGAAAATCGATATCTGAATTAATGTCTTTTAAAATTAAACCTGTTTTAAAGTGTTTAATTTTAGCATTTTGAAGAGCAAGTTTCCCTTTTGAAAAAATAGTTTTAAAATTACTTTTTAAATATAAATCTACATTTAAAAAGCCGGATAGCTCAATTTCGTTTAGTTTTAATTTTAAATTAAAAATTTCATTAATAGCTTCTAAAATGCGATTTAAATCTGAAAGATTAATTTCATTTGATTTAAGGTAAGCCTCTACAAATTTATTTTTTAAAGAAATTGTAGAATTGATTTTTAAGCTTTGATTTTTAATAAAATTAAAATTAGAATTAGCTACAACCTTATCTCCGCTGAATTTTAAACGAAGATTGTTTTTAGGTAAAATTACATCATCTAAAACAAAATTATAGTCTTTTAAATCAATCAGCCCTGTTATATGTCTTTTTTCATCAAGAGGATTTATTTTTAAATCTATTGTGGTATTTGAATAAAATTTATATTTTAGAGCATCTTTAAGAGGGTTGTAGTTCATTTTTGCAAGTTTTTCGATAAATCTTTCTTTAGAATTTGGATTAAGTTTAATTGAAAGATTTAAATTCAAATCAGAAATTTTATGATTAGAAGAAGAAATAGTTCCATTTGAGCTTATTAAAACATTTCTTTTAAAATCATTTGAAATTTTAATTTTAGAAAAATCTGCTTTAAAATTTTTATCTACGTTTTCATCATATAAATTAAAATGAAATTTATTAGCTAGTATATTGATGTTTCTGAGTTTTAATTTTGCGCTATCGTTTTTTGATTTAATTTCAAAATAGTTAAAACAATCATACTTTTTATCTTTGTTAAATTTGGTATTAATTGAAATTTCATCTGCTTTAATTTTATTTAAATCAAGAAAACCAAACAAAAGCGAAAAAATATCAATATCTAAATCGAGCTTATTTATAGAAATAAAGTTCTTTTTATTTGGATAGTTAAGATTTAAATTATCGGCTTTCAAGTTGATATTAAATTTATAATCAGTTTTAAAAGAAAAATTATTGGTTTCAAAAGTTAATTTTGAATTTTTTAAAACGTAATTATTGATAATTTTATGAATATTATCTTCATCAATATATTTTGGAGCTAAAAAAAGATAAGCAAAATAAACTCCAAAGAAAAGGACAAAAAGAAAAATTAAGAGGTTTTTAAAAAAAGAAGCACTAAAAAACTTGGCTTCTTCTTTTCTTTTTTGAAAAATATTGCAAACTTTCTTAATCAGACTTTTCTTTTTATAATAAATCATTTTACAGTTCTACAATTGAAATACTTTGAACTCCTGCATTTCTTGCTTCATCCATTAAATGCACTACGCTTTGATGAGTTGAATCACCTGAAGCTTGAATTAACAAGCCATCAGGTTTTTGCTCAATCATCTCTTTGATTTTAGGTAATAATTCAGAAGATAAAACCTCAACATCATCAATCAAATATTTATTATCTTGCGTTACATTAACAGTAATCAACTTAGCTTCTTTATCAACAGAACTTTTTTCAACATACTCTGGAACCGCCAAAGATAAACCTTGTTGATCCAAAATTGGTGCTATAACCATCATAATAATAAGCAAAACAAGGAAAATATCTGTTAGTGGAGTAATATTGATTTCATTAAAAGTTTGTCTTTTCATTAATCAATTTCCTCCTCTTTTAGTTGTTTTTGTTGAGCGTCATTCAAAGGTTCACCTGCCACAACAAGCTTTTCAAAACCAGCATTTTGAGCTGAGCGCATAACTTTCATAATTTCTGAACTTTTTGTATCTTTATCGGCCCTAACTACAACTTCTTTTTTTTCTAAATTACCAATAATTGAAGTCAAATTTTGTTCTAAATCATCACAGCTAACCTTTGTTTGATTAACATAAAAAGTCCCGTCTTTGGTAATTGAAACAATTGCTTTACTTTCATCAATCGCAAGACCAGAGTTAATATTAGGCATAGAAATATTATTATCAATTGATTGAAAGCTTGGCGCAATAACCATCATGATAATAAGCAAAACAAGGAAAATATCAGTCAATGGTGTGATATTTATATCGCTAAATGTTTTTCTTTCATTACCGTTTGAGCTAAAATTCATATTTAAATCCTAACTATAGCGCAATTGAATTGCTTTTATCAACAACCGTTTCATCATCTGAATCGATTAAACTTAAAAATACCAATTTAACTAATTTAAAATCAGATTCAAATCTTGATACAACTGTTTGAAAGTAGTTGAACATAACAACCGCAACAATTGCAACACCAAGACCCAATGCAGTAGCAATAAGAGCCGAAGCAATACCTGTTGCAACAGCAGCAGACTGATTACCTTGAGTTGCTAAATCTTGGAAAGTGTATAAGATTCTGACAACTGTACCGAACAAACCTAAAAATGGAGCAACACCACCAATTGTACCTAAAATTGTCAAATGTCTTTCAAGTTTTCTAACAGCCAAAGATTGAGAAATATCGTAAGCTCTTGAAAAACCGGCTTTTTGGTCTTGATAAATTCTAAGTGCTTCATCAATCATCTCTTGAAAAATGCCGCCAAGTTGTGCTGATTGCCTTTCTGCTGCACCAATATTATTTTTAGATAACGCCTTATGAAGTGTTGGGATAAATTCATTTACATTTCTTTTGTTTTTGTTGTAAAAAAGAAGTCTATCAATTGAAAACCACACAACTAAAATTGAGCAAACAAAGATTGGCAACAATACAAACCAGTCTTGCACAATAGCTTTTAACATTAAATCCATATATTTTTCCTCTTATTTCTATTATCTCATTATGCTATTAATTACGTTGTAATCAAAAGTAAATTCAATTGGCACCGATTGTCCTCTAAATTCAGGCGGCAAAGGCGCAAAAGGTGCGGTTAATTCAATAGCACTCATTGCCGCTCTATCAGCCAAAGGAACTCCTGAAGATTTTACAACTTTTGCAGATAACAATCTTCCGTCACGTCCAATTGTAAAATTAATTACTACCCTTTTTGAGCTATCACCTTTTGGTGGAGTCCAATTGCGTTTAATTCTTTGCTCAAGATTTTTCATATAAGGACCCCAGTTTGGCTGCCTTAAAGCGTCAATTCCCGGAGCGCCGTTTGGATTTCCTGGGCTTGGATTTCCTCCAGAGCCATATCCACCAGAAGAGCCTCTTGTAGCATACTGACTTCCACCTGGAGATGAACCTGAAGAACCTGATGAACCACCAGATGAGCTAAACTTTGGCGCAGGAGCAGAGCTTCCTGATGAAGATGAGCCAGAAGTGCCTGAAGCAGCTTGACCGCTTGGTTTATAAGTTGTTCCCACGGGAGCTTTTACGCTTGGCACAGGAACTGCAAAAGGACTTTTTGGAGCAGTTGCGATTTTTGGTGCTGATGGAAGCGCAACTCCTTGCGGTTTTACAACTGGTTTAACGGTTGGTTTAACAACGCTTGGTTTAATTGGAGTTGGCTTTGAAACAACTTTTTGTGGTTGCTCAACAGGTTTTTGAACTGGTTTTTGAACCGGTTTTGGTTGCGCTTGCGGTTTAACAATCGGTTTTTGCACAACTTTTTTAGGTTGTTGCTTTGGTTGTGGTTTTGCAACCGCTTTTTTAACCTGTGGACTAGCAGCCTTAGAGGGCTCTGATATAGACTTTTTAGGGTCATGTTTTCCACCAGCTTGCGAGTCTCTATCGGATCTAATTTTTGTATTTTTATTTATTGGAGGCTTTGATTCATTTTGAACCAATTTAAATTCTAAGTTTCTGTTTGGCAGTTCTGGCTTTGGCAAATGAGGAAATACTAAACCTTGAATGATTGTTATAACAATTGCCAGAAAAGCAAAAATACAATGCACTAAAATCGATAACGATAAACCCATGATAGGCTTAATCGAATCTTCATCATCAAAAAAGTTAGGCAAAGCTTTTGTATTTACCAATTCTTCATTGTATGGATTTTTAATATCAAAACTGTTTCTAATTTGTGCCATAATTATTATCTTTTAATAAATTATATTTGCATACTATTTTTTCTAAATTACCCAGTCGAATAAATTTATTGTGCACCAAGCGTAATTGGTTGATCAAAGTAAAGATTTATTTGACTATTTGGTGGAATTAAAATTCCTTCCCCTTTTTCTGTTGTTGCTTTAATTAGGCCCATTCCAGCACCAAGTGCTGTGCCATAAATTGCTCCTTTTCCAACAGAACCACTTGACAGCGCTCCCATGGCGGTTCCTAAAACAGCACCGGAACCAGCACCCACTACAGTATCTTTAGTATATTCTTTTAGAGCATCTTTTGCCGTTCCACCTTTTAAAACACCGGATAGGTCATTTGTTGCAATCATTGCGCTGATTGGAATTATGTTATTATATGGAGTTCTAATTGTTGTAAATCTAATTTGCATTTGAGCATTTCTTTTAGCAAATCTTGCTTTTTTAACAGATACTATGTTTCCATTTATAACACTTCCTCTGGGCGCAATAATAGAACCGTTATAGCTAAAATCTTCAACTAAAACAGCATTTATCGCATTACCTGCAACAGCGCTTTGGGAATTGATTTCATTTGATAAAACAGCGCTGCAAGTAACCCCGGCAGGAACAAAAAGAGCGTAGCCTTTAAGGTTAGACTGATTATTATCTATAGGAGTTGAATAATTATAGTTTATTTGCGCAAAAGAAGCGTTTATTGCAAACATTGCAAATAAAATTAACGTTGCGCAAGCTAGTATTTTTCTATTCATAACTTCCTCACCAATAAATATTAGAAATATTTTAGCACATTTATAATTTTTTTTACAAATTAGTTCACTAAATGTAATAATCTTCATCTATCTGAACAAAAATATTGTCACGTTGATTAATCATAACGTGTTGTCCAAATTCATATTCGCCACTTGGAACATACTGCAAAGCCCCTCCCCAAAGGTTTCCGTAGACTTTTCTTGGATGAATTGTTGTATTATACGATGCAGGATTAGTCAAATTGCCTCCTAAAACATCTCGATTGTTAAAAATTAATGTTCCATTTACTGGCTTTCTGGTCATTGTTTTTGGATTAACAATGTTTGTAATTGTTATTTTCATAGCTGCATTAACACCTTGAATTGGCATTTTTAGCATACTAACATAACCTTGAAAAATTTCCCCTTTTTCAATTATTTTCTTTTCAAGAACCCAAACATCAGCAGGAACGATAAAATATACACTAGAACCCTCTTCAAGATTTTCAGTTGACAGCGGAACTTTCGTATATACTTTAACCAATGTACCTTTTGGCAAATGATGTTCGTAAGAAAGACAATATAAATTTGTAAAGAATAATGTTAAAAATATTAATAGTATTTTTTTTGCCATAATTCAATATTAATAGTTTTTTTGATAATTTCAAGATGTTATTTGTATTAATTTTTAGCCAGAAAGAGAAAAAATTACTATAATTTACTTATGCGAGAGTTGTTTTTAAAATTAATCAATAAAAAATATTCAAAAATCGCCCTAGTAGTGGTTTCAATCTTTTTTGTTGCTTTAGTTTCTCTTGTAATTTTTACTAAATATTTTTTATCTTACTCTTTTATTGAAAAGCAATTTTATAAATTAACAAATTTAAAAATAGAATTTATTGAGCCGCAATCAAATTTCAATATACGCTTTAATATCAATACAAAAGCAAAAACCCTAAATATTTACAACGAAAATAAAACAACTCAATTTGTATCAATCATAAATCCCAAAATAACATTTAAGCCTTTTGGCTTATTATTCAATAGAGCTTATATAAAAAATCTTAGCGCTGATGATATTAAAATCAAAATAAAACAAGATAACCAAGGTAAAATCGACATCTTAAACAACCTAAACCCAGATTTTAATAAATTATTTGAAAAACAAAAATTAACCATAACAAGATTAGATGGAAACTTTAAAAAAATTAATCTTTTATATGATAGTGATTTGTTAACAAAAAACCAAATTAAATTAAACCTTGTTGATGTTGATTTTAAACTATCAAAAAAAGATAAAATATTTACTCTAAAACAAAAAGGAAATATTGAAACAAATATCTCAAACAAAAAACAAATAGCAAACCTAAATATAGATATAAAATCAAAATATCCTTTTAAAAACTTCAACTCTGACGATTTAAAATTAGATGTAAAATTAAATGATATTAATCTTTTTATTTTTAGTGACTTAGCAAAAAAATATATCTCAAAAGATATTGAAAACACAGATGGTTTTTTAAACCTTGAAGTTATAACAGATGAAAATAAAGTTCAAAAATTAACCCTAAAAACCACAAATCCAACCCTAAAATTAAACAACAAGCAGACAATTGCCCCCTTTAAAGAAGGTTTAACTTTAACATCTAATTTTAAAATTGACAAAAATAGCGCTGAGATAATAAATTCAAAAGCAATAGGAAAAAATTTAAACACTTCACTAAGCGGAAAAATTAAAAACATAAACAAAAAACCAACTCTTGCTTTTGATATTGATATTAATAACACTCAAATTAATAATTTAATTCCTTTTATTCCTGATAATGCGATATTTTACCGTCCAAAAGGAATACCAACATTAAAAAAAGCAAACTTTTATGGTGTTATAAATGGCAAAATCAATCTAAATTTGTTTCCACTTAATATTGGTGGAAGTTTAAAAATTTCAAATGTACATATTCCAAATTATCCAAAACCATACAAACAAAATGACGTAAATCTTATTTTTATGAAAGATAAGATGAGAATACTCACAAGAGTATACACCCCACAAAACGAGTATGTTGCTGTTGATGGTATATCAAATCTTGATAAATCATTATATGGAAAATATAGCGTAAAATCGACTTCTAAAATCGATTTAGCTTTTGCTCAAAAATATCTTGTTCCAATTCAGCAAATAATTGGTTTTAACATTGGACCAGTTCCAATTATGGATATGTCAGGTTATGGAAATATCGACATTAACACCCAAGGAACAATATACGATGCTCAAATTTTTGGAATTTTTAGGGCATTTAACGCAAGCGCAAAAATTGACGGGTTAGATGCTAAATTAAAAAATGGAAGTTGCGAACTTGTTTTCAAAGATAGAGATTTAATTTTTAAAAATATTAAAGGCAAATTAGATAATTCCGACTTTCTTTTAACAGGAAAAGGTAATACAAAAGGTGAAGTAAATTTAGATATTAAAATCAACAACGCTAAAACAAACAATCTTTTAAAAACATTCAAAAACAGTCAAATTACAAAGCCATATTCATTTTTAGCTGATGAAATTAATTCTATTTCAGGCACCTCAAATCTTTCGATTAATCTTTTAGGAAAAATAGAAGATTATGAAAAAGTTGAATTTTTAAATAGTCTTTCATTGAGCGGGGATTTATCTTTAAAAGAAAATGATTTAATTTTCAACAACGAAACCAAAATCAACAAAATAACCGGTTTTGTTAATTTTGGGCAAAACCAAAAAGGAAAAATTGACTTTAACATCAATAATTCAAGATTTGCTACAGAATTTAGTTCAAACGACAATATAACAAAAATCTCCAAAGGAGAGCCGATTAATATCACCTCTCAAATTTCATCAAACAAAATTAATTTCAATGACCTTATTTCATTCATACAAAACGATAAGACCCTCAATAAAAACATTAAAAACTTAGCAATTAACTTTGAAGAGGCGAATTTCTATTCAAAATTATTATTAAAATCACAAGGAAAAATTACCCTTAAAGGCTTTAACTTAGATAATCTAAAACACGACGGCTATTTAATCGGATTAAATAGCACACAAACGCCAAATGTTAAGTTTAATTCAGGGCTCATTAAAATAAACGGTTCAAAATTAACTTTTGATAACTTTGACGCTGATATTTTAAAAGGGAAAGTAAAAATAAATGGAAACATTGATAATTTCTCTTCAAAACAACCTATTGGCAATTTAGCAATATTTTTAAACGATATTGCTTTAGAAAAATTAGATAAAATTAGCTCAAACATTAAAACAAAAAATGGCACAATCAAAAAAGGGGTAATATTATTTAAAAACGACAATATTAAACTTCATTCATTGAGTCTTGATTATGCCAATACACCAATTTTTATCAGCGCAAATTTAAAAGACATCTATTCAAATAAAATTATTGATGCAAATTTTTCAACATTAATCAACGAAAATTCAGCAGATAATATTATAAATCCTTACCTTGTTTCGCCTTTTAAAATAATCGGAGAATTGCCCATAAAAGGCTCCTTAAAAGGAAACAATGACAATTATACAATCGATTTTAGTGCTGTCATTCCAAAAGATTCTGATTTTTCATATAGCGGTGCAAATCTTGGAGATAGTACACACAAAAGAGAGATTGAAGGGAAAATTAATGTTGTTGATAACATTGCCAACATTCACAACTTAAAACTAATCAAATATATTACAAACCAAAACAACAAAACCAATCCGATTGTAATTTTAAAAGCAAACGGAAAAATTGCTCAAAAAAATGAAGCTCTATTTTATGACAACTTAAAAATATCTTCTACAACTCCAATAAACGTTAGAATTTTGAATTTAATCTTTAAAAAATCATTATTAAAAAAAGGTAATTTTGATTGTGATATCACATTGAATGACAATGTTAAACTTCCTAAAATAAACGGCAAAATCAACCTTTACGACCTTGGAATACCGCTTTACGATACACAAATTCATAACATTAAAGTTGATATTTCAGATGATTTTATAGATAGCGAAATTTTAGCAAGCAACAAAGAAAGCGATGCAAAATTAAAATTGCACATGTTAAATAAATTAACCACTCCTTATGTTGTTAAAGATTTCATTCTATCATCCAATAATTTAAATGTTAATAATATTTTATCAAGCATTCAGCCAACTTCAACAAAAACAGACATTTTACCTAAAACAGAATTTAGCGTAAAACCAAGCGATATTATCATTGAAAAAGGTTCATTTAATTTCAAAGATGTTCGATACAATCAAATCAATGCTCAAAATTTAAAAGGAAATCTAAACTATAAAAACTCAATTTTTAATTTAGAAAAAATCTCTCTAAATATTGCTCAAGGCTTAATTGAAGCCAAGGGAACTTACGATTTAAAAACAACAAAACTAAACTTAAGTGCAAACATGAACGATTGCGATTCTAACATTTTATCAAAAGACTTCTTATTGTTATCAGATCAAATCTTTGGCAAAATGAACGGTTCAATTGCACTGAGCGCCAAAAATTTAAATACTCCACAAGGAATTAGAAATATTAAATCTGATATTGATTTTTCAATTAACAATGGAAAAATGCCAAAATTGGGTTCATTAGAATATCTTTTAAGAGCAGGAAATGTTCTTAAAAACGGAATTATGGGATTATCTTTAAATAATATTATAGAAGTTTTAACACCATATAAAACAGGAGAATTTGAAAAAATATCAGGAAAATTATCAATAAATAATGCAGAAATTGAAAATCTAAATATTGCTACTCAAGGTAAAAATCTAAGCTTATTTTTAGATGGAAACTATAGCATTTTAGAAAACTTTGCAGATATTGAAATATATGGAAAATTATCTCAAAACGTTTCAAATGCACTTGGTGCACTAGGTAATGCTTCAATTAATCAATTTGTCGATTCGCTAACTCAAAACAAAAAAAATAAAAACGAAAAATACGCTCAAATTCAAGAAAAACTAGACAAAATTCCCCCAATTGAAATTGACAATAATAAGCCAAGATTTTTCCAAGCAAAAGTCCTAGGAGATATTAACAAGGATAACTATATTAAAAACTTTAATTGGTTATAAAATAAATATAAATGTAAAAAATAATTTTACATAAGGCTATAAATTAAATTAATTTGATATAATTTACTTATGGGAAGAGTGATATTATATTTCTTTATTTTTCTTGCTCTAAGCCATTTTGCACTAGCAAACGAAGCACAAACACAACAAGAAACAATTAAAGAAAACAAAGAAAACGAAGTTATAGAAGTTGCTGATTACAGCATAAAGGTCAAAAAAGAAATAAAAGAAGCAATCATAGAAATCTATGGCAAAGAAAACGCTGAAGATATCTATGCAAATGTATTATTTCAAGCACATAAAGCAATGGATGAGCGCCCAAAAGAACTTAAAGACCAAGATTTTGAAAGAAAATCAACTTGGTATAAAAACGAAATTATATACATGTTCTATGTTGATCAATTTGGTGTAGTTTCAGACGAAAAGAAAAACACTTTCAAAGACACTGCTCTAATGCTTGATTATCTAGAAGACTTAGGCGTTACTACCTTATACATGCTTCCTTTTGCAGATTCTCCAATGAAAGATGCAGGATTTGATGTTAAAGACCCTCAAAACATTCGTCGAGATTTAGGCGGAATGGTTGAATTTAGTGAATTTATAAAAGCTGCTAAAAAAAGAGGTTTTAAAATTAAATCTGACTTAGTTTTAAACCATTTTTCAGATGACCACGAATGGTTTAAAAAACTTCAAGAGGGAGATGAAAGCTATCTTGATTATTTTATCTACAGAACAACAATGCCTGAATATAAAAGATATCAAGACGAAAAACTAGGAACTATTATCGAATACGACGAGGGTAATGGCATAGTTTCCAAAAGAAGATTGATTTTCCCTGAAAACTGCAAAACAAACTATAGAGAAGTTACTGTTAATAATAAAAAATATTATTTATATCACACTTTTTACCCTTTTCAACTTGATATAAACTGGCAAAATCCAAAAGTTTTATATTATGTTTTAGAAACAATTTCTTATTGGGCAAATTTAGGAATTGATATTTTTAGAATGGATGCTATTCCATATCTTTCAAAAGACATCGGAACAAACGCTGAAAATCAGCCAAAAACCCACGCAATCATTAGACTTTTAAGTGCTTATATTCAAATGACGGCTCCATCAAGTGTTATTCAAGTTGAAGCTTGTCAAAGCCCAAAAGATATCTTGCATTATTTTGGAAAAGATAGAGAAGTTGAAATCAAAATCAATGAAGACACTAAAACCCTAAAAAGAACATCAGAAGCTCAAATTGCATATCATTTCCCATACATGCCAGCCATTTGGGCAAGTTTAATTACAGGTGATAAAAAATATTTTATAGACGCCTATAAAAACACCCCATCAATACCTAAAACCGCTACTTGGGGAATGTTTTTAAGAGTTCATGATAAGCTAACATTGGAAATGGTAAGCCCAGAGGTTAGAGAACTTGTTTTTGAAAACCTAGTTAACAAAGGTGCAAGCTTTAGAAAAGGTTTTGGAGTAGCCGGAAGAATGGCTAATTTCCTTGATAAAAATCCTAATAGAATAGAGCAAGCCTTTTCAATTTTATTATCACTTCCTGGTATCCCTATCATTTATTATGGCGATGAAGTAGGAGCTGCAAACAACTTTGAGCATGCTAAAAAATCAGCTCTTTTAAGAGCAAAAGACAAGCTAAATCTTCTTTCTGTTTTTGACTCAAGAGATATAAACAGAGGAAATGTTGCTCAAAAGCTGTTTTATGGCTCTACTAAAGGCTATTACGAATTTAATTCAAAAGTTTACAAAAAAGTTCAAAATTTAATAACTTTAAGAAAAATGTTACCTGTAATGTCTGATGGTGATTTTGAAATTTTGAAAACCAAAAACAAAGGCAACTTTAGCTACATTAGAAAAAACAAAGACCAACAAATTTTAGTAATTAACAATTTGGCTAATGAAAAAATAGTAGCTGAAATTACTCTGCCTGCTGATATTGTCTTTAAGAACAAAGGCAAAATTACAACATTGAGAAATCTAGTTAATGATGACGATATAAAAGTTGATATTTCTTTGCAAAATAGAACAATGCATTTAAGAGTTGCACCATATCAAACCATTTGGCTTGAACTATAACAGCTTAGGAGGAACAATGGAAAACACTGTTATTCAACCACCAAAAAAGACAAAAATTCTAAATTATATAAATGTTTTTAGAGGACTTGCAATTCTTTTAATTATAATGGGTCACACTATGCAGTTTGGCGATTCAAAAAGCATAATTAATATGATTAATTGCGAAATGATTTGCGGAGGAACTGCGCTTTTCATTTTTATTTCAGGATTTTTATTTCAACATTTATCAGCTAAATATGAATTTAAAAACTATATGTCTAAAAAATGGACAAATGTCATTATGCCATATTTAATTGTATCAATTCCAGGGATAATTCTTTGTTTAACTTGTCCTGTTGCATACAAAAATTCTTTTGCTGGATTAAACGCTTGGCTTCAAATCCCGCTCCATATAACAATCGGAAGAGTGCATAATGTTCCTACGTGGTTCATTCCAATGATAATAATTTTCTTTTTACTTTCTTGGCTATTTTTAAAATTAGAAAAAAAGGGAATTTTATATAAGCTTTTACCTATTTTATTTCTGATTACAATATTTTTACCAAGGGGAGTTGCTGAATATGAAAGCACAATTGGGCTTGATTATTTAACAAAATATGGAATTTATTTAAAATATATTATTACTAATTTTTTCCACTTTATTTCATTATATGTTTTTGGAATGTATTGTAGTTCTCGCAAAGAAATCATTGATAAATTCTATTTAAAAAGATGGCTATTATGGATTTTAATGTTGGGTTTTGCAGCGCTTGATATTTATGCTCAATATAAATATCAATATTCAAACTATACAATTTCAAAAATCTTTTTAACAATGCTTGTTTTAGCATATTTAAAACACTATGACGAATTTATTTTGTCTCACAAAAAAACAAACGCAACACTTGATTTTATTGCAAAATATAGTTTTGGTTTATTTTTTGTTCATTGGTATTGGTTTTTTATATATAACCAAATTTTCAACTTGCCAACAGTAGCACCTGTTATAAATGGTGATTATTTAACAACAATTGGAATAGTTTTAGCAAGATTTATTGTCGTTGCAGTTGTTTCATTGGCTTCATTGTTCTTGGCAAAAACTATACTTTTAAAAATCAACCCCGAGCTTAACACTAGAAAGTTTTTTGGCATATAAATGATTTTTGATAGAACAAAAAACTTAATAGGAGAAAACGCTCTAGAAAAATTAGCAAGTTCAAAAGTTGCCGTTTTTGGAATTGGTGGTGTTGGTGGATATGTTGTTGAAGCGCTTGTTAGAGCTGGAATTGGTGAAATTGATTTAATTGATAATGATACGATTAATTTAACCAATCTGAACCGTCAAATTGTAGCGCTACATTCAACTATAGGACAATTTAAGGTTGATGTGATGGAATTAAGAGCAAAAGACATTAACCCTGATGTTAAAATAAATTCTTTTAAAACCTTTTTTGATAAAAATACAATTAATCAATTTGATTTTTCAAAATATGATTATATTATTGACGCAATAGATTCAGTTAAATCAAAACTTTTATTAATTGAAGCAGCAAAAAAATTAAATATTCCAATAATTTCATCAATGGGAACAGGAAATAAACTCGACCCAACAAAATTTCAAATAGCAGATATCTCAAAAACATCCGTTTGCCCTTTAGCTCGAGTTATTAGAGTTGAGCTTAAAAAAAGAGGAATAAAAAACTTAAAAGTTTTATATTCAACAGAAGCTCCAATAAAAACAGGCTCCAGAACTCCAAGTTCAATTTCTTTTGTTCCACCTGCGGCTGGTTTAATCATCGCAAGTGAAGTTGTAAAAGATTTGATTGCATAAAAAAACAGAGATGAAGGGATTCGAACCCTTGGCGGAGTCGCCCCCGCACAGTCGTTCCAGGACTGCACCTTAAACCACTCGGACACATCTCTGTATATTTTTATAATATCATAATAGGTTACTTGGTCAATTCTTTAACTTTACGCCAATATTTATCATACTCTTCAAAAGTTAACTCATTCAAAGGTTTGTCGCATAACTCTTCAAGTTTATTAAACCTTTTTGTAAATTTAGCGTTTGCTTTTGATAGTGCAACTTCAGGGTCAATTTTATTCCATCTTGCAACGTTAACTAGTGCAAATAAAATATCTCCAAATTCATCTTCTTTTTCAACGAAACTAGAAGCTTCCTGAAATTCTTTAATTTCAGAATAAAAACAATCAAGCAATTGTCGATAATTTTGCCATTCAAAACCTGCTCGAACTGCTTTTTTGGATATTTTCATTGCTTTTAATAAAGCTGGAAGTTTTGGTATGCCATCTAGTGTTCTTTTTCTATCTTTCTTTTCTTCAAGTTTTAATTTTTCCCAGTTTTCAAGAATTTTTTTAGTATCATTTGTCTTTTGTTCACCAAAAACATGGGGATGCCTATGAATTAACTTTTCATTTAGCATTTTAGCTACATCTTGAATATCAAAATGTCCGTTATCATCTGCAATTTGAGAATGTAAAACAACTTGTAAAAGAACATCTCCAAGTTCTTCTTTAATATGCTCGGGATTATTTTCATCAATAGCTTCAGCTGCTTCATAAGCTTCTTCAAGCATATTTTGACGAATTGATTGGTGAGTTTGCTGTCTATCCCATTCGCAACCCTCAGGCGAGCGCAGGATTTTAATAGTTTTAATAAGTTCATCTAAATAATTCATAAGTAAATAATAGCATATTAGTTACTATTTGTTACTTTACTAGACGCTTTTTTAAGATAAAATTAACATAAATGTAGTTTTATAGAGGAAGGACAATGGAACATTTACATGCATTAGTTTCCCAAAATGCAGTAATGGTATCAACAATTATTTTAATTGTTGCTTATATTTTTATTGCTTGGGAAAAAATTTCTAAAGTTACAATTGCTCTTTTAGGTGGAGCATTAACCTTGTTTTTAGGTTTATTAGCAACTGAAAAAACACACGACAATCTAGCACAATATTTTATTTCATTTGTTGATTTCAATGTAATTTTCTTACTTGTTTCAATGATGATAGTTGTTCATATTGCTGCTCAATCAGGCATGTTTACTTGGCTTGCTAATGAAATTCTTAAAAAAACAAAAGGTAAACCCAAATTGGTTTTAGTTGCACTTGCAATTTTTACTGCTGTAGCGTCAGCTTTCTTAGATAACGTTACAACCGTAATTCTTGTTATGCCTATCACATTTGCAGCTTGCAAATTATTAGACATTAACCCAATTCCATTTTTAATTACTGAAATTTTCTGTTCAAACATCGGTGGAACTGCAACATTAATCGGCGATCCTCCAAATATCATCATTGGCTCTGCTGCAGGTTTTTCTTTTATGGATTTTGTTAGAGAATTAACACTTCCAGTTTGTTTTATCATGCTAATTGTTGTTGCAATGCTAGTTTTTATCTACAGAAAAGATTTAAAATCTTCACCTGAAAAAATGGAACTTGTTTCTCAAATTGATAATTCAGGAACTATTACAGATAAAGCACTGGCAATTAGAGCTGGTATTGTTTTGGGTCTTGTTGTTTTAGGCTTTGTAACACACGATATTACACACATTCCAACATTTTTAGTTGCTATGATTGGTGCTGCTGTATTAATGATTTTTGAAAAACCTGAAAAAATCTTAGTTGAAGTTGAATGGAACACAATCTTCTTCTTTGTTGGTTTATTTATCATTATCGGTGGTTTTGAACACGCTGGCGGTATTGAAATTATGGCTAATTGGTTATTAGAAGTTACAAAAGGCTCTCAACAAGCTACTTCAATGCTTATTCTTTGGGCTTCAGGTATTTTATCAGGTATTATTGATAATATCCCATACACTGCTACAATGGCACCAATGATTGCAACAATTGAAGAAACCATGGGTCAAGCTTATGTTCAACCATTATGGTGGTCATTAGCGCTTGGTGCTTGCTTGGGTGGAAATATGACAATGATTGGCGCTGCTGCAAATGTTATTGTTACAGAAAACGCTCATAAAGCAGGTCATAAAATTTCATTTATGTATTTTCTAAAATACGGTATTATTGTTACCATGATATCCTTAGCTATATCAACAGTTTACATATATTTAAGATATTTAAAATAAGATAAAATAAAAGTATAAAAATAATCTCTTGTAATTATTGCAAGAGATTATTTTTTTTAGATTGCTTCGCTTGTACTCGCAATGACGTATTTTAAAATTAATTCTTTATTTATACCAAACTCTAAAATCATTTATTTCATTAAATAACTTATCAAAATCACCCTTAAAACAAATTGCTCTATCATCAATTTGCAAGATAGATGGAACTTTGACGTTTGTTATATCGCAAAAATATTTATCAATTTTATTTTCAATTAGCCATTTAGCACTTAGTAACAAGTTTCTTGTTGTAAATAAAACTAAATTATATTTATCTAGAGAATATATTTTTTCTAAAAAATTTTTAGCATTTTCATTTATCTCTGGAATAAAATTTTTATCGTAATTACCACTATAATTGTTTAACACCCCATCAAGGTCTATTAAAATTGTTGGTTTGTAAGTTTTATTCATATTTTTCTCCTTATTATGTATTATTAATCGATATTTATGACATTATGTTCGATAGTAAATTGATAAAAAAGCTCATATTATACTTAATATGAGTAAGGGATATGATATCAAAAAAATATTTGGTTCTGCATTAAAAAATTTAAGAGAATCTAAAAATCTAACACAAGAACAGCTTGCGGAATTTCTAGAACTACAATCATATCAAACTATAAATCGTATTGAAAACGGCAAATCATTTACAACTGTTTCATTGTTTGAGAAGATGTGCAAATTTTTTGATGTTTCACCTGCATATTTCTTTTCTGAGAGTTTTTATTTTTCTGACAAAGAACAGATAAATTATATGCAACAAATTAAGCATTTATTACCATTATTGTCAAAAGAGCGCTTAAAAGACATTTACAGCATTGCAAAAACTTTTACAAAATAGCATGTTGCTAATTCGCCACAGATAATTATAGTCTAGCAGTTAAGATTATTTTATGCAAGATAATTCTGATAAAATTGCAAAATTCAAGATGGCTATTGGTGAAGTTTTTTCCAATTTAAGAATTACTAATGGCGATATTTCCTTGAATAAACTAGCACTTGAATATGAAATCGATAAAGGCAGTTTGAGCAAATTAGAAAGAGGAGTATATGATTGCAGACTTTCAACAGCATGGAAATTAGCACAAGCTAATGGTATTAAATTTTCAGATTTTGCAAAATTATTAGAAGAAAAATTAGGCAAAGATTTTACTTTTATAGATTTATAGTATTTGATTTTAATTTCTAGATTTTTACTAAAATTTTTAATTTTATCACAATAATGCTTTGCTAAGTGCACTTAGTGAAATATTTATACGAAAAACTTGTTTGAGTGTTAGCGAGTTGTTTGAAAGCGATGATGTTGAATTTTAGTACACCACTAGTAACTAAGAATAAACCCAAGCCGTGTTTTCTCTTTTGTATCTACTTTTCTCTTTTTCATCGGCGTTTGAGAAAAAAGAGAAAAGTAG
>SUTT01000034.1 GCA_015152565.1 Cyanobacteria bacterium SIG27
TAGTGCTTCAATAATGTTTCTAACTCTTCTACTATTCATTACTAACTCCTTGTAATTCATTAGCTAATAGTGATTTTAATTCACTAACCGGTTGATTTTGTAATCTTGAAACGTTGTATTTGAATACGTCAAATTCAACTTTTGTGTTTCCGATTTCTTTTAATTTGTGTCCAAAAGCAATTGTATTGTCTTTTATTTTGTTACCAAAAGCAATTGCATTTGTTTTGAATGATGAAAATTTGTTAATTGTACCAACCCAAGCAGAAGCTAAAAGTTTACCTGTGTTTTGTAATCTTTCTTTTAGGGATGGTGACATAGCTTTGTCAGCTTTTTCAGTTTTTTCAAAAACATCCATTTGAATAACTGTGCCTTTGAAAGTAATTCCAAATGGGTTTGTTTGAGCTGCTTGATTTGCTTTTTCAGCTTTGTCTGTTTTGTTAGCTCTTAGAGCTTTAAATTTGTTAAAAGCTTCGATGCTTGATCTTAGGGGGGAAATTTTTTGCATTTTTTCGCCTTTCTTATTACATTCCTTTTAAATACGTTTATCCTCATAAAAAAGGTATCATAAGTGGCAATGTAAAAAATCAATCTTTTGGTGGAAAATTTAAAATTTAATTACTCCTAAAAGCTGAATATTACTTGAATTATATATAATCATCCAAGAATTAAACTCTTGTGTTTTATATATTTCAACTTCGCTCCAATCAACGTCATCTGGGTTTTTGCCATTCATATATTTTCTATATTCTTTTTCTTGTTCACGAGCGTATTTTTTAGCGCTCATTTTTTTAACTTTGTGCTGTTTGGGGTTATTTGTTTCAAAAACTTCCATTTTAACAACAGGAACTTTTGCTTTCAAATTTCCTGCTTGATAAATTAATAAAAAATCAAGATATTTATCGGGAATAACGTTGTAATAACCGCTTTTAAGCCCATAACCATCAGAATTTATAATATCGTCTTTTAGAGTTAAAACAGCAGGAGTTTTATCCGTCGGAGAGTATTTGTTGATGATGTTATTTTCTTCTTTTTTCCCGCTGGAATATACTTCTTTTGGAACATATTGGTCTTTTTGATATTCGTAGGCTATAAAGTTGTTGTCGATTATCATAGGTTTATTTTAATTTATTTTTTGATATTTGCAAAATTATATTTAGCGTTGTAGAATTGTGTACAAAATTGAATATGTGCCTGTAGCTCAGCTGGATAGAGTGTTTGGCTACGAACCAAAAGGTCGGGGGTTCGAATCCCTCCAGGCACGCATTAAAGGGAAGCAAATGCTTCCCTTTAATTTTACTAAAAATTCGAACCCCCTCGGGGGTTCTCCCCTCCAAAATACGGCAACAAGTTGCCTACAAAGAGTACGGCTCATAAATTCGCCTACTCCTTGCATACGTTTTGGAGTCCTTCTCCAGGCACGCCATAAAGAGAGTCGTTAGGCTCTCTTTCTTGTTAAATTAAGGAGAGGGCGACCCTTGAGGTCGCTCCCAGCAGGGCAACAAAAAAGCAGGGTTGTACACCCTGCTTCGTTAAGCTTTAGGCCCGCTGGGACTCGAACCCAGGACCAAGAGATTAAGAGTCTCCTGCTCTACCAACTGAGCTACGAACCCACAAACTTATACTTAATATAATCCAATTTAAAACTAAAATCAAATATAATTTCAAGTTTCTCTATCAATTTAAGTATAGCGCTTACAATATATATAAAATTAATCTAAACACAAAAATGAGCCCTTTAGGCTCATTTTATTATCCATTCCATTTCTATTCTAAATATCTTTTAAATACCCCAAGCGAGGTTATCAACGCATCCATCTTTGCAAAGGTCTAATTTAGCTCCACAAGCGCTTCCTGAAATATCAGGTGAGCGACCGTCACGCATAGATAAAGCTTCACAAGCTCCATAAACATCAACCGGTTGAGCTTTTTCAACTCCACCAACTTTAGCACCACCGTTAACGCCACCAGCGTTAAAAGGATTAACGTTTGGATTGCTGATAAATGGATTTACTGCTTGATATTTGTCTATTGCCATAAAATAGTTATCCTAATACTAATCTATATATTTAAAAAGTATTTTTAGATAACTAAATTGCGAGTTTTTTAAAATTGTTTACAATTTGTAATATTTAAATTTTAAACCTTTTCAAAGCAATAAACCATCCAAGAACCAGTTTGTTTTTTAGAAATATATTTTAAATTTTCATAAATATGGTCGAGCGATTTGTTTCTAACATAAGAAGAAACTAAATATAAAAACGGTGTTTTTTTATACCTTTCACTTTTTGCTAAATTATATAAATTTTCATCAGGGAAAATGCTTACGCTTTCAAGGTCAACTACAAAAAGTTTTTCACCCTTTTTCAACGAAGCTAAGATATTTTTATCAAGCCAAGAGGGTAAAGTTGTTTTGTCTTGATTTAAAAAAAAACTTTATAAAGCTTATACCCATTTTTATAAGCATCGTAAGTTGTGCCTTTATCTAAAACTTCAGAGAAATTATACTTATCAATTGAATAAGCTACATAATCTTCATCATTATAATATTTTGTAAAATGAGTTTTTGGATAATACAAAAATAAAATCTTGTCGTTTTTTTGAATATTCATTTCTTGCATGGCAACAACAGGAAGTCTTTGCCCTTCGCTTCTTGTTAATTTAACAGCTGAAGTATGAGAAACAACGATATAAAACATTGTCATAAAGACATAAATTGTAGCAAGCATAATTTTTGAATTTCTTGAATTCATTTGAGCCCAGCCAATAGCTGCCATTAAAATTAAAATTGGATATAATTCTGTTAAATATTTTGTTAAAAATATGATTTTACCTGCAATTGAAGCAATTAAAATTGTTAAAAAAGTAGCTAAAAATACGCATAAGAAATAACGATTTATTCTTCTTGAATCAATATTAGAGCGAATTATTGAAACCAAAGCAATTCCCGCTGGAACAAGTGCAAACATAATAAAACCAATGTTTATTACGTCATTACAAATAATTTGATTATAGAAGTTTGATGGTGAATTTGTGATGTTTCTTAAAACTGGCGAGAATAAATCTGTAAAATAGAAAAATATTTTTGACCAAGAAAATGGTGCCCACCATTGAGAAAAATATGTTGGATGAGCGAAAATTCTAAATAAGAATGGAATTAAAGGCAAACAAAGAATAAACCCGGCAACGATTGGGATATAAAGATCTGTTTCTTTTTTCTTTTTTTGACGAAAAGCCATTAAACCAAACATATTAAATATTACAAACACAAAACCAATTGTGTGTTCTAAAATTAACAAAACTGACCAAAATGTTAACCACCAAGCGTGTTTCTTGCAAGGATATTCATACATTTTAATTGAATAAAGCAATATTAAAGATGACAATAAAAATATCATCGAATATATTCTAACTTCTTGAGAAAAATAAATTAAAAATGAACTTATGGCACTGATTAAAGCACAAGCAAGTCCAATTTGAATTGAATGAACTTTTGTTTGATAATTTTTTCCAACATGATACATCACCAAACATCCTAATAAATTAGGAATTAAAGATGATAATCGAAGCATAAAATCAGAATTTTTAAATATCGCCATCCAAAGTTTTAAATAAAAATAATGCAATGGAGCATGGCAATTTGAGCGAATTCCCTCAAAAAAATCGAAAGGAAATTTCAACATTGCAATCGAATATGCGATATATTCATCATTCCATAAACCCTCAGGCTTATTTAAATTCCAAAGTCTTAACCCTAAACCTAGAAGTAAAATTAATATTAAAATTACTTTATTATCTTTAAAAAATTCTTTCATAGCAGTAATTTTAGCAAACTAGAAAGATAGTGTCGTCATAAAATAAGAGGATGTTACACACCAAATAAACGAACTATCTAGTTATTTTATATGTAGAAATCAAATAAGATTTTGATATAATAAAATAACGTAAAAAGGAATTTATATGAGTTTAAAACAAATGCTTAAAAGATTATCAATATTTTTAATGATTTTTGTACTGTTTGCAATTACCAATATTTCAAACCCTGCAATGGCAACAACTCCACAAGGACTTTATGACAAGGCTTGGAAATTGATTAATATGAAATATGTTGATGATACTCAAAATCAGCAAAACTGGGAGCGTTGGCGTCATAAATATGATAGTGTTATTAAAGATGAACAAGATGCATACGTTGCTATTGCAACTATGGTTGATTCACTTGGTGATGTTTATACAAAATTTTTAACTCCAAAAGAATATAAAGAAGAATCTGAAAGTATTCAGGGAAGTTTAAAAGGTATTGGTGTTCAAATTGGGGTTAGAGATGGCAAACTTTTAATTATTGCTCCTCTAGAAGACACCCCAGGCGAGCGTGCAGGCTTAAAAAGTGAAGATGAAATTCTTGAAATTGATGGAAAATCAACAAAAGGGATAACTGTTGAAGCTGCAGCAGAAAAAATCAGAGGTCCGGAAGGGACAAAAGTACAACTTTTAGTTAAAAGAAAAGGTGAAGAGCCTAAAACATATACAATTGAGCGTGCCAATATTGAGCTAAAATCGGTTTCTACTAAAGCTCCAAAAATTGGCAAAGTCGATGATAACTTAGGCTACATCAGACTTAGCTCGTTTTTATCAAGAAACGCAACAAACGAATTTCAACAAGCTTTAATTCAATTTAAAGATAAAGATGGTATTATCGTAGATTTGCGCTCAAACCCAGGAGGACTTTTAAGTAATGCGATTTATATTGCTGATATGTTTTTAAGTTCTAAAGTTATTGTTTCCACTGTTGATAGAGATGGTTATAAAGATACTCAAAACTCACTATCTCAGGTAACCACAAACCAACCTGTTGTTGTTTTAATTAATGGTGGTTCTGCTTCTGCAAGCGAAATTTTATCAGGCGCTCTAAAAGACAATAAAAGAGCGATAATCGTTGGCAAAAAATCATTTGGAAAAGGGCTAGTACAAGAAATCAACAAGCTTCCAGATGGCTCAGCTTTGCATATTACAATTCAAAAATATTTAACTCCAAATGGAACTGATATTCACAAAAAGGGAATAACTCCAGATTATGTTGTTGATTTAACAGAAGAAGATGTTAAAGCCAATCGTGACCCACAATTAGCTAAAGCTTGCGAAGTTTTACAACAGCAAGTTGGAAAATACGCTAAAGCGCAATAAAAGATAAAAATGAGCGAATTAAGAGAAAAAATGACCCTGCACTGGGAAGGAATTATAAAGGATTTAGAAGAGCAATATAATCAAAATCCAAATGATATTTCACCTTTAACCAAAAAAGTTTATGCCCTATCTATACTTGAAAGGTTTAATGAAGCGCTAACTTTAGCTGATGAGATAATTAAAAAAGAAAAAACAACATACAATTTAGTTTGCAAGGCAAAAGTTTATCTAAAGATGAACGATAAGCAAAAAGCGCTTGAAATTTGCAACGAAGCATTAGAACTCGAACCAAACAATGAATTTGCTTTAAAATTACGAAAAGAAATTACAAAACCTGAATTAAATATTTTATTGATAGTGGTAATTATAATATTAATCACGATAGGTTTAACTTTTATATTATAAAAAAAGCCTTGGAAATTAACCAAGGCTTTTTGATTTATTTTAGTGCGTCAACTTGTTTTTTATAAAATTCAAGTTGTTTATCAATTGCTTTTGTTTTAAGGGCTTTTTCAGTATATGTCATATCTTTTGCAGCTTGGATTTTAGCTTTTTCTTTATTTAATTCGGTAATTTTTGAATTAAATTCTTTTAATTTAGCGTTTTTCTTTTCTTTAGCTGCTTTAATTTGAGCTTGCTCAGAAGCTTTTGTTTTAGCTTCTATATCTTTTTTAACAGCCTCTTTTAATGAAGCGTTGTATGCTTTTGCT
This sequence comes from Cyanobacteria bacterium SIG27, assembly GCA_015152565.1. Taxonomy (GTDB): domain Bacteria; phylum Cyanobacteriota; class Vampirovibrionia; order Gastranaerophilales; family Gastranaerophilaceae; genus RUG14156. The sequence continues at coordinate 5,892 of SUTT01000034.1, forward strand.
TCTTGTTTTACCAATGCTTTTTGTTGTTTTGCATATTCTTTAACAGATAAACCAGTTGTTGCAGCTAAAGTAATAGTTGCAGATAATGATAAAACTGTTGCAAGAGTTAATAATTTTCTCATAAAATTCCCTCCTTATTTATAAATTCATTTTATCAATTTTTCGTAATATTGTAAATTGGTTTTAACTTTAAAACACAAAATAATATATTTATACAACTAGACAACTCTGTGCTATCATAATACTATGAGCAGTTTTTCAATTCGTGAGATGACCCACAATGATATTGATGAAATTCTTCAAATTGAAGAATTGTGCTATGGTGCGCATCATTGGTCAAAAGATTCTTTTATTTGTGAGCTAAATAATAAAATCTCAACCTATCGAACTATCGTAAATCAAGATAATAAATGTTGCGGTTATATGGGTATTTGGAAGATAATGGATGAAGCTCATGTGACAAATTTATCCGTTCATCCAGATTATCAAAATCAAAAATTAGCCCACAGATTACTTTTAGCTTCAATTGATGAATGTTACAAAGAAAAAATTAAATATATAACGCTTGAAGTTAGAGTATCAAACGAAAAAGCAATCCACTTATACGAAAAATTTGGCTTTAAATCATTAGGCGTTAGAAAAAAATATTATCAAGACAACAACGAAGACGCTCTAATTATGTGGAGCGAAAATATTTTCGATAAAAAATATAAAGATTTGTATAACGAATTAAAAAAACTAGTCGATTAAAATCGAGCTTAATGCTAGAATTAAAACATTAAAGAAGAGTTTATGAACAAACGCTACAAAGACATACTGCAACAATACATACATAAAGGCGAAGCAACACCACTTTCAATAGGGACATTAGTGGTGTGTGGTTTATGCTTTTTAATTTTAATCATAGCAACTTTTACACAAATTAATTTTGCTCATCCTTGGATGAAATTTATAGCAAACGATGGGTTTGTTTCGTTTATGAAACATGTTTCTTATTCTCCATTATTACCTGCAATGATATTTATTACTTATATTTTAGGTGGTAGCTATTCATTATTATTATTCATTTGTTATTTATTAGTAGGCTTTTTTGTATGGCCAATATTTGTTTTTGGAGGAGGAATCGGCTACCTTCAAAACTATTTATTTGGTTATATGCTAGGGTTTGTTTTTGCAATATTTATCATTAGCTACGTTCTAAAAATATCAAGAGGAATAATTTATCGAATTTTAGCAGCCTTATTTGGAGTTTTAGCAATTCATATTTGCGGATTTTTATATTGCATAATACTTGCTCTTTTTAAAGTCATTAGCTTTAGCTTAGTTATTCCAATCTTAACTGAAATTAGCCTTGGCAATATTTTTTATGATGTTATTTTTAGTATGATTATTATGACAATTGTTCCATACATCAAAAATATTCTATGGACTTGCATGAAACCAAAACCAGACAGAGCTAAAAAATTAAAAAATATTAGCGTGAGAAACTAAATAATCAGTTATTACGTTAATTAACATTGGCAAAATCACAATTAAAATAAAAGCGCCCATTACCGGTTTAAACAAGAAACTCAAAGAAAAAACGTTTACCTGAGGAGCAGTTTTTGATATTATCCCTAAGATTATATCCTGCGCCATAGTGGCTAATAATACCGGTCCTGCTATGTGCATTCCTGTAAAAAGAATGTTTCCCGTAACTTTTGATAAATAATCGATATTAACAAAATCTTGAAAATGAAAATTCACAACATACATTGGAAACAATTCAAAACTTCTTATTAACGCATTAAAAAGCCAGTAAACTCCGCCTGAATAAATAAAAATTAACAATGCCAAAACAGAAAAATAATTCGCCATCATGCTCACTTGGCTTTTTGTGCTTGGATCCATAATCATAGCAGAAGACAAACCCATTTGGGTATTAATCATATCCCCACCAGTTAAAACAGCAGCCAAAATGCAGTTTGCAACAAAACCAATCAACAACCCAAAAACAAAATTTAAAAACATACAAAGATAAATAGGCGTTTCGGGGCTTGGCGCAGTTGGCTTAATAACTCCAACCAAAATAACAGTACAAATTAAAGCTAAAGACAATCTAACCATGGCTGGAATTTCGCTTTTAGAAAGAACTGGCGCCAATCTCATCATTCCAACCAATCTTAAAAAAACCATAATGCCAGCTCCCAAAGCATTATTCAGCTCCGGAAAATAAAGCGCAAATTGTTTTAAAATTTCATCCAATTATTGCTCCTTATCTGCTGTTTGATTGAATTTTTTGTCTTTCAATGAAATTAGGTTCAACTGTTGGTGTTTGTCTTGAATTAATATAAATTTGTTGTTTGGTTGCTTTTTCATCCCAAGGAATTTTTCCACCATTTAAAAGTGCTTTGTTTAATGAACGATTAGCGTTAATTTTATCCTGCATTTCAGCGCTAAACGGACGAGTATATTTATAATAATCATTAGGCAAAACAAATGTGTCATTTTTTGGAATAATATTAAAAGCAACATTAGAGCCTTCATAAAAATAATTTGTTAAAACTTTAATAAAATATCCGCCTAAAACAACGATTGTTAAAAACACAAGAACAATTTTAGGAGCAGCGGCAATCGTTTGCTCTTGAACTTGAGTAACTGCTTGCAAAATACCCACAACAAGACCGACTAACGCAGCCATTAAAACACAAGGTAGGCTCACTGAAAGCATTACCATAAAACCTTTACCTAAATATTCTACTAAAACTTCCATTAGTTAAAACTCTCCACAAGCCCTTTAACAATTAAACTCCAACCGTCAACCGCAATGAAAATAAGCAGTTTAAACGGAGTTGAAACAATTTGAGGAGATAACATAAACATCCCCAAAGCTAATAGAATATTGGCTACGACCAAATCCAATACAATAAAGGGCACATATATAATAAAACCGATTTCAAAGGCTGTTTTAAGTTCAGAAATAATATACGCTGGCGCTACTTCCCACAAAGTGAGCTCATCAGGTGTTGCAGGAGCAACTTTTCTTGTTTTTTCAACAAAAAACGCTAAATCTCCTTGGCGAGTTTGTTTAAGCATGTATTCTTTTAAAGGCTTAGAACTCGCATTCAGCGCTTCAACCACGTTTTTATTCTTTTGATAAGGTACTTGATAAGCTTGATACATATTATCAAATACAGGAGTCATGGTATAAATTGTCAATATTAAAGATAAGCCAATTAAGGTTATTGCAGGAGGAACAGAGTTCGTTCCCATTGCAGTTTTAAGCATAGAAAAAACAATTGTAAATCTCAAAAAAGGAGTCATTGAAACAAAAATGAATGGCAACAGCGAAAACGCTGCCATTGTTATCAACAATTGTATTACTGGATTTATATCTTTCAATAAATTATCCATTAAATTCTACCCTTACTTTTAACATTCATATCTGCATGAAATTCTCTTAAAAGATTTTTTAAATTTTCTTTTCTTTTTAATGCTTGTACATCAATTTTTGGTTGCGGAGCAACCCTAGGCGAAACTTCTTCTTTTTCATATAATTCCTTGAATTGTCTTTGAAGCTCGGCTGCACGATATTTTTCAGGATCATCATATCTGACTTCTCTTTTTGGAGAAATATTTTGTGCTGCAACCTTTTGAGGAGCAACTTTTTGCACAGGAACTTCATTAATTTGAGATTTTACTTCTTCAAAACTTGGAATTTCGACAACTTCAGGAGTAAAAACTTTTTGTATTACTTTCTCTTCATTGCTCTTAGAAATTGTTTCATTGTTTTCCAATTTAGCCAAAAAGGTCGTATGTTCAAGTCCTGAAGCAATTAAAAAGCTTTCATTTTTAATTTTTACAATATGGAGCATTTTTTTATTACCAAGTGGTGCACTATCAACAATTTTTATCATTCCTTTTGATAGTCCGGTATTTTGGTTAAATGTTTTTTTATAAATAATAAAACCAACCAATAATACGCCAATCATAGCTAGTGTATAAAATATAAATGCACTTACATAAGTCATCATTTTATTTTTTATCCTTATTTTTCAAAATCAGAGTAGTCAAATTCTTCGTCTTCTTGTGCTGCTTGTGGTTTTGGTGCGGCAGCTGGTTTTGCTGCCTGAGCTTTTGGAGCAGCAGGTTTAACTTGAGGTGCGGCAGCTGGTTTTGCTGCCTGAGGCGCAGCCGCCTTAGGAGCTTGCGGTTGAGCAGCAGCAGGCTTTGGACCAATATCAACTTTTGCATCAATTGGTGCAGCAGAAGTATTAGAATTTAAAATTTCATTCAATCTTACTGCATATCTATCGTTTATAATGATCAACTCACCTGTTGCAACTTTTCTATTTTCAACAAACAAAGAAATTTCATTATCAAAAATAGACCCCAAATCTACAATTTGTCCTTGGGTAATTTGCTTTAGTTCTCCAATAGTCATTTTAACTTTTTCAAACTCAGCGTTTATTTCAATTTGGATATCATCCCATAAATTTTTACTCATTATAACCTCGTTGTATGTTTGAATATCACCTTGTTCATCTTCTTCTTTATCTCCAATATCAACAACTAAAGAAGAGTTAATTTTAATGTTAAATTTAGTTTCAACATCTCCTGAAATTAAAGCCATTTTATTTAATACGCTATTTTCAAGAACGATTATATCGTCAGGCGCTAAATTTTGAAGTTCTTCAAAAGTAATTTTAGAACTTCCCGCCTTAAGGCGAATTGTTGCACTTGAAGAATAAAAATCTTCATCCGTAAATGATGTTACTTTTTTAAGAGGGGTTAAACTAATCCTATCTTGGGGTATTGATAGCATAATTTTTGAACATACATTATCATTTGGACAAATTAAGAAAAGAAGATTGATATTCTTTTCGCTTTTTTCGCTAATTTTTACTTCTTTCGTACTAATTAAAACATCATTTAATCTTTTATATGCAAATTCACAAAAACTGTTTAAAATTTTTATTTCTAAAGGAGTAACACTTGAAAGCTTAAAAGCTCTATTGTTTGATTTTAAGATATTTTCAAAAACATTTTCAATAAATTCAGAACTTAATCTAATTAAAACCGGCTTATGATTTTCTACTTTTATTTGACTTGTAAAAAAGTCAACTTGTTTGATTAATTTTTCATTTCTAACTTCTCTAAAGTCGTTTACGGCTTGGATTATAACTTTAACATCCTGTTCAAAAAAGGTTTCAAAAGCGTCTTTAAGTGCTTCACAAATTTGTGAAGCAAAAATATTAAAATTTGAATTATCAAATATATTTTTTGTCTTGTTCAGCACTGTATGTCCGTTTTTTGTTATAAAACCCCACGTGTATTATATAATTTTATTTTTTGCTTAGGCAAAAAATTAAAAAAACGAAACATTTCTATTTAAATAAAAATTCAACAATAAATCAAAATTAAGTTTGTTTTGTTCTTTGTTTTTCCCATTCATCTTTAGACAAATCGGAAACAATTTTTCCATCTTTAAAGCGAATAATTCTTTTTGTATATTGAGCAATATCGGGTTCGTGCGTAACTAACACAACAGTTTTTCCAAATTTTTCGTTTAAATTAACAAAAAATTCCATAACATCAATACTTGTTTTAGTATCAAGGTTTCCTGTTGGTTCATCCGCTAAAATTAAAGGTGCATCATTTACAATTGCCCTTGCGATTGCAACTCTTTGTTGCTGACCACCTGACATTTGAGATGGCATATTATTTTCTTTATTTTCTAAACCAACAATTTTTAGCGCTTCTCTTGCTCTTTTGTATCTTTCTTCTTCGGGTATTCCTTTATAAATCATTGGTAAACACACATTATCAATTGCTGATGTTCTTGAAATTAAGTTAAAACCTTGAAAAACAAAACCGATTTTATTGTTTCTAATATCTGACAATTCATCACTTGATAGCGAAAAAACATCCACTCCATCAAGATAATATTCGCCTGATGTTGGCTTATCAAGAGTTCCTAACATATTCATACAAGTAGATTTTCCGGAACCTGATGTTCCCATAATGGCAACAAATTCGCCCTCTTCAATTTCAAATGAAACATCGTTTAAAGCATAAAATGTTTCATCTCCCATTTGATAAGTTCTTATTGCGTGTTTAACGGATATTAATGTCATAACTCTAGATTACCATAACTTACCAACTTTATTCAATTATAATTTGCACATATTTTTCATTTTTGTACTACAATAAAACCATGATGAAAGTATATTTAGGAATAGACGTAGGTTCCGTTACTACTAAAATCGCTCTTGTTGATGAAAACGGAAAACATGTAGATAGCTATATGACAAGAACCGCAGGGCAACCTGTTTTAGCTGTTCAAAAATGTTTAGATAATTTATTATCACAAAGTAATGGTGCTGAATATGAAATTTGCGCTGTTGGTACTACAGGTTCCGGAAGAAACCTTGCAGGCGCTTTAGTTGGAGCTGATGTAATTAAAAATGAAATCACAGCTCACGCTGTTGCTGCAAGTGCTGCTGTTCCTGGGGTTCAAACAATTTTAGAAATCGGTGGGCAAGATTCTAAAATCATCATTTTAAGAGATGGCATTGTTACCGATTTTGCAATGAATACAGTTTGTGCTGCTGGTACTGGGAGCTTTTTAGACCACCAAGCACAAAGATTAAACGTTGATATTAAAGATTTTGGCGATATTGCCCTAAAATCAAAATCTCCTGCTCGTATCGCAGGTCGTTGCGGAGTTTTTGCCGAATCTGATTTAATTCACAAACAACAGCTTGGTTACGCTGTTGAAGATTTATTATATGGCTTATGCCAAGCGTTAGTTAGAAACTATATTGCTAACCTTGCTTTAGGAAAAGATTTATTACCAAAAATTTCTTTCCAAGGTGGTGTAGCTACAAATAAAGGCATGGTTAAAGCTTTTGAAGAAGAATTGGGCTGCGAGATTATTGTTCCTCCTCATCATCAAACAATGGGTGCAATAGGCGCTGCTATGCTAGCTATGGAACATCATCAATACACAGGTGAAAAAACAAAATTCAAAGGCTGGACAATTAAAGATATGGAATTTCATTCTATAACTTGCACATGTAGTGGTTGTTCTAACAATTGTGAAGTAATTACCATTTTAGAAGGTAAAGAAGAACAAGACAGAAACACAATCACTAAAATTGGCGATATTAAAGGAAATATCATTGCTCGCTGGGGCGGAACCTGCGGAAGATGGGATATTTCATAAGACAGCTAATTTAATCAAAAGTAAAAACTACTTTAATTGTGCTGTGATTACTCTTTCAATTCCTGCTAAATCAGGAGTTATTTCAATGTTTTTAAAATCAGCTTCAAGCATGTTTTTAACTAATTGCGCCTGATTTATTCCAAGTTCAAAAGCTAAAAACCCATTTGGTTTTAGGCAGTTTTTAGCGCCCGAAATTATACGAGAATAAAATTCAACTCCATCATTATCAGGCGCAAATAAAGCTAATTTTGGATCAAAATTTTTAACTTCTTCTTGCAGATTTTCATATTCGCTTATTGAAATATATGGCGGATTAGAAACAATTAAATCAAACTTTTCGCACCCTCTAATTTTAGAATAAATGTCTGATTTTCTAAGTATTACTTTTCTAACTAAATCCAATTTATTAACATTTTCAATTGCAATTTCTAATGCTTCAAGACTGATATCGACTCCTAAAATTTCAATATCTTTATCTTTTAATTTTTTAGCCAAAGCACAAGAAATGCAACCGGAGCCAACTCCGATATCTAAAATATCAATTTTAGTTTTAATATTTTTAATTAGTTCATAAGCTTTATCAACAAGAATTTCTGTTTCATCTCTTGGAATTAAAACATTTTCATTAACAATATATTTTTCACCCATAAACCTTGAAAAACCAAGAAGATGTTGAATTGGGGCTTTTGTTTCAACTCTTTTTTTGGTAATTTCAAAAATCTTTTCACTATTTGGAATTTGACAACCCATCAAAATTTGTTCATAAGAACAACCGCTCACTTCAAGCACGATTAACTTTGCTTCTGCTTGATACTCTTCAATTCCACCTTGTTTTAAAATATTTTCAATTGTCTTAATCATAAAATTTTATTCTAAACCGATATAATTTTTTAAATTAATCGATAAATTTTTATTTCTGCAAAGTTTTTTCAATTTTGCGATTGCCCTTGTTTCAATTTGACGTATTCTTTCACGAGAAACGCCATATCTTGAACCAATTTCATCCAATGTCTTTTTTTGACCATTATTATCAAGACCATATCGCATAATTAAAACATCTTTTTCTTTTGGATTTAACTGCGATAACATTTTTCTTACATCTTCAAGCAAATTTTCCTGAGTAACCTTGCTATCTGGCGTTAAATGAGTTTCATCAACAATAAAATCAGCGATTTTAGATGTATCATCTTTTTGATTAGCAGGTGTTTCAATTGAAATTGTACTTTGAGAAGATTTCATTAAAGCAATAAACTTAGAAATCGGCATATCAACTCGAGCTGCAATTTCTTCTTTAGTTGGAACTCTGTTTAGTTCAGTTGAAAGCTCAATTGTTGCACGTTTGATTTTTGATAGAGTTTCAATCATATGAACCGGTAATCTAATCATTCTTGATTTATCAGCAATTCCACGAGTAATTGCTTGCTGAATCCACCAAGTAGCATAAGTTGAAAACTTATATCCTTTAGAATAATCGAACTTTTCTGCTGCTTTCATCAAGCCGAGATTGCCTTCTTGAATTAAATCTAAGAAAGACAATCCACGACCAATATATTTTTTGGCAATTGAAACAACAAGTCTTAAATTAGCATTAATCAGCGTTTCTCTTGCACGTTGCGAATTATTTTCTTTAATTTGACGAGCGACTTCAAGCTCTTGTTCAAATGTTAATAGCGGAATTTTACCAATTTGTTGAAGATAAATTTTAACAGAATCATCAGCAACAATAGACTTATAATCTTCTTGATTTTGCTTTTGATTTTCTTCGTCATCATCATCTTCTTGGGAAGCTATATCATTTTCTATCTCTAAAAGTGTTTGTTCATCCAAGTCGTCGTATAAAAAATCTTCTTGTATATTCTTATCTTGTATATTTTGTTTCATTTTTTCTCCAAGAATAAGGCTTATTATACATTATTTTTATTTTTTAGTCACTATTTTCGCTTCATTTTAGTATTAATTTGTCTAACTGCTTCATAAACTATAACGGCAGTCGCATTTGAAACGTTCAATGATTCAAAATTACTTTCAAGTTTTACAGTAAAATCAGCCTTATTCAATATTGTTTTAGATATTCCCGAACCTTCTGAACCCATTACGAGCGCAAAATTCATATCTGTATAATCAACTTCATAATAATTTTGCTTCGCTTCCATTTGAGTAGCAATTACCCAAAAGTCTTGTTTTTTTAATAAGTCAATACTAGAATTTAGACTACTTGTTTTAATAATTGAAACATGGTTAATTGCGCCTGACGAAATCTTTTCAACAGTAGCATTAATAGGGCAACTCCTATGATTAGACACCATGACCCCATCAAACCCTGCGGCTGCTGCAGTTCTGATTATTGCGCCAAAATTATGCGGATCTGAAACACCATCTAAAATAATAATTTTTTTATAACCATCTTTTTTAATATTCAAAAATTCATCAAGCTCAATATATTCAACAGGAGAAACAGAAGCAATTACTCCTTGAAAATTTACTTTTGGTTCAAAAAATTCACTAAATTTTTTTAAATCTACATATTGAACTATAATTTTATGTTCTTTTGCAAGCTCAACAATCTTTTTTAAGCGATTATCAAGAGAAAAATTTTTCTGAATGTAAATTTTGTTAATTCTTTTTGAATTATTTGTTAATATTTCAAAAACTGGATTTTTTCCGTAAATATAGCTATTTTGCTGATTTTGAGTCATTTTCATTACCTTAATTTGTATACAATTGTTAAGTTTTATATGCTTATTACTTTCTTATTGTATTATAAAATTATAGTAGGATGTGAATAAGTTTAGAATTTTATAGAGATGTTTAATTTATCAAACAAACAAAAAAATATGATTGGTTTTTCACTAACCCCTGGTTTAGGCTTGGAAGCAATCATATATGATAAAACAAGAGGCGTTGTCCTTAATTACGGAAGAAAGAAAGTTGATTACAACTTTTCTCAAAGAAATATTCAAGACTATACTCAATTTAAATCAGCAGTAATTGAGTTAATGGATGAAATGCAGATTCCTGCAAAATCCTATGCTTATATTATTCTTCCAAACGTATTTTTTGACTTCATAGAAATGCCAAACGATGCAACCGATGGCAACATTGAAATGGCATTGACAACCACAGCAGAAGAATTTTACATCTTTAAAAAAGAAGAGCCATCAATCGGCTGGTGCGATGTTGCAAACCCAATGGGCACAACCCAAAGAAAACTTGCATACACCGCATTTCAAAAATCAGATATCGACGAAATTAAAGATATTTTTGCTGGCGTTGGTTTACAAGTTGCAGGTATTGAAACAGCTTACTCTGCTACATTAAGAGGTTTAAACTTAACAGGTTTAATTAAAGACAATATTTTAATGGATTCCTCTTGGGGTGCATTAATTATCAATACAAATAGCTTTACTTTATTCCAAATGGAAGGCAAAAACCTTTTAGACTGTAATGAAGTTCCACTAGCTATTAAATCATTCTCAACTGAAGAAGCTTACCAAGCAATTGTTTCAAGCGTTTCTCAATTATTATCAAGTCAAATGACTTCTCAATTGATTGTCATTTCTCAAACAGATGATATTAGCGCAGAAATCTTGAAAAAACGTATGCAGTTTGATAGAGAAATTATTGCAATCGATTCAAATAAATTCTCTAGAAAACCATTAATGGAAGTTATTTCGGCTCTTAATTTTAACGATGCCAATTCAATGACATTGGCTGTTTTAGGTGCAGTTGATCCAAAATCAAATTTTGATTTAACACTTAATATCTTAAACAACGACCCAAATTCATCAATGGGCGTATATTTCACAACAACGCTCTTTGGTGCTCCAACAGACGTTACAACAGAATTAGTTATAAAAATTGCAGTTGTTATTTCTGCAATTGCCGGATTGCTTTTTGGTTCAGCGATTGCATTTTCTTCACTAAAAAGCACAGATTACGATTCACAAATTTCCTCTTTAACTTCTGAAATCAGGCAACTTGATACAAGTATTAAAGAAGCAGAAAAAGTTGAAATAAAAGAAGAAGAAATTGATATGACAGAAGTCATTGACGAAGTTGCAGAAGACAACGTTGCTGCGATTAACTTTTATGATTCAATTGCAACAGACATTCCAAAAAATGTTTGGTTAACAAAATACTACAACAAAGAAGGTCGTCTTCTTGCAGTTCGTGGTATTGCGGAAAGCATTGTTGATATTTATGAATATTATAAAAATTTAAGAATAGTTTCTCCACAATCAGATATCAAATTAACTGAATTAAAAGTAGTAACAGGTCCAAATGGAAACGACAATGAAGAAGATATCGGAAGATTTGTTAAAAGTTTAGCAATTGATAAAGATGTAGATAGATTATACAGTTTTGTAATTTCAAACACAGAATTTGTTGTTGATACATCAAGAATTTCAGGTAGCGAAGCAGGTGCAGAAACAGCAGAAGAACTTGACATTTTAGCAAAACCTGCTGCTCCGCAAGCCAATATTGAACAACCGTCAAACCAAATGAGACCTACAAAATAGGAAGAAAAATGAATAGTAAATTTTTACAAGACAATATTATTTATTTCTTTATTCCAATAATAGTGATTGGACTAGGTATTTATTTCAGTGTTACAAAAATTACTGAAACATTCCAAAAAGCAGATGTATTGGAACAAAAACAACAAGAACAACAAACAAAGAAAAATAAGCTAAACCAACTTTTAGCGGCGAAAAAGAAACTAGAACAAATTGAAGAAGTTAAAAAAGAAGGCAAAAGCGGAAAAGTTATCTATGAAGTTTTAGGACAACAATTCAGCTCAGAAGCTTCATTTGGTATTATGTTTGAAAATATTTTAGCTAACATGACAAATAGCGGAGTAAGAATTCGTTCAATCGATTACAACTATACTCCACAAAACGACAAAATTCTTCAAACAAATGTAGCAGGATATAACGTTTGCGAACTTTCTTTTACAACCGTTGGAAGCTACGCTCAACTTCAAACATTCTTTAAAAACCTAGCTAAAGAAAGCTATTTAACAAACTTGTATGAGCTTTATATCGAACCATACGATAAAGATAAAAATATTTTAATTGCAAAATTTAAAATCAGACTTTATACAAAAACAGTACATGGCTAGTTTGATTTTATATAATTTTAAAACGAGGGGTTTTGCCCCTCGTTTATTTTTGTTATTTATTTTTTATACCAAGCAAATGAAGATAATCATGAGCAGGTCCTTTTCCATTTATTGACCAACTAAAGTCCTCATCAATTGAATCTCGAATCATTTGATTATATTTTTCTTTATCATTAAAGTAAATATTTAACCCCTCTTTTAAGGCTTCATAATAACCTTGAGCTGTTAATGGTTTTTCTTTATCTGTTAAAACACCGTTAAATTTACCGTTGCGATTTATTGTATCAACAATTCCGCCAACAGCAGAAGCAATAACAGGCGTAGCAAGAGCTAAAGATTCGCCCTGTGTTAAACCACAAGGTTCAAATATGCTTGGCATTAAGAAAAAGTCGCTCGCTGCCATCATTCCTGCCATCGGGGCAAAACCGTGAGCAAATAAGACTCTGTTGCTATCTTCAATTGATAGTTGATTATTTTTAAAATCTTCAATAATTGCCCTTTGTCTACCATTTTCGCCATCAGCACCAGCAATATATAATATTGGTTTATTTTGATTTGGAAAATCTTTTTCCCAATTGTCATACAGCATCGCCATAGCATCACACAATACATCCATACCCTTTTGTGACACCAAACGTCCGCCAGACATTAATATTGGGGTGTTTAAAAGTTCTTCATCGGATAATATTGGCATTGTAGTAGAATTGCATTTTGCAAATTCCAGTCTATCTGTTATACTTTCAACTTTTTCAATGTCTTGCTCGCTTGAAGCGCTGGATTTTGTAAACGGTAAAACAAAATCGTTATATAATTTTATCTTGTTTTTAAAACGTTTTTTAAGAATTTCATCCAATGGTGCATCTTTTTTATAAGTTTCTAATTTAACTCCTGTTAATTTTTCAGTTTGAGCTTTTTTAGCTTCAATTGAAAGATTTTTAAAATCATTTCCATTAATTACACCAACAAGCTTTCCTGCTTTAGACTTTTGAATTAAACTCCATTGTAAAATCCAAGATAAATCTTTTCTATCAGGATTTATTAGCTCATTTGCATAGTTTTGAGAAACAGGAGCAAAATAGTCAGATAAAATTATGCCCATGTTTAAAAAGTTAGTAAAACTATGTTCTTTTTCATCGCTTCTTAAAACTAAAACATTATCCAATGCTTTTGTTTCAGGATTATCTGAGTCAAGCTCGCTTGCGCCTGATTTAGCATGGGCTACAATATCATAAGCATATCTATCAAATAATGTATTTAAGATGTTTGTTGTGGCTTCTTTTCTTTGGAAATAATCATTATTATCATAAGTTGCACCTTGATATGTAACATTATGCCCGATTGCAACCAAAGCCATATTTTTAAGCTTTTGAGTTGCACTATCGCTCAATTGTCCATGGGCATTTTCCATAAGCGCTTTATACCTTAATAATGCCGCTGTTGGAGAAGCTTGCCAATCATTTAAAATCATAGCGTCCGGTTCTTGAATATCAACAAATGCTTTTTGATTGTGAATTACAACGTCTTTATTTGAAGCTAAGCCATCAACTTTCATTTTTGCAAATTCATAAACGGATTTTGAGAATAGAGCAAATTTTTCAGGCTCTTCAGTTTTAGAATTTGCCTCATAAATTGTTCCATCAAAATAATCGTCAGCTTTAACAAAAATCAACTGCCTTAAAGCCCCCGTTTGCGGGTCTTTATCTGTATTTAAAAAGTAAGAAACAGGAATAGATTTTGGAATACCATTTTTATAAACATCAATTTTTACAGTTGCAACTTTTTCTAATGGAATTGCGTTGCCTTTATATAAATATGTAAATTTATCGTCAGTTTCATTTTGTATAAAACTTGCAATCCCTGAATTTAAATACATCGGAACAAATGTTGGCATAGAAACGCCCAAATTTGCTGCATTATTTCTAATTTCAGGAGGAACTGAGCCTAATCCGCCCTCTTTAACAGGAGCAAATTCAGATGTAACTGACCAAACAACGGGATTTTTCTTATCAATTACAGGTAATGTTACTTTTGAAGTTAACTTTTCTTGTCCGATTGTTTCAATTTCTTTAATAGCTCTTTCATATTTCGCTGAATTTCTATTTAAAACGTTATTTTGCGTTAATAACAATAAATCATTCCAAACTTGTGAATGTTTATTTACAGTAACATTGCTTTGAAAACGTTTCATATCATCAACATCTTTTTTAATTGGAGCTTTGCCGTCAATAATCGTTTTAAAAGCATCATTGATTTTGCTTTCATCCATATTAGCTCCATTAATTCCTCCAAGAGCTAAAATTGCAAGCATGGCATTTCTATCTAAAGTCGTAGAATCAACTTGCTGACCTCGAAAAATAATAACATTTTTGGGTCGTTGAACCTCGAGATTGCCAAAAGACTGTTGGCAAGGTCTGCCAACATTAACACTAGAAATTCTCATAGCGCATTTCCTATTTAACTAACAACACATTTTCTCTTAACACCCTGAATACCATTGGTATTCGTCTAGTATAGATTAATTTTACTATATTATTAGCAAGCTGTAAATAAAAATATAAAAATTGAAAAACACGCCAAAAAATAAAAAGGTCGAATGTTTTAATACAAAAAACCCATCCAAAATAGATTAACTACACTATATAAAGATGATGGGAAACATCCGACCCATTTATATAATATTACTTTTAATATGCTAATACATTAGACAAAAAGGCAATTTTTATTCGCCATATAATAAAATTTCACAAGCATAATCAGGAGCATCAATGAATGTTTGAAGCTTTGAATATTCAAAAGAATCTTCATATTGCTCTTGCGGTTTTTTATCGAATAATTTTGAAATTAAATGAGCACCGCAAGCAACAACTGCACCAATGCCGGCATATTTCAAAATTGAACGGTTAGCGCCACGAGCAGCCACAGATGTGTTAGAAAAAAATGTATCAGCAACATCATTGAATGTGCGCATTTCTGTCTTAGTAGGCAAAATATAACGTACGCCTGCGCCAAGAGCAGCACCAGTTGCTGTTGTTAACATTAAATGTGCGTTATTTCTTTTTGTTGGTTGATTTGTTTCAATTTTAATCATAACAATCACACTTTCTACACAAGATAATCATGCCAATTTGACCAGTTTGGCATTGCTATTTTTACTTTCTCATTTGGTCAAAAAAAAATTTGTTTCCCTAACTTTTTCACAAATTTTTTCTATTATACCACATGAAAAATCGCATGTCAAGAAAATCATGAAATTATTTTTAATTAAGAAATGTAACAACTTTTTAACAGTGTGTAATTTTCTACTTTAAAGATTTTTTATTATATTATCAAGAGTTTTTCAAGGAGAAGTACCCCAATGTCAACACAAGCAGTTCCACAAGTTCATGTGCAATTAACACAATGGCAAAATAATCACGAAATTAATACAGCTGCCGCAAATAATTTAATGAATGATTTTCAAACGCAGTATGAAAATGGCGAAATTTCTCAACAAGAATGCAAAGATGCACAAGGTTGCGTTTGGGATATTTATAACGAAAGAACGACAGAACTTGGCTTCGGCTACAATTTTATGGGCGAAAATGATGCTTCTGATACTGAAGCGTATCAATCACAACTCGGATTACTAGCACAAGGCGAAATGGCTTCAAAAGACAGAGATGGCGACGGTAAGCTTTCAAAAACAGAATTTATTTTAGGCGAAGTGTATGGCGGTGCTACAGCATTAACTGCCGAAGAAAAAGCGCAAGCCGCAACAATGGCTTCATTAATGTTTGACGCTATAGATTCACTTGTTTTAGTTGACAGCAATCCGGATAATGATGAACTAAATGAATCGCTGGATTTAAAAGATTTAGAAAATTATTATAAAACACTAGACGGCTTTAATTATGATGAAACAACGCAAGAAATGACATTCAACGGCGATTTTAACGGTGATTTAGATTTAGATTCATTTTCAGCATTCCTTGATACTGCAACAGCAAGCGTAACCCAAGAACAAATTAATGAAATGAATGATGCATATTTAGAAATATTTGAAAAAGTTTCTCAATAAACTTATAAAAGTTGAGTCATAATCAAAGGACCATCTTCGCTTGCAACAACAGTATGTTCAAAATGCGCAGATGGTTTTTTATCGTCTGTTATAACAGTCCAACCATCTTCAAGCGTGTGTACTTCATCGCAGCCTATATTAAGCATTGGCTCAATCGCAATTGCACAATTAGGCTTGATTATAACATTTGAATTTGTTCTGTAGTTAAATAAAAATGGATCTTCATGCATTTCTCTTCCAACGCCATGACCTCCGTATTGGCGAACAATTCCAACTTTACCCTCTAAAGCCACATCTTCAATTGCAGCAGAAACATTTTCTAATTTTGTATTTGGTATCATTTTTTCAATACCTGCGAATAAAGCATTTTTAGTAACTTCCATTAAATGCTCACATTCTTTTGAAATTTTACCAACGGGATATGTCCACGCTCCATCTCCAACCATGCCTCTAAAAGTTGCGCCAACGTCAATTGAAACGATATCTCCCTCTTTTAAAATTCGATTTTCATTAGGAATACCGTGAACCACTTCTTCATTAATTGAAGCGCAAATTGAATTTGGATAGCCACAATAGCCTAAAAAGGTTGGTATTGCTTTATTTTTTTTAATTATATCGTATGCAATTTTATCTAATTCAAGAGTTGAAATCCCAGGCTCAATTACTCTTGCCATTTCTTGATGAACAAGTGCAACAATGTTACCAGCTAAGCGCATTAATTTTATTTCTTCTCTTGATTTTTTATTTATCATTTTAACCTCGTTAATTTTTATAAGAATATTTTATACTAAAAAAGACTAGGTTTAAACCTAGTCTTTTATTATACATAATTTGAATTATAATCTATTTTTTGGATTTAAAAATTCAGGTATATCTAGCGAATTTCCAGAAGTTTGAGGAATTGATGTTTCTCTTTTTGGTTCTTCTGAAGTGCTTGTTGGCATTGCAAATGGGAATGATGATGAAGTAGAGCTCATTGCGCTTGGGCTAAATGTATCAAACAAACCAGCCGCAGAAAGTTTGTTACCTGCAGATGTTGTAGATGGAGCAGAAACTTCACCGTTTTTCAATTCAAAACCGGTTGCAATGATTGTAATTTGGATTTCTCCTTG